>CAZGOM010000225.1:0-8291 GCA_964527265.1 uncultured Phycisphaeraceae bacterium | reverse complement strand
CCGGCCCGGACCTTACCCGGTCGCAGGCGTACGGCATGGTGGAAGACCTCTTAAAAGCCAACCGGAACACCGTGCAATTGCCTGAGCAGGTGATGGTGTATGAGATGACCGAGGGGGGATTGCAGAACCTGGATGAATTTTCCAGCGTGATCTGGCCGCGCGAGAAGGACATGTTCGACCGCACGCTCAAGGGCAAGTTCTACGGCGTGGGCATTCTGATCTCCAAGAAGGATGACCGTGTGCTGGTGGTGACGCCCCTTGAGGATTCGCCCGCGCTGAAGGCGGGGATCAAGGCGGGCGACGTGATCGCCAAGGTGGATGGACAGGAAACACTGGGGTGGTCTTTGGATGAAGTGGTGCGGCGCATCACCGGCAAAAAGGGAACGGAAGTGGTGCTGACCATTGACCGCAAGGGGTCAGCGGAACCGCTGGTGTTCAAGCTACTGCGCGATGAGATTCCGCTGGAATCAGTGCGCGGGTGGGAGCGGAGGCCCAAGTCCAAGGGCGGTTGGAATTACTGGATCGATCCGGAGAACCGGATTGCGTATATTCGGCTGAGCCAGTTCATCGGGTCTTCCGCGCGGGATATTGATCTTGCCGTGGATTCCATGCAGGCTTCAGGGCCGATCAATGGCCTGATTTTCGATCTGCGCGGGAACCCGGGCGGGCTGCTTAACTCCGCCTTTGAAATCTCCAATCGATTCATCCCGGCGGGGCCGATTGTTTCCACCGTTGGAAACGATGGGGTCAAGACGCAGGAATTCAAGGCGCAGGCCCAGAAGACCTATCAGTACTTCCCCGTGGTGGTGCTGGTGAATGAAGGGTCGGCCTCGGCCTCGGAAATCGTTTCGGGCGCCCTGCAGGACTATCACCGGGCGCTGATCGTGGGATCGCGCAGCTACGGCAAGGGTTCGGTGCAGGACGTGATGCCCTTCGACGGCGAAAAATGGATGCTGAAGCTCACCACGCAGTATTACATGCTCCCCAAGGGGCGGATCATCCACCGCAAGCCTGAATCCCGTACGTGGGGCGTCGACCCGGACCTGAAAGTCTCAGTGACGCCGGAGCAGGCGACCAAGGCATTTGAACTGCGCCAGGACGCGGACATCGTGGATGCTTCAACAGACCCGGCGACGCTGCCTTCCACGCAGCCCGGCCCGGACGGCACCGTGGCGGAACGGCCGAAGGTTTCGGATCTGGTCACCAAGGGTCTGGATCCGCAGCTTGTTGCGGCACTGCTGATTTTGAAGACGCAGGTGTATGCCGACAGCTTGAAGAAGGATGGCGCAGTGAAGGCGGAAGCGACGAAGTAAGAACGAAGTGAGAGTGACCTGTCGCTAATGGTTAGTGGCTGGTTCAGGCTTTTAAGAGCGTGGAGGGCGTGAGCACCGGTTCCTTTGCAGGTGTTTACGCACTGACCCAAGAGAGGTTCCATGGAAAACAGCGAAGCAGCACTGGGCCGTTTCAGCACTGAAAGCTGGCGGATGTTCCGGGTTATATCGGAGTTTGTGGAGGGCAATGAAACGCTGGCCGAAACCGGGCCCGCGGTTTCGATTTTCGGCTCGGCCCGCACACGGCCGGATGATCCTTATTACAAAGCCGCCGAGCGCCTGGCCTATAAGCTGGCGAAGCAGGATTTCGCCATCATCACCGGCGGCGGGCCGGGCATCATGGAGGCCGGAAACAAGGGCGCATACGACGCGGGCGGCAAGTCCATCGGGCTGAACATCAAGCTCCCCATGGAGCAGAAGCCCAACCCATATCAAACGCACGAACTGATGTTCAAATACTTCTTTGTGCGCAAGGTGATGTTTGTGAAGTACGCCAAGGGGTTTGTCTGTTTCCCCGGCGGCTTTGGCACCATGGATGAGTTTTTTGAAGCCATCACCCTCATTCAAACGCACAAAGTGGACCCATTTCCCGTGGTGCTTATCGGGCATAAGTTTTGGGATGGCCTCATGGCCTGGGTGAAGGAAGCCATGATCGCCGACAACAAGATGATCAACCCGCAGGACATGGACCTTTTCTACATCACCGACGATGTGGACGAAGCGGTGAACATCATTAACGACTGCTTCAAGAGCCAGTGCTGGCTGAGGAACTCCTCGGCGCGCAAATCCCCTTCCCCTTCGGCATCTGTGCTGGGGGTGTCGACGGGACCGCTGGACAATGTGAATCAGTAGGGCTCGTAAACCTGTAGCAGTAAATCAAAGAGGTCCAGAGCATTCGCTTCGGACCTCTTTTCGTTTTCATGCAGATGAGGTTATTCGCCTGCAGCCACCAGAGTGGGCCTGGGGGCCGGGGTGTCGTCATACGGACGATCAAAGTTGGGGCCGAACTTCTGCTTCATCTCGTCATGGATGACGGAAATCAAGAGGGGAAAGTGTGTGTCGGGATTGATCAGGTGGGGTGAGTCAGGTGACGCCTGGAGAACACGGTCGGGGGTGAAGGCTTCAGGCTCAATGGTCATGGAGAAGAAGCCGGTGAAGTCATAGCCGTGGACGTTGGAGAAGGTGGGGAGGCGGAAGGTGGCGGGATGCGCATCACCGCCCGTGAAGTTCCGCACAATCCAGGGATGGAAGACACCGTTGTGGCCACCCATGTCGAGGTTGCGGCGGGTGCATTGGCCGTTCTTCCACCAAGACCCTTTGACCTGCTGCACGGCTTGCGCAGCCTGCGCTCGTGAAACCACCTGCAGATTCTGCAATTCACGTGAAAGGCTCTGCGTCGCGCTATGGTCCCATGAACCTGCGGGGTTGCGCAGCGCATTCGCCCCCGCCTGAATTCCAACCAGGTGAGAAATCGTGTCTTCGTAGGTGAAGGAGGATTGCTGTTCGGGGACGATCACCGTGGTGCGGTAGCCGAACCATGTGGTGATTTCATGCCAGGTCATGGCATTAAAGGCGACGCGTTGAGCGATACGGATGGAGAGCTCCGTGATGATGGCGTCTTTCTCTTCAGCCGGAAGGGTTTCCCAGTTAGAGGGATAAGTGAACTTCAGGTGGAACGTGCTGTCGTCATAGCCGGCGATCTTGAGCGTTGTCTTGCCTGCGCGTAGCGCGGGCTTCACGTTGTGCGCGGCATACCAGCACCAATCCATCGATTCCCGCAGGTGCGCCAGATCCAGGAAGCCTGCACGGCGCGTGTAAATAATGCCGTGCCCGGCTTCATCTGCATCATCCAGAAAGCGCGGCATGGAGTCATAGCGGGCGACGCCGAGCTTGTCAGGGTTGGCCAGGTTATAAAGGGTAAAAAGGCCGGGGCAGGGTAGGGCACCCAGACGGACACGGGGTATTTCGTTCGGGGAGGGGTCTGCGGCCGCGGATGTTGTAACGACGGGGATGGGCCGGCCGGCAAGATGAGTCGAACTGTCTTCCTTGTCCTGGCTGGAGCAGCCGGAGAGGAGAAGGAGCGCAGCGAAGCTCATAGCCAGCGCGAGGGCCAGAAGGATTCTTTCGCGCCGTGTGGGGAGGAAGTCATCGTCGTGATGGCGGTTATGGGCATGGGCATGGGCGTGAAGGCGGGGGCGACGCGGGTGTTGGTTGTGTGGGGGAGGAAACATAGGAGGCTCCCGTTTTTTGAAAAGGTGGGCGTTGGTTCTCTGTGTGAATTCACTTGGCCGGTTTCCTTTTGATGAAGAAGGGAAAATGAGGCGGTTTCTGTCGACCTCTGATATTGACGATATGACGCAAGAGGCAAAGGGGGTATAGGAAGACGTCCTACACGAGCGCTCAGGGTGACACTGCCGTGCGGGTCGGGCGGAATTTGGGTTTTGGTGGGGTTACAGACGTGAAATTCGTGCAAGGATTTTGCTTGACTGGGGTTACAACCGTGATTTCTAATGCAATGAAACCCGTTCGTTGGCGGTTATCCCTATCGGGGATGTTCCTGGTGAGAGAGGAAAGGAGCCCACGATGCGAAATGAGATGCGAAATAAAAAGATTGGAAAAAGCGCGGCATGGCGGACCGGGATGGCGTCGTTGATGGTCGGTGTATGCGGAATAGCTTTGGCCGGCGATGGCGCAGCCGTGCAGGTGCTGGGAAGCGCCGTGCCAGGCAGCGATGGCAATGCGGTGGTGATGGGGGCTTCGACTTCCGCCTCAATGACGCCTGCGATGGCATTTAAGGTGCAGGAAGTGACCGAGCTTATCGTGAAGCCTGGTGGCGGTGAGCGCGATGTGCCGGTCCGGGTGACCTATCCGGTGGGGCCCGGGCCGTTTGGGGTGATCGTTTTCTGCCATGGGGCGCTGGGATCAAAAGACGGATATCAGCCGCTGGCCGACTTCTGGGCGGGCAACGGCTTTGTGGTCATTCGCCCGACGTTTGGGGATTCCCTTACCTTGATGCCTGCGTCGGAGCGCGAGCAATACAGGAGCGCGGGCGAGCTTGTCTCCAGTAAACACGTCACCTCGCAATGGCGCCAGCGGACGGAGGATGTCACGCATGTGATCGACAAGCTGGGGTGGATCAGCGAGCAGGTTCCCGCGCTGAAAGGAAAGGTGGATACGGCCAGGCTGGCCGTGGTGGGGCATTCTTATGGTGCGCACACGACGATGCTGCTGGCGGGGATGGAATTAAAGGCGGGCCTCAAGACGGTGGAAATGCCCGACAGCAGGCCGCGTGCGTATGTGGCGATCAGCCCGCCGGGCACAGGCGCGGCAGTGCGTGCGGATTGCTTCGACAAGATCAAGAAGCCGGTGCTGATGATCACGGGGGATAACGACGGGTCGCCGATGCCGGGGATGGACAAGCAGAAGGGGCTCTGGCGCAAAGAGGCGTTTGATAATTCACCCACAGGAGACCGCTATCTGCTTTGGATCGACGGGGCGCAGCATAATTTCGGAGGCATTGCCGGACCGGGTCAACGCTGGGCGGGCGCCGGGCCGGATAACGCCAGGCAGGTGCGCCTGGTGGCGCAGGAAACGCTGGAGTTTTTAAAGCAGTTTGTGCTGGAGCAGAAAGGCAAGCCGGATTTCCGGAGTTTGGACAGCAAGGGGTATCCGGTATCGGAGGGGGTGAGGTTGGCGAGAAAGACGGATTAGGGGGAAAGGTGCATGGGATAACTAAAGCAGAGGAGCCATTTGCGGGCACCCGGTCTGCACATTCTTAACTTATCCCTTATTCCTTTTCCCTTGTAACTTTCCGTTACTTGGGTTCGATGATCTCAATGCCGTTGCTGTGCAGGCGCGCGGAGACCGGGCAGCCCTTGTTGGCCAGGAAGGCGTCGTAGTTCTTCTGGGCCACAATGCCGGCCGCTTCGATGATGCGGACGCAGTCGCGCTGGCTGGCGGCGGTGGGGTAGGTTTCATCCAGCGTGGCGAGCGATTCGCCAAACACGCGGCGGCGGATGATGGCGAGCATGCCGGAGACGATGGATGCCTTGCCGTAGCCGAAGACTTCCAGGTTGCCGCCGTGGTGCTTGATGCGGCCGCCGAACGTGGGGTTGCGTGTGCGGGTGCCGTCGCCGGAGACGGTTTCGCGAAAGCCCCGGTCCTGCTGATCGACAAAGCCGCGGCCGTAGATGCCGTAGACTTCGATTTCCTGGTTCACGGCGCCTTCGAATTCAGCGGGGTTGATCCAGTTGTTGGAGTAATCTCCGCGCATGCCGTCTTGGTAGGTGACAGCCACATCAAGGCTGTCCCAGGTGTTGATCTTGTGGTGGCGCTTGAACATGTCGGCAGACTTGCCCTTGCGCTTGGCGAGCTCGGCATGGTGAACGTCCCAGTTGGCCAGCAGGTTTTTCTGGCCCGTCGCGTAGACGGCGACGGGGGTCACCTTCAGGTAGTGGTGAACGACGTCGAGCCAGTGGCAGCCGACATAAGCGAAGGGGTTGGAGTGCTCGGCCCAGGCGAAGATTTCGGAAGCGACTTCCAGGGGCTCTTCAAGCACGGCGCGCACGCGGTTGATCTGTCCATACTTGCGATGCGCATTGAGCATCATTTCACGCACAAAGGGGTCGTAGCGCTTGTGCATGTCGACGGCCACGATGAGGCCCTTTTCCTGGGCCTTCTTCAAGATGGCGTCGGTTTCAGCGGTGGTGAGGCAGAGAGGTTTTTCAGTGATGACGTCGATGCCGGCGTCCAGGGCGTCCAGGATGGGCTGGGCGTGGAGGTGGTCGGGGGTGGCGACAAAGAGGACATCGGGCTTGTAGAGCTTGATGATGTCTTTCCACACCGTGTCGCCGTAATGGGCGGTGACGGGGGAGTTGGGGAATTCCTTCTTGAACCACTCGACGATTTTGCCGGCGGTGCCGGACTTGGCGGAGTGGGTGCCGACGGCGACGACTTCGACTTCAATGCCGCCCACCTGATGGCCAAAGTGGGACATGCCGATGGAGGAGAGACCGGGGGCGATGCCGCCGCGCATGAAGTCTTTGAAGGTCTGGCCGATGATGTCATCGAAGAACATGCCGCCGCCGATGATGCCGACGGTGAGTTTTTTCTTTGGGGTGGTGGTGGACATGGTGGCGCTCCTTTGGCTGGGAATTTTGAGGGGGATAGTTTAGCAGGGATGGGGAGGGTCTAGGGTCTGGGGTCTAGGGTCTGGTCAGAGCAGACCAGAAATGTCTCACTTGTGCTATTCTTTTGCCCCCGGAAATGAAGGTCGTTGTTCACCCTGAATCAGGAGTCGCTGATGTATCTGTTCCCTTCGATCGATCTTCGCAATGGCCAGGTGGTCCGCCTGCATCAGGGGGATTATGCGCAGGAAACGATTTACCGCGTCGATGCGGTCAATCAGGCCAAGGCGTTTCAGGAAGCCGGT
Organism: uncultured Phycisphaeraceae bacterium; assembly: GCA_964527265.1. Classification (GTDB taxonomy): domain Bacteria; phylum Planctomycetota; class Phycisphaerae; order Phycisphaerales; family Phycisphaeraceae; genus CAZGOM01. The sequence continues at coordinate 1,529 of CAZGOM010000225.1, read as the reverse complement.
TGCACCTGGATGCATCTGGTGGATCTGGATGGCGCGCGCGATGGAAATCTGGCGCATTTGCCGATCATCAAGCGGGTTTGTGAAGAGACGAAGTTGAAGGTGGAAGTGGGGGGCGGAGTACGGACCAATGAGCGCATTGACCAGCTTTTATCCGCGGGCGTGGATCGGGTCATCCTCGGGACTGCTGCCCTGGAAAACTGGGCCTGGTTTGAAGGGCTCATGAAGATCGCCGCGTATAAGCACAAGATCGTGTTGGGGTTGGACGCCAAGTCTGGCAAGGTCGCCACGCGGGGCTGGGAAAAAGTGATGGATCGCACGGCTTTTGACATCGCACGCGACGTCAATGGCTGGCCGCTGGCGGCCATCGTCTATACGGACATCGCCGTCGACGGCACATTCAAAGGCCCCAACTACGAAGCCACCCAGCAGATGGCCGAGTCCACCGACGTCCCCGTGGTGGCGTCCGGCGGTGTGGGCTCGCTGGATCATTTAAAGCGGCTGAAGACGATGAAGATTCAGGGGGCCATCGTGGGCAAAGCGATTTATGAGAACAAGTTTTCGGTGAAAGAAGCGCGGGAATTGATTGAGGGGTGAGATCACGTCAGGCATCAGCCAAAAGAAAAGAGGGGGTCCGCATACGGACCCCCTCTTTGTATTTTCGAATCTTGCGAAGCCTGATTAAAGCAGTGTTACATCGTCAGGCGTTGGTGTGGGCGCCGTCGCGACAAAAGCCGTTGCGATGGGCTGCACGGGTGCCAGCGCGCGGGGCGCGGGGATGGCTACCGCGGGTACCACGATTTCGGGCATCACGGCTGCGTCCGGATATTGCGTCGGTTGCATCGGGGCAGGCTCGGGTTCGCCGAACTTGCTGGTGATGGATTCAGCCAGGCGCGGCGCAATGATGTCGTACACATCTTTCACCGTGCCGCCCAGAAGCACCATGCCATGCAGCACGGCCCAGACATAGCTGGCGTCATCAAAGCTATCGAGCTGTTTGGCCCAGCCCTTGATGATGCGGTTCACCACCAGCGGAACGCGCGAAGTATCAAGGTGGCCCATGGGGACCGCGTTGGCGGGTTCATGCGGGCCGGTGGCGACGGGGCTTTGTGGGTCGTGGCAGGCCAGCCAGAACATCAGGCGGTAGGTCTCGGGGTGTTGCGAGACGATCCGGTGATAGTGGGCCAGACTGTGGTGGAATGACTCGCCCGCTTCCAGCGCAATCACGACGGGCGCGAGGGCCTGTTGCGTGACGACGGAGAGAAGTTCGTGCTTGTCGGTGTAGTAACGATAGATCGAGCCGACTGCGCAATTGAGCCGGGCTGCGATTCTGCGAATGGTCGTGGCGTCGTAGCCGTCCTGAGTCAGGCAGGCCATGGTGGCTTGCATGATCTGCTCGCGGGAGAGCTGAGTGGGGGGCGTCGAACGCACTGACCTTCCATCCATGGTGGTCAAAGTTCACCTCCTTGTGAACATGAGTCATTGTCCGATAACGGGCGGGAAAGTCAAGGAATCATGAGCGGGGGATTTTT
>CAZGOM010000224.1:0-8356 GCA_964527265.1 uncultured Phycisphaeraceae bacterium | reverse complement strand
CGATGCTGCGTCGTGTGCAGCACGCTCCCGCCCGGCCTCACCGGCACCACTTCCGCCGCCGCCTTCGTCGCCTCAAACGCCACGTTCTCAAATTCAAACGTGATCACATCCACACCCGCGGCAAACTTCCTCACCGCGTCCAGGTCGTTGTAGTCACCCTTCACTTCCACATCCGCCACCTGCCCCGTCGGCGTATCGTCGTCCGGCGAAAATGTATGCACCCGATAACCCATCTTCCGCGCAGCAATCGCAAACATCCGCCCAAGCTGCCCAGACCCCAGCACACCCAGCGTCCCACCCGGCAAAATCACATTCGTATCCAGCTTGCTCATAATTTCCTTCTCTTCTCTCTTGATCCCCTCTCCCTCTACCGTGTGTAGCGAGAGGGCTGGGAGCAAGGGTGCTCTTAGCGCCCTTACCCCAACTGTTCCACTCTAAACCACCATCATCCCAGTCAATCCACAAACCACGCAAACACCATCCTTAAAACTCCCTCTTAAAACGTCTCTTCCTCTGCGATAGGACCCGAGACTCAGAACCCGAGACTCAGGACTCAGGACTCGAGACCGGGGACCCGGGACTCGGGACTCGCCCTCACACCGGCAGCTTATCCGCCAGCACTTTCTCCGTGATCTCCTTACGGTGCGCCTTCAGTTTCGCCTTCACCGCCGGGTACTTGTTCGCCAATATCGCGCCAGCCAGCAATCCCGCATTCGTCGCGCCCGCTTTCCCAATCGCCAGCGTCCCCACCGGAATCCCCCCCGGCATCTGCACAATCGAAAGCAGCGAATCCTGCCCTTTTAAGACCGCGCTCTCCACCGGCACCCCCAGCACGGGCAACGTCGTATTCGCCGCCACCATCCCCGGCAAATGCGCCGCACCACCCGCGCCCGCGATAATCACTTCAATCCCCCGCCCCTCCGCGCTCTTGGCATATTCCACCATCAAGTCCGGCGTCCGATGCGCCGAAACGATCTTGCATTCATGCGCCACGCCCAGTTTCTCCAGCGCCTCATGCGCATGCTGCATCGTCTCCCAGTCCGACTTGCTCCCCATGATCACACCCACTAACACTTTGCTGCTCGCCTTCGCCATGCCAAAACTCCTCGTTAAAGAACCCCTGAGAAAACCCGCCATGATACCCCATCACTCCAGCCCCAGCCCAATCACTTCATTTCTCCCTTAAAAACAAGCACAAAACCAACACCCCCATTTCCCCTCACTTGCCCCGAAACCCAAAAAACCCACAAAACAAAGCCCCAAACACTCAAAACTCCAGAATATTCCAGCCCGCAGTCCCAATCCACATATTGTACAAATAACATATAATCAAGTCAATGGTAACGCAAAATAAAACAACTTGCGTATAATATTCACAAGTCGCTCATTCCCCCCTCTTACCTTCGCGTCTTCATGCCTTCGTATTGAAAATCCCTCTCCCTCACCTCCCGCCAAACAGACTCCGTCGCAAAAACCGCGATGTCTCCACCGCATCTCCCTTGGCAATCAGCCCGTCGATCTCCGCCCGCCCCTTCTGCACGATCTCATCAAACTGCCGCAGCCACTGAATGCTCTCCCCGATCGCACCCGCCGCGTCCTCGCGATAGGGATACTGATCCATCGACAGCCATCCCTTGTATCCCATCTTGTCCAGCCAATACAGCGTCTCGATATACGTCGTGCTGTGCACCGTCCCCACGATCATGTCGTCATCCCACTGCCCATGGTTGTCGTTGAAATGCATGTGGAACAGCCGGCCCGCCGTGTCCGGGTAACCCCCCTTGGCCCGCTTGGCCAGCACAATCGCCTCCCCCACCGATTCCTGCGCCACGTACGCATGCCCCGTGTCGATGCACACACCCACATTGTTGCAACCCGTATCCAGGCACATCAGCAGCGTGTCCGCCATCGTCGCGATGTAGCTCCGGCAGCGCGGCTCCTTGGGCTTGTACTCCAGTGCAAACCGCAGATCCGGGTACTCAGTTGCCAACTTCGTTACCGCCTCGCAAAACCAGCTCCGCGCCGAGTCATAATCCGTATTCAGCAGATAGTCATACCCATCCTGCCCCGGCCAGATATTCAAAAGCGGGCACCCCATCTCCTTGGCGATATCGCACATCTTCCGTGAGTAATCCAGCGCCTTTTGCCGCACCGCCGGGTCATTGCTGCTGTAGCTCCCGCGCCCCCACGTCTTATCGGCAAACAAATCCGGAATGATCGAAACGCACGTCTTGCCGTTATCGCTCAGCGCCTTCTTCATCACCGGCACATTGTCCGGCCGGATATCCCACGTCCCCACCAGTTCGATCCCCTCCACATGCGGAATCTTTGCCGCCCGCGCCAGCATCGTCACCGTGTCCGGGTTCTCTTTGTACCCTCCGCAAAAACGGTCTTTCGTATTGCCCAGATTGCCCAGAATGACCGAATATCTGCGTGCCATGGTACGCTCCGATGTCTCAATAAAGGGATGTCGCAATGATTGGAACCGACAGCAGTGTAAACCGGTTCACCCCCACGTCAAAACCCGTCAGGCAACACTTCTGAATCCGCTCCCCTCAATCGCTCTCTCATTCCCGCTGCCGTCACCCCCTAATAAAAACGCGGGTGACACAAACCATGTCACCCGCGTCGAAAATCTTAAAGCTTAAATGCTCTTAATCCTCTGAATCGCGCAGCTTCGCCAGGCTCTGGAAATCTTCCAGCGACGTCATATCGCCCTTGATCTCATTGCCCGAAGCCAGCTCGCGCAGCAACCGCCGCATGATCTTGCCCGAGCGCGTCTTGGGCAACCCATCGCTGAAACGGATCTGGTCCGGCCGCGCAATCGCGCCGATTTCCTTGGTCACATGCTTACCGATGGATTCCTTCAGCGTATCGTCCGCCTTGAAACCCGTCCGCAGTGTCACAAACGCCGCGATGCCCGTCCCCTTGATCTCGTGCGGCATGCCCACCACAGCCGCTTCCGCGATCGCCGGGTGAGACACCAGCGCCGATTCCACTTCCATCGTCCCCAGGCGGTGCCCGGAAACGTTGATCACGTCATCCACGCGGCCCATGATCCAGAAGTTGCCTTCCAGGTCCTTGCGTGCGCCGTCGCCCGCAAAGTACACGCCGGGGATTTCGCCAAAGTAGGTCTTCACAAACCGCTCGCGATCCCCGATGATCCCGCGCAGCATCGACGGCCACGGCTTGCGAATCACCAGGAAGCCGCCCTGATTATCAGGCACTTCCTTGCCATTCTTGTCCACGATCGCAACATCAATCCCAAAGAACGGCCGTGTCGCCGAACCAGGAATGGTTGACGTCGCGCCGGGCATCGGGGTGATCATGTGCCCGCCGGTCTCCGTCTGCCACCAGGTGTCCACGATCGGGGTTTTCTTCCCGCCGATGTATTCGTGATACCACATCCAGGCTTCAGGGTTGATCGGCTCACCCACCGAACCCAGCAGGCGAATGCTGGAAAGATTGTGCTTGGTGACGTGTTCAGAGCCCCACTTCATGAACGCACGGATGGCCGTGGGCGCGGTGTAGAAGATGGTCACCTTGTGACGCTCGATGATGTCCCAGAAGCGGTTCTTCTCGGGTGCGTCGGGTGCGCCTTCATACATCAGGGAGGTGGTCTTGTTCGGCAGCACGCCGTACACGACATAGCTGTGCCCGGTCACCCAGCCGATGTCCGCGGTGCACCAGTGGACGTCGTTTTCAAAGCCCGGCTGGTCATTGCCGTGCATGTCAAAGGTGTATTTGTTGGTCAGGTAGGTGTAGACCATGTACCCGCCGGTGGTGTGCATGATGCCCTTGGGCTTCCCGGTCGAGCCGGAGGTGTAAAGCACAAACAGCAGGTCTTCCGCGTCCATCGGTTCAGCGGGGCATTCCGGCGAAGCCTTCGCCATCAGTTCGTGGTACCAGTGGTCGCGCTTGGCGTCCATCTCCACCTTGCCGCCCGTGCGCTTGACCACCACAACGTGGTCCACCAGGTGCTGCAGCTTCTCTTCCTGCTGGTTCACGGCTTGATCCACCGCAAACTTAAGCTGCACTTCCTTGCCACGCCGCCAGCCGCCGTCGGACGTGACGATCACCTTGCTCTTGGCGTCTTCCACACGGTCACGAATAGCCGCCGCGGAAAAACCACCGAAAATAATCGAGTGCGGCGCGCCGATGCGCGCGCAGGCCAGCATCGCCACCGCAAGCTCAGGAATCATCGGCAGATAAAGCGTGACGATGTCCCCTTTCTTCACGCCTAGGCCTTTAAGCACATTGGCGAACTGGCACACTTCCTTGTGCAGTTCCTTGTACGTGATCTTCCGCACTTCCGGCTTCCCGCCGGGCATCGGTTCGCCTTCCCACAGAATGGCGACCTTATCGCCCAGGCCCGCCGCAATCTGGCGGTCCAGACAGTTGTAAGAAATGTTCGTCTTCCCGCCCACGAACCACTTCACATCGGGCAGATTCCACTCGACAACCTTGTCCCACTTCTTAAACCAGTGCAATTCGCCCGCGGCTTCGCCCCAGAATTTTTCGGGGTTTTCAATCGATTCCTTGTACATCTTCTCGTACTGGGCCATCGACTTGACGTTCGCGCGCTTGGAAAATTCAGCAGACGGCGGGAAATGCCGATGCTCCTGAAGTGTGGATTGCACGTTGCCAGCACCGCTGGAGGTATTCTGAGACGCAGAATTCGACATTTTTTACCTACTCCGCTTTGGGGGGAACCTGCCTGAAAATGGGCACCAACGAAGACAGTCACGCGTAATTTAGATAAAGCGGCCTTTTGCCGCAAGTTGAGTCTCAGTCTCGTCTATAGCCATACTTATCGCTCCATATCTATTTCCATGCGAAAATAAACCCCTAAACCCCACGTCCAGCTCATAAGTCTCCACACTTTGGACTTTGCCCTTCCAACCACTAAAATCCATGAATGAACCTCCCTATCCGCCCCCGCCGTAATCGCATCTCCTCCGCCATCCGCGCCCTCTCGCGTGAAACCGACCTTACGCCCGACCGCTTCATTTACCCCCTCTTCATTCACGCCGGCAAAAAAGACATCCCCATCCAGGCGATGCCCGGCCAAAACCGCCTCTCCCTCGATGGCCTCCGCAAGGAAGTCAAACGCGCTTACAAACTCGGCGTGCACGCCATCGTCCTCTTCCCCGCCATTGATAACGCCCTTAAAACCCACCTTGCCGAAGAATCCTACAACGACAAAGGCCTCGTACCCCAGGCCATCAAACTCCTTAAAAAAGACCTCCCCGACCTCGCCGTCTTCACCGACGTCGCACTCGACCCCTACTCTTCCGACGGCCACGACGGCCTCGTGGGCGAAAATGGCTACGTTCTCAACGACCAAACCATCCAAGTCCTCTGCAAACAAGCCCTCTCCCACGCCCGCGCCGGCGCCACCTTCGTCTCCCCCTCCGACATGATGGACGGCCGCGTCGGCGCCATCCGCGCCGCGCTCGACTCCGAAAACTTCCAAAACGTCGGCATCCTCTCCTACACCGCCAAATACGCCTCCGCCTTCTACGGCCCATTCCGCAACGCGCTCGACTCCGCCCCCCGCTTCGGCGACAAAAAAACCTATCAGATGGACTACGCCAACGCCCGCGAAGCCCTCCGCGAAACCGCCCTTGATGAAGCCGAGGGCGCGGACATGGTCATGGTCAAGCCCGCGGGGGCATATCTCGACATCATCTACCGTGTCCGCCAGGCCACCACGCTGCCCGTGGCCGCCTACCAGGTCTCCGGCGAATACCTCATGATCAAAGCCGCCGCCCAGTCCGGCTGGATCGACGAGAAAAAACTCGTCCTCGAAACCCTCACCGGCATCCGCCGCGCCGGCGCCGACATGATCCTCACCTACTTTGCCCCCGACGCCGCCGAATACCTCAAATAACCCAATCCGGGGGACACACTTTTCGGGGCGGGCCGAAGCCGCGATGTCTTGCCCGCGCCAACACCAAAGCCAACCATTCCACTTAATCATCCCTCTGATCAGACCCCAAACCTTTCTTCAACATGCTCATCCTCGCCAGCAAATCCCCCCGCCGCGCTTACCTTCTGAAAAACGCAGGCTACGACTTCATCCAGCTCGAATCCCCCTTCTGTGATCCCCTCGAGCCCGACCCCAACGCCACCGGCCTTGAAGGCGCCAAAAAGCTCGCCCTCCTCCTGGCCCGCCAAAAAGCCCACGCCCTGGCCGCTTCCCCAAAACTCCCGCCAAACCCCACCATCCTCGCCGCCGACACCATCTGCGTCGATGACGCCGGACGCCTTATCGGCACTCCTGACTCTGAATCCCGCGCACGCGAAATGATCCAGTCCTTCGAAAACAAAACCCACCATGTCGTCACCGCCTGCTGGATCCTCACCCCCCGCGGCCCGGAATCCTGCCTCGCCGACATCGCAACCGTCCACGTCGGCTCCATCGGCCCTGCACGCCTTCAAACTTACCTCGACACCGGCAAATGGCAGGGCAAAGCCGGCGGCTACAACCTCTCCGAACGCGTCGCCGACGGCTGGCCCATCACCATCGAAGGCGACCACGACACCGTCACCGGCCTCCCCATCAACAAGTTAAAATCACTCCTCGCCGCCCACGGCATCCATCCTGTCTGAATGCATGCCATGCTTTCGTCCGCATAAGCAAGTCTTCACTCTTCCCAGAACCCAATACCCAATACCCAGCACCCAAATGCAGCACAGCAACTTCACCTTCCCAAACCAAAAATCCCTTTTCCACGGCAAACGCTTCGACGTCGTCGACGTCCCCGTCAAACACCCCTCCGGCCAGGAATATCACAAAGAGGTCATCGTCCATCCTGGCGCGGTCGTCGTCCTCCCCGTTCTGGATGCCGACCACATCGTCATGATCAAAAACGAGCGCCTCTCCGTCGGCCAGACCCTCTGGGAACTTCCCGCCGGCACCATTGAGCCCCCGGAGCCACCCGACCTCTGCGCCCCGCGTGAGCTTGAAGAAGAAGCCGGCTACAAAGCCGACAAAATCACCCGAATGACCACCTTCTTCACCAGCCCCGGCATCTGCACCGAAGCCATGTTCTGCTATCTGGCCACCGGCCTCGCCAAAATCCCCCAGCGCTTGGAGACCGGCGAACACATCGTCCCTGAAACCATCCCTCTCAAGACCGCCCTCAACTGGGTCAAAACCGGCGAAATCCGCGATGCCAAAACCATCGCCACACTTCTCTTCTACAACACCTTCCACCGCTGACGCTTAAAAAACCAAAAAGCCACGCACGACCGATCTCATCACCCCCCGCCGTCGTACAATCTTGCATTCCGCCCCACACCACGCAGGACACGGCATGGGCTTCGCAGACAGACATTACGAACGCGTCGATGACGACGGCAACCCGCCGCGCCAGCATTTCCGCATGCAGGGCATGTCTCCCACCATCTGGCTCATCGTCATCCACGTCATCTTTTTCATCCTCTGCGTCTTTGATTCCCCCACCATCCGCGCCGGCCCCGGGTCTTACTTCCTCTTTTTCAAGCCCTACGTCCTTGAGCAGCACCAATACTGGCGTCTGTTCACCTATTTCATTGTCGAAAACCAGCCGCTCAATCTCCTCCTGAGCATGTTCACCCTCTATTTTGTAGGCCGCCTGCTGGAAATGGTCTGGGGCTGGCGCAAGCTCTATCTCTGCTATGTCCTCTTCGCGTTCGCCGGCGGCATTGCCGCCACCCTCTTTGTCTTCATCTTCAACCCCGTTCCCAACAACACCCTTCTCTACGGCGCAAGCGCCCCCGTCATGGGCCTTATTGTCGCCACCACTTTCCGCTTTGATAATCTCCAGGGCACACTCCCCTTCTCAAACGCACCCTTTTCCCTCAAAACCTTCCTCTGGTTCCTCATCGCGTTCATGGTCATCACCACGCTTGTGGGCTTAAACACCTACGTCGCCCTCGCTGCCTCCGCCGGCGGCGGCCTCGCCGGATATCTCTGGGTCACCTTCGTCAAGGAAAAAAGCCAGGTCCCTTCCGGTAAGCAAGGCTGGTTTGCACGCTTTCTCACCCGCCGCCGCCAGAAAAAGCGCGAACAAGAAGCCAAAGACCTCGCCGCACTTGAAGTCGAAGTCGACCGCATCCTCGACAAAGTCCGCCAGCACGGTCTCCACTCCCTCACCGAACCCGAAAAACGCTCCCTCAAACGCGCCACCGAACTCCAAAACAAAAAACCCACCCGCCTATAACTGCTCCACTCTTCCCCAATACCCAAAACCCAAGACCCAATACCCATCTTCATGCACCCCATCCACTACGACCTCATCGCTAAATCCTCCCAATCCAACGCCCGCCTCGGTCGCGTCCACACCCCGCACGGCTCATTCGACACCCC
>CAZGOM010000223.1:0-8461 GCA_964527265.1 uncultured Phycisphaeraceae bacterium | reverse complement strand
GGAGTCTTTGGGCGGGCTGGACTGGCACACGGGTGATTTCACGGCGGGGGATGTGTTGATGTTTCATTCGCACACGATTCACAAGGCGATGCCGAATGTGTCGGGGGATTTATTGAGGCTGTCGTGTGATAACCGGTATCAGTTGGATGGGACGGTGACGGGACCGGCGGCGCATCGGACGCATCACAATCTGTGAAGATGGGTCTTGGGTTCTGGGTTCTAAGCAGAGGGAGATGGCGATGAGCGAAGTGACGAGCAATTTGGCGGGCAAGGGTGAGGGGCAGAAATTGCCGGGGGCGTTTAAGGCTTTTATTGAGAAGTATCCGGAGCTTGGGGCTGCGCATGAGAGCGTGCAGGAGGCGGTGAAGGGTTATGGGCCGCTGGATGAGAAGACGCTGGAACTGGTGAAGATCGGGATATCCATCGGGGCTGGGCTGGAGTCGGCGGTGCGTAGCCATGTGAGGAAGGCGATGCTGGCGGGAGCGACGAAGGAGGAGATCGAACAGGCGGTGCTGCTGGCGATGAACACGGTGGGATTTCCGAGGACGGTGGCGGCGTGGACGTGGGTGCAGCAGCAGTTTGAGAGGGGGGTTTGAGGAAAGGTATAAGTGATAAGGGATAAGGGATAAGTAAGAAATTAAAGGGCGGGCTGGTGTAAGCGGTTGGGTGGGATTGACTTGTGTAGTTATTAACAAATTATACAATTATTGTAGTATTTCTTGACGTATCGGGATGGTTCGGGTACAATATGTGGGTTGGGGTTGCATGCGGCGACGGGTGTGCGGGAGAGGGGTTTGGGTGCTTGTTTTAAGGGTTTTTACGGGAGGAGCGGGATGGAGATGTTTTTTCGGGTTTTTGGTGCGGTGAGAAAATGGGGTTTTGAGGCGGATTCAGGGGAGTTTTTCTTTAAGAGGTGTTTAAAAAGCCGGGAAGGAAGGGGCAAAGTCGGCCAAGGAAGGCGCGGATTGGTCCCTCCAACGACACACTGGCGCAGACGCCGGTGGCAGTAGGGCTTTTTAAACACCTTCTGAGGGAGGAGAATGGGGTGGTTTTGCATGGATAGAAGAAGCGGATTTTTAAACAAGATGGGACTCTGTAGGTTTTTGTGTTGTGTGTTTGAACTGTGTGGGTGATTTATTCGTCTTATCTGGTACCGTGAAGATCACGTTACTGGACCAACCTAGGATTCCGGGATGAAACGTTCAACGAAGTTAGGTTTTGCATTGGTTTTGGCGCTTCAGGTGACTGGAGCGATGCCGGGGGTTTTTGCGGATATTGGGGTTTGGGAAGATGGGCTTGAGGCGCATGGCGCGCCGGGCACGGGGGGGATTTATGTGGATGACTCGCCGGCGGCGACGGAGACTTTCGACCGGGCGCGGGGATTGATTGCGCAGAAGCGGTATGTGGAGGCGGTGGGACTGCTGATGAAGCTGAGCAAGGAGCATGAGGGGCGATTGATTGGGACGGGTCCGGGGCGGTATGCGGATATCCGGGTGCAGGTGCAGGAGACGTTGCGGGGTGAGCCGCAGCTTTTGAGCGCGTACCGGAGTGAGGCGGAGCCGTTGGCGGCAAAGCTATTGGCGGAGGCGAGGGCGGCTGGGGGGGATGCGGAAAAGCTGCGGGTGGTGATGGAGCGGTACTGGCTGACCAAGTCGTCGTTGACGGCATCGCTGGACCTGGCGGCGGGGATGATCGCCAGTGCGAAGTTTGAACAGGCGCAGGGACTGATAGCGCAGGCGGAGGGCCATCCGGATGCGAAAGGACAGGCTGAGCGGCTGCTGAAGCTGCGGATCGCGCTGGCGCGGTTGACGGGTGATAAGCCAGGACTTGCGAAGGTGCTCCAAGAGGCCAAGGATTTTGAGGCGGGAGCGGAGCCGACCGACGTTTTAATGACGGGTGCGGGTTGGAAGAATATCCCGGTGGCAGTCGCGGCATCAAGCGGCTCGCACAGCGGTGGCGAGGGGGTGAATCAGGGGGCGCTGCCGACGCTGGCAGAGTTGAGGAAGCTGAATCTGGAGGTTCCGCTGTGGGATTTTTCGCTGCGGTCAACCTATCTGGATGAAGGGCAGTTGACCCAGCTAGCGCTGCAGGGGTTTGCGATCAAGGAGTTCAAACTGCCTTTTGCGGTGAAGCCGACGGTGCACGACGGGATGGTGATTCTGAACACGGGGCTGAAGGTGATTGCGCTAGACCAGTTGTCTGGGCGGCAGGTGTGGTCGCACACGGCGGTGCAGGGGGCGATCAACGACGTGACGCAGATGATGGGGCAGGGGCGGGAGAACGTTCGTGCGCCGGAGGCGCGTGGCGTGACGGTGTGCGGTGACAAGGTGCTGGCGGTGGTAGGTTATTCGCCGTCTTTGCTGGACCCGTGGGTGGTGGGGCGATTGCAGAGCGGGCTTGTATGCCTGGATGCGATGACGGGGAAACAGTTATGGCGTTATGACGTGCCGCGCGGGGATGCGAAGCTGGGGCAGACGATGCTTTCGGGGACGCCGGTGGTGGTGGGGAATGTGGCGTATGTGGCGTTCTGCAAGCCTGGGGGCGGGCGGATGGACATGGGTGCGGGGCAGAGCGAGCTGTACCTTGGCGCATTCAACGTGGATACGGGCGCGGTGATCTGGACGCGTTACGTGCTGGCGAGCAGTCGGGTGTCGGTGTCGCGTAAGCCGGAGACGGCTGATCTTATGGTGGAGGGTGGAGATCTGATCGTGGCGGACGTGAGCGGTTCGCTGGTGAAGCTGGATTTGCGGACGGGGGGAATCCGCTGGTTGACAGTGCCGGCGTCTGCGGCTGCGAGCGGGGCAGGTGTGGCGAGCATGAATGCGCCGATTGTATTTGGGACGTCGCAGGGTGGGGACCAGCCGATCCCGGAGTACGAGTCGATGCGTGTGCCTGCGGGGCTGGTGGTCAAATTCCCGGGTGCGGATCAGCTTGCGTTGTACGACCCGGCGAGCGGTAAGACGGTGGAGCCTGGGAATGTGATCAAGACCAACGATGCTGATTCGATGGCGCAGGTGGGGGAGAATTTTCTGTTGTCGTCCAAGACGCTGCAATTGGTTGACGGAGCGACGTTCAAGCGGATCTGGACAGTGGTGGTGCCGGAGGTGCGTCCGAATGCGATGCCTTGGCCTGCACGGGTGATTGAGGACGCCGTGCTGCTGCCTGTGCTCGACAGGCTTCTCTGCTACGACTTGGAGACGGGAAAGCAGTTAGAGACGCGGCCGATGGCCGGGTCGGGAAACCTGGTGTTTTCGGGCCAGGACGCGATGCTGTATGACCGTGAAACGGTGCGTTACTTCATGGCCTGGGATGCGGCGCTGGCGCGGATCCGGGAGCGTTCCAAGAAGCGTCCGGAGGATCCGAGGACGGGGATGTCGCTGGCGTACCTGGGGCTTAAAAAGCAGGATGCACAGATTGCGGGTGAGGGGCTGGAGCTTGTGACGAGGGCGGGGCAGGAGCTTAAGAATGCGCGTGCGGCGGACGCGGATGTGAATGTGGCGGACCCGAGGTCCCAGGTGCTGGTGGAGTTTTTGATTTCGTTTGCGGGGCCGAAGGAGAACGCGAGCCTGCCGTTGCGCAAGGCGGTGCTGGACACGCTGGCGAAGGTGGTGCAGACGCCGCGGCAGGAGGTGGAGTACCGGTTGTCATTGATCGACTACCTGCGGCAGACGGGGCAGGTGGAGGAGGCGGTGGGGCAGGTTCAGATGGTGCTGGGAGACGCGAGCCTGGCGTCGCAGGCGGTGATACGCGGGCCGATTACGCAGCGTGCGGAGTTGTGGGCGAGGTCGGTGCTGGCGAAGCTGATCCAGGAAAACGGGATTGAAATCTATGCGTCATTTGACGCGCAGGCGAAGAGCCTGTTGGATGCGCAGACGCTTTCGGGGATGCCCGATGCGGAGGCATGCCAGCGGATTGCGGAGCGTTTTCCGTTTGCGCAGACGACGGCGCGTGCGTTTTACCTTGCGGGGGCGGGGCGGATGGCCAATGACCCTCTGGGGGCATCGCGGCTATTGGCGCGGGGATATCTTTCGGCGAAGAAACCTGAGGATCTGGAATTGATCCTGGGGCGGCTGGTGGAGGTGAATCTGAAGCTCAATCAGCAGACACGAGCGCTGGGTTGGCTGCGACGGGCGCAGCGGGAATACCCGGGGATGTCGGTGTACCGGTATGACGCGAAGGTGACGCCGGAGGAGTGGATCAAGCAGCTTCAGGCCAAGGGAAGCGGCGCGCAGGAAGCGGCGGCGATCAAGGACATGAGGCAGCCGGCTCAGTTTGTGGGGCTGACACTGCCGATGCCGATTGAATCTCTGGAGCGGGATGCGGTTTCGAGCAAGTACATCGTGGCGATGGAGCGGTCGAACGTGGTGGTGCTGGACCCGGTGACGATGGTGCGCGGGGACACCAAGAACGTGCAAAACCTGGGGGGTGCGGTGCGGCTGGCGTTTCAGGACAATGACCGGCTGTGCCTGTGGATGCCCGATGTGCGGCGGCTGGCGTTTTTCGGCGTGGATGAGAAGTTGAAGCTGACGCCTGGGCCGGGGCTTGAAATCAACCAGGTGCTGGAATCGGCGGGGAACGACCAGACGCGGCTGGACCTGATGAACCCTGAGCAGCGGGCGATGGAGCAGTTGCTTAACCCGCGCATGCCGATGGTGGCGTTCAATGGCCGGATGATGAATCGTGATGAGGCGATCCGGAGCATTGCGCGGACGGAGTTTATCGGTGTGAATGATTCGGTGGTGGTGATTGCCGACAACAATGGGCGGGTGTGCGCGGTTGACCGTTCGACGGGTGAGGTTGCGTGGAAGATGCTGTTGGCGATGGACCAGGTGGAGTCGCTTTCGGTGTCTCCAGACGCGGTGGCGATCAAGGGTGTGATGGGTCGTTTCAAGTCTGAGGAACAGACGGGTGTGATCGCGGTGCTGGACCCATTGACGGGTGAGCCACGGGTGCCGAACATTGAGACGTCGGGCGGGTTTGCGTGGGCGGGGATGACGGGGGATGGTTACCTGGTGTACATGTCTGGGGGAGAGGTGATGACGCGGCAGATGAAGCCGGGGTCTGTGGTGAAGCGGACGGCGATTTCGCCGCTGGCGACGACGGCTTTTTTCTCGGCTTCATCGGGAACGGTGCTGCTGAGAGAGAATTTATCGACGCTGGCGGTGTTTGACCCGGCGACGGGACAGGTGATGGGGCGGGCGAGCATCCGGCCGGATGATGTGAAGGATCCGTTGCGTGCGCAGGCGATGGGCCAGGGTTGGGTGGCGTGGGTGAAGGGATCGATGGTGGCGATGGACAAGAGCGGGAAGGTGCAATGGAAGACGGCGGAGGACTTTGCGGTGCGTTCATGGGCGGGCGTGCGGGTGGTGGGCGGTGGGTTGAGTTGGGGTGGAATGGTACAGGCGATGCGTGTGGTGGAACAGCCAGAGGCTGGGCAGGGCGCGATATTGCCTGTGTTCAGCATCGTGGCGGGCCAGGGGAACAAAGCGGCGGTGGGGAGTGTGTATGTGAAGACGTTGTTTACGGAAGGGAAGGTGAATGCGGAGGGGAAGGTGGAATTGGATTTCACTTTGCGAGCCGGGGTGGCCGGGGAGCGTGTGGTGAGGATTTCGGGCAAGGCGATGGGGCATGTATCGAGCACGCCGGAGGAGAAGATGGAGGCGGTGAAGGAGAAGGCGCTGGCGGCGATGAAAGCGGATGCGGAGCTTGGGCCGATTTTGATGCCCAAAGGTGGGAAAGCGCCGACGGTGATTTTTGGGATGGAAACGGGGGGGCGCGAGAGCGGGGGGAATTTTTCGGGGTTTATGTATGAGCTTTTGTCGTATGAGGCGGTGACGGGTCGGCTGGTGGGGCGGCAGTTGATGGGGCCGTTTAAGGATCCTGTGGACCCGGAGACGTGGTATTTGAGCAACAACCGGCTGGTGGTAGATAGGCTGCGGCCGGTGATGGAGGATGGGATGGGGAATCGGATTAATAACCGGATGATGTTGAATATGGAAGAGTGAGATTTGGTTGGTCATTTTGAGTTTGGATTGACATCAGAACACTTTGTCGGGATTGTCATGACAAGCTGGATATTTTTGCGGTTGTTTTATTGAGTTCCTGCTGTTGATCGATTTGAGGTTCGGCATGGCGTTGATGCACCAATTAATACCTGGGAGGCGTGCGTACGGGGCGTATTTACGGCTTTCGGAGATGGCGCGGGAATTGGGCCCCGGAGAACGGCTGCCGACGGTGAATGTGCTTTGCGTGGTGTTGAAGGTGAGCCGATCGACACTGGATACAGCGTTGAAGGCGGCAGAGGCGGAGGGGGTGTTGGTGAAGCGGCATGGGTCGGGAATCTATACGCCCACGCGGCGTGAGGGGACGCTGGTGCCGATATTGATGGGGATCGACCCTGACGAGCCGGGCGTGTCGCCGTTTTACCGGCTGCTTGGCGAGGCGGTGCGGGTGGAGGCGAAGGCGCGAGGGCTGGAGGCGGAGGTGTTTGCGGGATTCACAAGCAGATGGCCGGCGAGTGCGAAAATGAAGCCGCTGAGGGAATTGACCCGAGAGAAGGCGGTGTATGGAGCGCTGCGGGTGACCGGAAGCCAAGCTTTGGAGGACCAGCTGTCAGCTGAGACGGCATTTGTGCACGTGGACTCGTGGCCTGGCCGGGGATGGCGGGTGGGGGCGAATTTGATGGGAATGGCGAGGCAAGGCGTGGAGTTGTTGCGGGCGCGGGGTGCGGAGAAGCTGTTGGTGATAGCGCATTGGCCTGGGATGGAGGTCTTAAGGGATGGAAGCGCGCGTGTGCCGAGCGAGGGGTTTGAGGGGGTGTTGAAAGTGTTGAGGCCCAGTGCGTGGTTCAAGGGTGGAGAGGTGATGATGGAGCAGGCGGGTGAGGCAATCGGTAAAGAGATTGCCTGGAGGCTGAGCAAGCGAGGAGGCTGGGGGCGGATTGATGGATTGGTGATGACGGATGACATGGTGGCGAGGGGTGTGCTGACGGTGTTGTCGCGTGCGGGGATATATGCGGGACGGGATGTGGCGGTGGCGTCTCACATGAACAGGGGGGCGTCGACGCTGGCGGGTTTCGAGAGGGACATTGTGGGATTGGCGCTTGAGCCGAGGGATTTCGCGCGGGCGTTGATGGCGATGCTGGAATCGCAAAGGAAAAACGAGGCTCGGGTAAAGCGGGTGCTGATTGGGCCGACAATCGAAAAGAATGGAGCGCGCAGATGAGAGGCAGACGAGGATTTAGAGGTTTTACGCTGGTGGAACTACTGGTGGTAATCATGGTGACGGGAGTCTTATTGGCGATGCTGGCGCCGTCGCTGGCGAATGGACGGCGAATGGCGCTGGCGGTGAAGTGCGGGGCCAACCAGCGCGCGCTGGGAATGGCGATGGCGGGGTACAACGAGGAATGGAAGCAGGCGTACCCGTACCATGGGAATCTGCAAAAAGACGGCTGGCCGACGTGGCTGACACTGATGGGGCCGTACCTGGGGAATGTGACGAAATATGCTTACGGCGCAGCGCCCAAGGCCCTGGAGTGCCCGGCGACGCCATTCGACACGCGGAAATATCAGGCGGGTGATCCCAATCCGTCGAACTACGGGTATGGACGATGGTTTTTGCGTTGGCCGTCAACGGATGGGGATTCGCCTGTGTTTATTCCCAACAACGCCTATGGGGTGCTGCAGCACGCGCAGGATGCACGGAGGGTGTGGCAGGTGGGGAGGCCGTCGGAATTACTTTTGGCTGGAGAGGTGGTGAACAACGCGAATTACCTGACGCGGGTGGTGGACCCGGTGTTTTTCACCTCATCAAGCGCGACGTATTGGACGGAAGACAAATGGGCGTTGGGCTGGTGGAACAACACGGTGATGACGATTCATTTTGGGGCATGGAACTCGCTTTATGCGGATGGGCATGTGACGCGTGATTCGAAGGCGGTCTTGATGAAGAAGACGAATCGGTTCTGGTGGAATACGGATTGAGGGATTGTGTTTGAGGTGTGGTGGGTGAGTAGGGCGTCGAAGGATTCAAATGCGATTGCGCCGGCGGGTGTTGTCTGCATCGGGGAGAAAAGGTTTTCTGTGTTTCCACCGTGATTCCCCAAAGGGTGTTTAAACGGGGAGTGTGTGTAAGTGGCCATTTTTTTCATGAAAAGGCCATTTAGAAGGAATTTTCGGAATTTTTTGAGAAGGGGGGTAGCCAGAGTTGGCAGGTATCGGTTATCATGATTAAGTTAAGCACGGTGTTTTGCGATGCGTCATGCCCAGACGGGTACGCGCCAACCGCAGGATAAAGTGCTGAATCGCCCGTCGTTTCGGGCTCTTTCGAATCGGTCCCGAAAGTATTGACAGGGCTGAACATCGTCTCTTTGGAGCATTGCAAATGGGTAAGAAACTTTACGTCGGCAACCTTCCTTACAGCATCGACAACGCTGGTCTGGGCGATCTGCTCGGCCAGTTCG
>CAZGOM010000222.1:0-8531 GCA_964527265.1 uncultured Phycisphaeraceae bacterium | reverse complement strand
GCGAAGCATGCGGCGGCGTCGTCGAGGGCGGACATGGCGGGCATGTGTTCGAGGTCGATGTCGAGGCCGATGTTGCCGGCGAAGGCCATTTCTGCGGCGGCGACGAGCATGCCGCCGTCGGAGCAGTCGTGGGCGCTGGCGACCAAGCCGGCCTGGATAAGGGCGGCGACGGCCTTGGCGTTGCGCGGGCCGGTGGTGAGATCGAGCTTGGGGATGTGCTGGTTGAAGACGTCGGCCTCGACGAACTGGGAGGCGTGTGAGCCGCCCATGGCCTGGCCGGTCATGCCGACGATGATGAGGAGGTTACCGGCGGACTTGGCGTCCATGGTGCGGGCCTTCATGACGTCGGGGACGATGCCCAGGGCGGTGATGAGGAGCGTCTGGGGGATGGTGATGAGCTTGCCGTCTTCGGTGGTGAACTGGTTGGAGAGGGAGTCCTTGCCGGAGACGAAGGGGGTTTTGTAAGCGAGTGCG
Source organism: uncultured Phycisphaeraceae bacterium (assembly GCA_964527265.1). GTDB lineage: Bacteria > Planctomycetota > Phycisphaerae > Phycisphaerales > Phycisphaeraceae > CAZGOM01. The sequence continues at coordinate 8,057 of CAZGOM010000222.1, read as the reverse complement.
CCGTCGTAGCAGGCCTGGGCGGCGCGGACGAGGGAGCCGAACTGGTGGGGGTTGTCGCAGCGGGGCCAGCAGAAGTTATCGAGGATGGCGATGCGGCTGGGGTCTGCACCGACACAGACGACGTTGCGCACGGCTTCATCAATGGCGGCGAGGGTCATCCAATAGCTGTCGCCCAGGAGGGTTTTTTCAGAGAGGCCGGTTTGCAGGCCGCACCCGACGGAGATGCCCTTGTTGGAAGTGAGCTTTGGGCGGACGACGGAGGCGTCGGAGGGGCCGTCCTGCTTGATGCCGACGAGAGGCTTGACGACCGAGCCGCCCTGCACTTCGTGGTCGTACTGGCGGATGATCCAGTGCTTGGAGGCGATGTTGGGGTGTTTGAAGAGGGAGAGGAGCATCTCGCGGATGGAGACGCGGCTGCCGCAGGAGCCGACGGAAGAGGCGGGGGCGGCCTTGATGTGCGGGTGGGTGGTCTGGAGATTCAGGGCGTTTGCGGGGAGGGGGAGGGGGCTTTGCCACTTGGCGGTGCGGGTGGGGGTGGGGATGCCTTCGTGGAGGAAGTGCATGTCCAGCTCGCCGACGAGGGTGCCCTTGTAGTAGAGGGAGAGGGCGGGCTTGCCGTGGGAGTCGTTGTGGCCGAAGTGGCCGAGGTCACAGGCTTCGACGTCGTTTGCTTCGCAGATTTTGAGGAAGCGTTCGAGCTTATCGGCGGGGACGGCGAGGACCATGCGTTCCTGGGCTTCGGAGATCCAGACTTCGGTGTAGGAGAGGCCCTGGTATTTGAGGGGGGCGCGTTCGAGGTCGACCTTTGCGCCGATGTCCTTGGCCATTTCGCCGACGGCGGAGGAGAAGCCGCCTGCGCCGCAGTCGGTCATGCCGGAGTAGAGGGGGCCGTCGTGCTGGTCGCGGGCCTGGAGGAGGGCGTCGAGGGTCTTTTTCTGGGTGATGGCGTTGCCGATCTGGACGGCGTGGGCGAATTCATCGGCGTGGGTGTTGGTGAGCTCCGCGGAGGAGAAGGTGGCGCCGTGGATGCCGTCACGGCCGGTGCGGCCGCCCAGGGCGATGATGCGGTCGCCGGGCTTGGAAGCGCCGAAGCATTTATCGAGGGGGATGATGCCGATGCAGCCTGCGAAGACCAGGGGATTGGCGAGGTAATCAGGGTGGAAGGCGACTGCGCCGTTGATGGTGGGGATGCCCATGCGGTTGCCGTAGTCGCGCACGCCGGCGACGACCTGCTGGAGGACGCGCTTGGGATGGATGACGCCCTTGGGGAGGTTTGACGTGTCGGGGAAGGCGGCGCAGAAGACGTTGGTATTGGCGATGGGGCGCGCGCCCAGGCCGGTGCCCATGACGTCGCGGATGCAGCCGCCGATGCCGGTGGCTGCGCCGCCGTAGGGCTCGATGGCGCTGGGGTGGTTGTGGGTTTCGACCTTGATGCAGACGGCGTCTTCATCGTCGAATTTGACGATGCCGGAGTTGTCCTTGAAGACGGAGATGCACCATTCTTTGATGGCGGGCTCGTCCTTCATGAGCTTGAAGGTGGCGGCGGCGACGGTGGATTTGAGGAGGTTATGAATGGTGACCGAGCCGTCGGGGTTGAGTTCGTGGCCGGGGCGGTCTTTGAGGGAGGCCGCGGTGTTTGCGGTGGGGATGGAGATGCCGGGCGTGGGTTCGGTGTAGCGGACGGTGGCCTTTAAGGTCTTGTGGACGCAGTGTTCGGACCAGGTTTGAGCGAGGGTTTCGAGTTCGATGTCGCGGGGTTCGCGCTTGCCGCCGGGGGCGGCTTTGGAGAGGTCTTTGTAATAGTTCTGGATCGCCTGCATTTCGTCGAGGCTGAGGAAGAGGTGGGCCTCGCGGGACATTTTCATGAGGCCGTCGTTATCAAGATCGACGAAGGGGACGGAGGTGATTTTGAGCTGGTAGTCGCTGCCGACGGCGAAGTGGTCGGGGGAGAAGGGCTTTTCGTAGATGTGCTGGATGACGGTGTTTGCCAGAAAGCGCTGGGCGAAGGGCTTGGCGTGCTGGCGTGCCTGGGAGGCGTAGTCTGCGCCGGCGAAGTGGAGGTCGTAGCGGAAGCCGGTGCGGACCTGGATCTGGTCGGCGGCGATGGCGAGCATTTCGCAGATGGCGTCCTGGGTGGACTGGGCGACGGGGTCCATGACGCCGGGTTGATAGTGGACTTCGATGAGGACGTTGTGGTCGGAGGAGGGGGATGAGCCGCGGATGGCGGACTGGTTGATGGGATCGGTGAGGAGTTCGGAGGAGATGCGGTCGATGGCGGCGGCAGGGAGCGCGCTTTCGATGAGGAAGATGCGGGAGACGGCGATGTGAGAGAGGCCGGCGAACGCGGCCTGAGCGTCCTTCAATAGGCCGGCGGCGTGCGGGTCGGGGTGGCCCTGCCTGGGGTGGACTTCAATGCGGGCGATGGATTTGGCAGAGTTGCTGGCGGCGGGGGGTTGGGCGACGTTCGTGGTCATGCGCTGCGGCTCCCGATTCTGGCGGTTTTGGGGAAAGGGGAGATTATAGCCGAGGATGGATGGTGGGTCTTGGGTAGTGGGTTCTGGAAGAGGGAGGGAGGATGGCGGTACGCAAGGTAGGTGAGTGCGTGATGAAATGTTTGGGAGGGTATGCTGGGCGGATAATGGCCGGGTACGGGATTGGGAGCGCAGGATGCGGCGGATTGGAAAGTGGTTTTACGTCGACTATGAGCGGCTATGGAGGATGAACGGCGGTCCTACGCCTTGCGCCAAGTGCCGGATGTGGGTGGACGAGGATGAATGGGTCTGGGTTCAATGCGAGGAGAGCCATCGGAAGTTTGGCATTCGCCAGAATTACCTGGGGTTCGCCAATGTGGATTGGGTGAGGGGTATGGGGAAGGCGCTCCGCTGGCTGGGGGTTGCTTTAGCAGTGAATTTCGTGTTGATGCTGCTGATGCTGCCGGTGTGGTTCGTGGTGGCCGCGTCCAACCGCGGGTGGGGATTTTTATACGGTATGGAGTGCATGAAGATAGCGGCCGGGCTGGGATTGGTGAAGACGCTTAAGGATGTGTGCACACGGGAGCCGGATGTTGTGCCTGGGGGGTCGTTTGAGTGGCGGTGGCAGACGTGGGCGTTTGCCATGGGATGCATGTTTTTGCTGACGGATGTGCTGAAGATGAATGTGCCACCCGCGTACGAAGGGGTGAGAATCGCGTTGGGGGTATTTTCGGGTTTGGCGTACTTTTTATGCCTGGCATCGGCGGCGAAGGTGGTGATTTACCTGACAACGCGCTGCGAGGAGAAAAAAATCCATGATCTTGGGCGAGACACTGTGAGAGGATTGAGGTTTGTCGTGTGGGTGACGGCAGGACTGGTGGTGCTGGGTGTGGTATCGCTGGCGTTCGAAGTGGCGCAGATGCCATTGGTTTGCGTGGTGGTCGTGCTGGGTGTGCCGTTGGTGATGATCGCCGACTGCATTTGCGTGTACCGCTTGGCGCAGGCGAGTTGGGTGCTGGGAGGGCACGTTAGAGGATTGGCGGGGCAGGGAGACCCTGGAGACTTGGGGTGAGGGATCAGACCTTGGAAGGATTGTTGGGCAAGGAGTTGTTGCGGAGGCGGATGGATTCGGAGCGGGCTTTGAGTTTCATGTTGAACATTTCGACGCCGAGGGAGAAGGCCATGGCGAAGTAGATGTAGCCTTTGGGGATGTGCTGGTGGAAGCCGTCGGCGACAAGCATGGTGCCGATGAGGATGAGGAAGGCGAGTGCGAGGACCTTCATGGTGGGGTGTTTCTCGACGAAGTCGCTGACGGCTTTGGCGAAGAACATCATGACGCCGGAGGCGATGACGACGGCGGCGATCATGACTTCGACCTGTTTGGACATGCCGACTGCGGTGATGACCGAGTCGAGGGAGAAGACGATGTCGACGAGGAGGATCTGGACGATGACGAGGGCGAGGGACGCGCCGACAGCTTTGGCGACGGAGGGGTTTGAAGGGTCGGTGTGGTCGACGGCTTCGAGCTTGTGGTGGAGTTCCCAGGTGGCTTTGCCGATGAGGAAGAGGCCGCCGAGGAGCATGATGAGGTCTTTGCCGGAGATGTGGACGTCGAGGGAATCGATGGAGATGAGGGGCGCGGTGAGTTTAACGAGCCAGAAGATCATGAGAAGGAGGAGGATGCGCATGCCGACGGCGAGGCCGATGCCGAGGCGTTGTGCGTAGACGCGTTTTTCTGGGGGGAGCTTGCCGGTGAGGATGGCGATGAAGATGACGTTATCGATCCCGAGCACGATTTCAAGGGTGGCGAGGGTAATGAGGGCGATGAGGCTGGGCCAGGAGAAGAGCGCGGGAATGATTTCGGCGGGCTCAGTGGCGGCGACATCAGCGGCGAAGGTGAGAATGGAAGGATCGAGGAGCATGGTGGTTGGTTTCCCGGGGCGCGCTGTGCGGCCGTGTGAGGGGTTTTGTGGGTGTAGAGGATATCGGATGGCGGGTGTCAGTGGTGGGAGTGGCGGGGCTGGTTTTTGCAGGATTGTGGGGGAAGGAAGCTTGGGAGCGGAATTTTTCAGGTTAGTGTTGATTTTACAATTATGATAGTGTATAAATAACACCATATAAACCGGAGGCACGTCATGCGAGCTTTAGCAGATCTTTACAGGCCGGGTTTGGCGCTGATGACGGATCTTTATCAGCTGACGATGGCGGCGGGGTATTGGAAGCTGGGGCGGGCGGAAGAGGAGGCGGCGTTTCATTTGTTTTTTCGCAAGCCGGCATTTGGGGCGGGGTTCACGGTGGCGGCGGGGTTGGAGTCGGTGGTGGATTATTTGAAGGGGCTGAGGTTTACGGAGGAGGATGCGGGTTATCTGGCAGGGTTGAAGGGGAACGACGGGAAGGCGTTGTTTGAGGCGGGGTTTTTGGAGTACCTCAAAGGGATGCGGTTCACGTGCGATGTGGATGCGGTGCCGGAGGGGACGGTGGTGTTTGCGCATGAGCCGATCGTGCGGGTGACGGGGCCGATTATTCAAGGGCAGATTATCGAGACGGCGCTGTTGAACCTGGTGAACTTTCAGACGTTGATCGCGACGAAGGGGGCGCGGGTGTGCCTGGCGGCCAAGGGACAGCCGGTGCTGGAGTTTGGTTTGAGGAGGGCGCAGGGAATCGATGGAGGGATGTCGGCGTCGCGGGCGGCGTACATCGGGGGCGTGGCGGCGACATCGAATGTGCTGGCGGGGAAGTTTTACGGAATCCCGGTGCGGGGGACACACGCGCACAGCTGGGTGATGAGTTTTGAGGAGGAGGGTGAGGCGTTTGATGCGTATGCCAAGGCGCTGCCGAACAATTGCACTTTCCTGGTGGATACATACGACACGGTGCGAGGAGTGGAGAATGCGATCCGGACAGGCCGGCAGCTGGCGGCGGGCGGATTCAAGCTGGCGGGCGTGCGGGTGGACTCGGGAGATCTGGCGGGTTTATCGGCGAAGGCGAGGACGATGTTGGATGAAGCGGGGTTCAAGGAGGCGTATGTGGTGGGGTCTAATGACCTGGATGAGTATGTGATTGAGGAATTGGTGGAGCGCGGCGCGGGGATCAGTGTTTGGGGTGTGGGGACGGCGCTGGTGACGGGGGGAGAGCAGGCGGCCTTGGGCGGGGTGTACAAGCTGGGTGCGATGAGGAGGCCGGGAGAGAAGACTTGGAATGGGTGCATGAAGATTTCGGAGGAGGTGGGCAAGAGCACCTTGCCGGGGGTGCTTGGGGTGAAGCGATATGAAGTGGATGGGAAGTTTGCGGGGGATGTGATTTATGAAGAGGGAGAGGATGCGGGAATGGAAATGGTGGACGTATCCAGCCCCGGCGTGAGGACTGCGCTGCCTGCGGGCGCGGTGGGCCGAGACATGCTGGTGCCCGTTTTCCGGGCGGGCGAGTGTGTCTATGCCACGCCGGGGTTGGAGGAGATTCGGCGGGTGGTGAAGGGAGAGATCGGGAAGCTGCCTGCGGGATGTTTGAAGTTGAAGGACGCGGAGAGGTATGCGGTGGGTGTGAGTGCGGGGTTGGAAGAGGAGCGGAGGGTGGTGAGGGAAAAGGGAAGGCACAAGGAACAAGCGTAGAAAGATTTTTTAAGGAGAACTGAAATGACGTTTACCTATGAATATGCCAGGCCGTGCGTGACGGTGGATTGCGTTGTGTTCGGACTGGATGAGGATGAGCTGCGGGTGTTGCTCATTCAGCGGGACAATGCTCCTTTTGAAGGGAAGTGGGCACTTCCGGGCGGGTTTGTGAATATGGATGAATCACTGGAGAGGGCGGCACTGCGGGAGCTGGAAGAAGAGACGGGCGCGAAGAATCTGTTTCTGGAACAACTCTATACCTTCGGCGATGTGGGGCGCGACCCGCGGGACCGGGTGATCACGGTGGCGTATTACGCGCTGGTGAAGATGGTGGATCAGCCGGTGAAGGCTGCGACGGATGCGCGGAGCGCGTTGTGGTTTAGCATGAGTGAATTGCCGGAACTGGCATTTGACCACGCGAAGATTCTGGCGGCGGCTTACAACCGGCTGAAGGCGAAAGTGAGATACCAGCCGATTGGGTTTGAGCTATTGCCGGGGAAGTTCACGCTGACGCAGCTTCAGGGGTTGTATGAAACGATCCTGGACCGCGAACTGGACAAGCGGAACTTTCGAAAAAAACTCCTCTCGATGAACATCCTGAACCCGACGGGGGAGGTGCAGAGCGGAGTATCTCATCGGGCGGCGATGCTGTATCAGTTTGATAAGGCGAAGTATGACGTGCGGACGCGGGAGGGGTTTCACTTCGAGCTCTGAGGATTTGGGTTCTGGGTACTGGGTTGTGGCCAGAGGAAGAAAGTTTGAAGTCGTTGCGGTGAGGGGTTGTGTAGGCGACTCTCGCCCTGGCTCTCCCACTGAGGGGGGCATACAAAAGGAGGTTTGTGATGAAGGCTTTGATTCTGGTGGATATGCAGAATGACTTCATGCCGTGGGGGGCGTTGCCGGTGCGGAATGGTGACGAGGTGATTGAAGTGGGGAATGTATTGATGGCGTCGGGTGAGTTTGGATTGGTGGTGGCGACACAGGACTTTCACCCGGCGGGGCATGGTTCGTTTGCGAGTTGTTACCCGGGTCGGGAAGTGGGTGAGATGGTTCGACTGGGAGATGTGCCGCAGATTTTGTGGCCGGACCACTGCGTGCAGGGGACGGGTGGGGCGCTGTTTGCGCCGGGGTTGAATACGCGGCTCATCCAGCGGGTCATCGTGAAAGGGACAGATCCGGGGATCGACAGCTACTCAGGTTTTTTCGACAACGCACGGAAGAGGGAGACGGGACAGCGGGCACTGTTGGAGGAGCATAAGGTGAAGGAAGTGACGATTGCAGGGCTGGCGACGGATTATTGCGTTAGGTTCACGGTGATGGATGCGCTTGGGCTTGGGCTGAGGGTGAGGGTGTGCCTGGAGGGATGCCGTGGGGTGGAGATTGCCGAGGGCGATGTGGCGCGGGCGGTGAGTGAGATGAGAGGGGGTGGGGCGGTGTGTTGAGGAGAACACGAGAAAGCTAAGCATGCAGAGAGCTCAAGTGACAAGAGCCATCACTTGATGTTTTGGTTTCACGCAGGGGGGCTGTAGTGTTTACAGCATGCCGAGGGGGCTGAATTTTTCGCCAGCGAGAAGTTGTTTGCGGCGTTTGAAGTAGCGGATGGCGTCGGTGTAGGCGGTGTAGCGGCCGTCTGGTTTTTCAGTGATTTCAGGGGAGTGGAGCATGCGCTGGATGACGCGGTCGAGGCGGGCGAGGTCGTCAGGTTCGAGGAGGAAGGCGATGGGGAAGAAGCCCCACATCCACCAGCCTTCGGCGACAAAGTAGCGGTCGCGGGTGTCGAAGGTGCCGTCTGGCTGCTGGCGGGAGATGGCCTGGTTGGTCATGCGGATGCAGCGTTCGCGGAGGACGTGTTTGAAGGGGTGGGAGTCGGGGATGACCTGGCAAAGATGGGCCAGACCACGGAGGGTGATTGAGCCGTAGCATCCGTAGTAGTTGTGCGCGCCGTGGAAGCCCAGGGGCATGAGGTCGGTGGAGACCA
>CAZGOM010000221.1:0-8544 GCA_964527265.1 uncultured Phycisphaeraceae bacterium | reverse complement strand
TCAAGGTTCCAAAATGAGCGCCTTCTTCAAAAACTTCAGGGAAATGTCCTGGTACCGCGGAGCCAACAACTGGTTCCTCCGGCACGAGCAGGATCTCCTCTTGCCGCACTTCTCTTCCCGCTTTCCCTTTGTCTCCCTGCGGTTTAAGAAAGTCGAAGAAAAGAAAAAGGGTTCCAAATGGGGCGTCTTCAGCTTCATCATGAACGTCTGGAACGAACGCCTCACCTTCGCCGGCCGCTGGATCATCGGCGGCGCCATCGGTTCCATCATCGCCGGCAGTTCCCCTGAGCCGGAAGTCGGCCGCTACCTCTTCTCCTTCTTCCTCTCCCTCATCGGCACCGCGATGATCATTTCCCTCATCCGCACACCCAAGGTCGGCGTCAAACGCTGGATCTCCGCCCGCTTTCCCGCCAATACCCCCGTCCCCATGGTCATGAACCTTCGCAACAACGGGCCCGATCCCGAAGCCGATGTCGGCGCTTACGAATACCGCATGCCCCCGGGCATCCAGATCACCGAATCCCCCGCCTTCATCGAAGAACTCGCCCCCGGCGCGGAATACGCCCAACGCTACACCATCCGCGCCGCCAAGCGCGGCGCATACCTCCTCCCCGGCCCCGCCGTCATCTCCATCTTCCCTTTTGGCCTCTCGCAGTCCCGCCAGTTCAAGCTCGACCCCATGCGCATCTTCGTTCATCCAGAATTCAAGCCCATCAAATCCATCGATCTCCCCACCTCCTCCCGCCACCAGCCCGGCGGCGTCGCCCTCTCCAGCAATGTCGGCGAATCCATGGAATTCATCGGCACCCGGGAATACACCACCGGCGACCGCGTGCGCCACATCCACCCCAGAAGCTGGGCACGGGTCGGCATGCCCATCGTCCGCCAGTTCCAGGAGGAATATTTCACCCGCGTCGCCCTCATCGCCGATACCTATGTCCCCGCCACCGAAGAACTCGACGCGTTCGAAGCCGAGCTTTCACTCATCGCCGCCATCACTGAACTGCTTTCCCGCGAGGAATACGTCCTGGACCTCTTCGCCATCGGCGACAAGCTCCTGGAATTTGAGTCCGGCCGATCCCTGGCTTATCAGGATCAGGTCTTAGACGTCCTTTCCGTCGTCGAGCCCGCAGACACCGACCACCTGGAAATCCTCGCCCGCGATCTCGACGACCAGCTCAATGTCACCTCCACCATGATCGTCGTCCTCCTCCGATGGGATAAGCCCCGCCGCGAGCTTGTCGACCGCATCATCTCCTCCGGTGTCATGGTCAAGGTCATCCTCGTCAGTGATTCCGAACCTGATGCTGATGATGTCACCGGCCACCGTTTCATCTGGCTCACGCCCCAGCAGATCCTCACCGGGATTGACGCGCTATGAACACCCGCACAACCAACCTGCAGCCCCCAGTCAGCGACCCCGGCTGGAACACCCAGCTCACCGCCTGCGTCGTCGTCATCATGGCCGCCATCTCCCTTGGCGCCAGCGCCAAGATCATGTTCATGCCGGCCATTGTTGTCCTCCTGGTCGGCCTTCACATCCTGACCGGCTTTGAGCTCAGGCACGTCCCCCGAACTTCCATCTCCCTCCTTATCGCTATCCCGTTTGCCCTCTGGTGGCGCTGGTATCCCGATTCCATCGGCGGCGGCTTCACCTCCGGTTCTCACCGCCACCAGTTCACCGCTCTCCTCCCCGTCATGGGCTTTTATCTCCTCACTATCAACTTCTATCAGATCCTCTGCCACCGCTACGGCGGCAATCTTCTCATGGCGCTGGGGTCCTCCATCTTCGCCTTCACGCTTTCCGGTGCCGTCACTTCCAACCCTGTCTTTATTCCCCTCTCCCTGGCCCTTGTACCGCTGGTTTTTTTCGAGTTGCGCAACGGTCTTTCCATCACGCGCATCTCCGCCGCCAAGCGCCCCGCCTTCCCCGCCGCTCAGGTCTGGAGCATCCTCTGGGTCATCGTCATCACCGTCGGCCTTCAGATTCTTCTGATCGAAAAAATTCCTGAAATCGGCCAATGGGTCGTCAATAAAATCGGCAATTCCACCTCCCCCGGCTCCTTCGTCGGCAGTTCCCGCGGCAATACCACCCTTGGCTCCATGAATTCTGAAACCATGCGCATGGGCCAAAGCGAAGTCGTCGCCCGCGTCTGGAGCCATCGCGAACCCACCTATCTACGCGGCCTCGCCCACGCCAAATATGAAAAGGGAACCTGGGAAGCCCTCAAGGAGGACATGGAAATCCTGCCCTCCGACATCCATTCCGGCCGCAATGTCTTCCGCCTCACCGCCTCACGCTCAAAAGAAGTCGCTGGCACCGTCTACCCCGAGTCGGGCATGGCCGGCACCGTCATGGTCCCCATGGGCACTAACCAGATCGCCATGTTCGGCAAAAGCATCAAGCGCAGCCTCGCCATGACCATCCAGCCTGAATCCCAGGCCATGAAAGGCGGTTACGACTACTACGAACCCGAAAAAAGCCTCATGCGCGAACATGGCCCCAGCGTCCGCGATGAGCTGATCGTCCCCAGTGAAATCAAGGCCGATATCGACCGCTACGCCGACAAAATCATCGGCAGCGAGAAAAATCCCACCGTCATGGTCCAGAAGATCGAATCCTACTTTCAGGACAACTTCACCTATAAAATCGGCCTCGAACTCACAACAAAGAAAGACCCCATCGTCGAATTCATGGACGATATCAAGGCGGGACATTGCGAATACTTCGCCACCGCCGCCGCACTCATGCTCCGCACCCGCGGCATACAAACCCGTTACATCACAGGACTCGCCGTCCGTGAGCCCGGGCTCGGCGACGGCTACTGGATCGCCCGCAAACGCGACGCGCATGCATGGGTTGAAGCCTTCATCCCTGGCGCCGGCTGGAGCATCGTCGAAGCCACGCCCGGCACCGCACGCCCCACCATTACTGAGCCCGGATGGTTCTCCCGCACCAGCGATTGGTTCGCCTCGTACTTCCAGATGATCCTTCGCTTCGTCGTCTTCGGTGGCATCAGCGCCGTGATCGCCATCCTCTGGGACAGCCTCGTCACACTTCTGGCCATCATGCCCACCTGGAGCTGGATGCTCATCGTCCTCGCCGCCCTGGGCCTCTTTTTCCGCAAATCCATCCTCCGCTACATCCACGCCCGCAATGCCGCGGCAAAGATGTACTCCCAGCGCGTCCTCTCTCTTCAGGCCCGCCTTGCCAAAACTGAAAGCTCGCTCTCCAAAAAGGGCCTCCGCCGCACACCCGCCACCCCTATCGGCGACTTCATCGCCAAGGTCCAGGCAGCACCCTTGGATGAACCCCTTAAATCCGATGCCCTAAACACCCTCCGCGAATATCAGCGCGAACGCTTCCGCAAGGAATAACCCCCAATCCGGACAGCACACATAGTCCGCCCCGAAACCTGGCTGTATCTTGCCCGTCACCAATAGTTCCCACGCCCCCACTTCCCACTCTTCAACTCTGTACCCTGTACTTATCTCCCCCCCGCCTCCTCCACCGCAATCTCCAGCCCATACACCAAGGCTGAACTCGCCCCATCCCCCCTGAAATAACCGCTCGTCGGTGCCGCCAACTCCGGATAGGCCGCGGCAGCCACAGCCACATGTTCGGACCCTACGGGATGCCCCGTTGAAGGATCAAACCCGCGCCACCCCGCGTTGGGCAGGTACACCTCCGCCCATGCGTGCAGATAACGCAGCCCATCTGGCGCTGGCCGCGCTACATACCCGCTCACAAACCGCGAGGCCAATCCCACCCGTCGGCAAACATCCATGAAAAGCACCGTAAAATCCCGGCAAGCTCCCTGCTTTTCAAACAGCGTCCGTGAGGGTGTCCAAGGCCCATCCTCTTCACGCACGATCGTCTTATGCGTCTCATGGATTTCCTGGCAAAGCCCCGTCAAAAAACCCACCGTGTCACGATCCGCTTCATCCATCATCCGCTGTGCAAACGCCGCCACCGCCGCATCATCCGGCCCCGTCAGATCCAAATACGGCTTGAGAACCCGGCCCAGCGGCTCTTCATAAACCATCGGCAAAGACACCGCCTGCTGCGGCAATATGAAGTTCAAAGGGTTCTCCCGGTTCACTTCCACGCGCGAACTCACTGTCAATGTCAGGCGGTCATGCGTCCCGTTGAACCAGAACTGCATTGCGCTCAACCCATCCACGTCCACCACCACGCTCTGCCCCGCAGGTTGCGGATCCACGTGCACATCAAAAGCCAGCACCCGCTGGAACGCATCTTGCCGGGGCGCCAGCCGAAGAGTCAGGGGCTCTATGAACACCGGCTTGCTGTACCGGTAGTTGAGTGTGTGACGGATCTCAAAAAGCATGATTTGCCAACCAGATGTCAGGGCCAAAAGGATACCGTCTTTCAGGCTTCGTGGGCGTCTCGGGGCGGATGCTGATCAGATTCGAACCGATCATCGAGGACAGCCCCTGTTTTCCGCACTCTCATTGATTCGGCTTCAGCGGGTCTCATAAGGCTTGGCCAGGAAAAAATTATCGACCACGGCCCCGCCGACGTTGTTGAGCTTGAGCTGGAAGCTATCCAGATACTCATGCACCCCGCCCTTGATAATGTCCGACGCCTGCGCATAGTTCAGGTCCGCCCGCAGCCGCCCAAGCTGCTGCTCGGCCGCATTGGCGAATGAACCATGCCCCGAACCGGTAATGTCCCGCATCGCATCGCTGGATTCATTGAGGCAATACCGGATCGCGCGTGGGAAATCCGGGTCCAGGATCAGGAATGTCAGCACCCGCTCGGGCATGATCCGTTGATACCGCTTGCGGTACATCTCCAGCGCGCTGGCGCTCTTTAGCAGCGCCGCCCACTGGATGTTGTCGTACGGCGTTCCCACATCATGCACATGCGGCAGCAGGATGTAATACTTCACGTCCAGGATGCGTGATGTCTTATCCGCCCGCTCAAACATCCGCCCCATCCGCGCCCACTGCCATGCTTCGTTGTGGCTCAGCGTGTTGTCCGTCAATCCGCAAAACAAATGGCTCGCGTTCTTCACCTGCTGGTAAAACCCATACAAATCACTGAGCGCCGGGTCTTCCGAAGCATCCCTCACAAGCATGTAGAACCGGTTGAGGCTTTCCCACATCTCCGAGCTGATCACATCGCGCACGCTGCGCGCATTTTCACGCGCCGTGCGCAGGCATGACAGGATCGAATTCGGGTTCGTCCGGTCAAACGTCAAAAATGTCGTCACCGTCTCCTGTGTCGCCTTTCCATACCGCTCCACAAAGGTCTCATGATCCCCGCTGGTGATCACCAGCGGCTCCCATTGCTCTCCCTGCTCGGCAGGCAAATCCAGCATCAGGTGTGTATTCACATCGATAAAGCGCGCCACGCTCTCGGCCCGCTCCACCATACGGCTCATCCAGTAAATCGAATCGGCTACTCGGCTCAGCATGATCTCTTCTCGCTTCTTCTTTCTTTTATCCATTTCCCTCGGTGAGGAGGCTCACAGGGAACGGCTTCTTATCCTTCGACTCTTCTCCGCGCTCCAGCTCCCCTGCTTTACTGTTTAAATTCTCGTGCCTTCTGCGGTGCGCCCCATCTGCGCCTGCAGTTGATTCAGTCTCGCCTTGGGGTCCCCATCCTCCAGCACCCAGGTGTCCTTGCTCCCTCCGCCCTGCGAGCTGTTCACCACCAAGGACCCCTTCTTGAGCGCCACCCGCGTGAGCCCGCCGGGCAGGACGTACACATCCTGACCGTAAAGCACATACGGACGCAGGTCCACATGCCGACCTTCAAAGTTGTCATCCACAATCACCGGGCACCGCGACAGCGACACCGTCGGCTGCCCGATGTAGTTGCGCGGGTTGGCCTGGATTCTTCGCGCAAACTCCGCCCGTTCTTCCTTGCTGGCGTGCATTCCCACCAGCATGCCGTAGCCGCCGGCTTCGTTGGCCGCTTTCACCACGAACTTGTCCAGATTCGCCAGCACATGTTCACGCTGCTTGTCGTCCCAGCACACATACGTGGGCACGTTTGGCAGAATCGGGTCCTGCTTCAGGTAATACTTGATGATCGCCGGCACATAGGCATACACCACCTTGTCGTCGGCAATACCCGTCCCCGGCGCATTGGCCAGCGCCACGCGTCCCGCGCGGTACACCTCCATGATGCCCGGCACCCCCAGCATCGAGTCGGCATTAAACGCCTGCGGATCGATAAAGTCATCATCGATGCGGCGGTAGATCACGTCTACTTTCTCAAACCCGCCGGTCGTGCGCATATGCACAAATCCGTCGGCCACCACCAGATCCCGCCCCTCCACCAGTTCCACACCCATTTGCCGCGCAAGAAATGCGTGCTCGAAATACGCCGAGTTGAACACCCCCGGCGTCAGCAGGCAGCACACCGGCATGTGGCTGGTCTTGGGCGCCACGTATTGCAGCATCTCAAGAAGCCTGTTGGGGTAGTCATCCACCGGCTTCACACGCGAAGCGGTGAACGCCAGCGGAAACGTCCGCTTCAAAAGCTGCCTGTTCTCCAATACGTACGACACGCCCGACGGGCAGCGCATGTTGTCTTCCAGCACGTAGAAAGTCCCGTCGCTGTCGCGCACCAGGTCGATCCCGTTGATATGGCACCAGACATCCTTGGGCGGCCTTAACCCCACGCACTGCGGCCTGAAACTCTTGCCTGAATGAATCACATGCGCCGGGATGATCCCATCCTTGACGATCTTCTGGTCCCCGTAAATGTCGATCAAAAACAGATTCAGTGCGATCACTCGCTGTTTCAATCCCGCTTCCAGTTTTTCCCAGTCGTGCGACTCGATGATGCGTGGGATCAGGTCAAACGGAATGATCCGATCCGTCCCCTGATTATTCCCATAAACGGTGAACGTGACCCCCGCCTGCATCATCGACACTTCCGCGGCTTTCTGCCGCCGGTTCAGCTCCGCCTGGGGCAGTTCGCCAAGCCGCGCGATAAGCGCGGATGCGCCGCGCCGGGGCACGCCCGGCGCGCTGAACAATTCATCATAAAAATCATCCAACCGATAATCTTCGAAAATGGGCATGCAATCGCCGCCTTAAATCAATTCCCGCATATTCGAATGGACCCGGCCGCCGCCGCGCATCCACCCGCCCTCAATCAAGCAGACCAGACCAAAGGAACCAACGCCCCAAATGTATCACAAATCACCCGACACCTGCATCTGCCTCATTCATCCGCCCAGGGCAATCGCATGTAACGAAAGCCCACGCGCCCGGTTGATCGGGTGGGCGAGTTGCCGGGTTTCCGTGCGTGGCCGCAAGATATGTCCATGTATCAAAATGGCATTCACCTTGAGTGGTAGTGACGTTTTCGAAGCCCCCCGGCAACGCGACAACCCGGCAACCCGGACGCGTGGGGTTAATCAACCCTTACATGCGATTGCCCTGTTCATCAGCCGAATCCTCTTTACATCGCCCATCCTACATCTGACATCTAACATCAATTACCATCAAACTAATTCACGGAACCCTCCCAACCCATCCGAGTCCAACCCACCATGACCAAGCCCACCACTCTCCTGGCCCTCACCGCCGCCCTCCTCTCCAGCGCGGCATGCTCCGCCCAATCCCCCACCCAAACGCCCACTCCCGTCATCCAGCCCGCCTCCGCCCCCGCCCCCTTCTCCGTCCCCTCCGCCGACCAGATCAAATTCGGCCCCCACCCCCGCGTCGCCCTCTCTCCCGACGAGGCCAAAGCCCTTCGCTCCGCCCCCGACTTTGAAGCCAAAAAGAAAGCTGCCGCAGCCACTGGCGACAAAATCCTCGCCGATCCGCCCGAACTCCCCGATGGCTTTGGCTCCTGGACCTTCTACTACGCCAACCCTGAAACCGGCAACGACCTCGTCCCCATCAACGCAAAAGCCCACAAAGACCCCAAGACTGGCCAGATCTTCACCGATGAACGCACCGTCGCCGCCTACCGCGGCCGCCAGCACTACGCACTTGAAAAAGCCTCCGAATCCCTCGCCTGGGCCTATTTCTACACCAACGATGATAAATACGCCCTCGGCGTCATCCGCATCCTCGCCTTCCTCGCCAATCAATACCCCACTTACCCCGAACGCCTTGACCGCTGGGGCCGCACCGGCTGGCTCGCTCCCCTCGGCGGCCGCCGCTACGTCCAGACCCTCGACGAAGCCGTCGGCGTCATCTCCCTGGCCCGCGCCTACGATCTGACTTACAACTCCCCCGCCTGGACGCCCGAACTCAAAAAGAACGTCGAAGAGCAATTCTTCCTGGGCACCGCCAAATCCCTCTCCTGGTTCACCCAGCCCCACAACCATCAGACCTGGTACAACGCCGGCCTCGTCGCCATCGCCTGCGCCTTAGGCGACGCCAAAATGCTTCACAAAACCCTCACCATGGACCGCGGCGTCATCGAGCAACTTGGCCGCAATGTCGGCTCCGACGGCCTCTGGGCCGAAGGCACCATGGCCTATCACAACTACGCACTCCAGGCCATCCTCAAAACCGCCGACATCACCAACCGCAACGGCATTGATCTCG
>CAZGOM010000220.1:0-8649 GCA_964527265.1 uncultured Phycisphaeraceae bacterium | reverse complement strand
GCACCAGCAGAGCAAGGACGACGGCTCGCCGGTGCAGGGCTTCACGTGGTCGTGGTCGACGGGCGACGAGGACCAGGACATGGTCGACCGCCACGAGGATATCGAGGCGCGCGGGCGCGGGGCCAAGACGGTCGCCGTCGGCGATCGCACGATCGTCCGCTACAAGCAGCTGCGGACCGCGACGCCGAAGGACAGCGCGAAGTACCGCGCGCACAAGAGCAAGATCCTCGCGGCGAGCGGGCTCTGGGAGCGGCGGCAGCTGCTCGGTACGCGCTCGCCGTTCGTCGGCGCCTCGTTCTGGGAGGCGAAGAAGAAGACCATGTCGCCGCGCGAGTACGAGCGCCGCGTGCTCGCGCTCGACGTGCCGATCGAGCTCGCCGTGTTCTACGGCTGGGATCCGAAGCGGAACTACATGGCGCCGGAGCGGTTGCTCGCACGTGACGTCGTCGACGTGACGTCGTCGATCCTGGCGTCGTACCAGTCGTACGTGCGGCGCGGCGCGGCCTTCTCGCTGCTCGTCGGCCACGATCCTGGGGTCATCTTCAACACGTCGGTGATCCTCAAGCTGCTCGTGATCAACGACGTGCCCGTCTGGACCGCGGTCGGCGAGCTGCAGACGCGCCAGACGACGGCGCGCGCGCACGCACGGATGCTCAAGCAGAAGCTGCGCGACGAGTTCGGCGTCGAGGCCGACCACGACAAGGCGGCCATCTTCGTCGACCCGCACGGCAAGGGCGAGCGGCAGACCGACTACCAGACCGTGTACATGGCGATGCAGGCCGAGCAGCTCGACGTGTTCAGCCCGGCCCCGCAGTCGGGCAAGATCAAGCGGAGCGCGCGCATCGAGATGCTCAACCGCCTGATGACCGACGCGACCGACGCGGTGCGCTTCGCCGTGCTCACGGACGCGCAGGCACAACCCGTCGCGCCGGTGCTCGTGCGCGCGCTCGAGTCGCTCGAGAAGCGGCCGGGCGACGATGATCCGGAAGGCGACCAGGAGAAGGACGAGGACGATCAGACGCACGCGCCGGCCGCCACCGGGTACGCGCTGTGGCCGTTCGAGCAGGAAGCGATCACCGCGACCACCGTCGAGCGCGCGCTCGCGGAGCTACGCCGACGACGGGTGGCGTGATGCGCGAGGTGGTGATCGCCGTCGACGAGGACTCGCCGCTCACGGAGGAGCGCTGGCTCGTGATCCCGTTCGACCACGACGCGCACGTGCTCCCCGATCGCGAGGCGCCACGCCACGAGCTCGACGTCGGCTGCTGGTGTCGGCCCGTGCTCGAGGCGCGGCATCCGCACACGTTGACCCCGCACCGCGGCACGCTCGTGCTGCACCACTCCGACGCGCAACGTGCGCACCGAGGCAATTGATGGCGCCGTTGATCGAGCTCTACAACACCGACCACCAGGCGCTCGTCACGTGGATCGCACAGACCTACGCGCTCGCGCAGCCTGACTTGATGAACCCGCACCGCATGCGCCGCGAGCGGATCGCGACGCGCCTGCAGCTCTACCGCGATCAGCTCGAGCTGCCGCTCAGGCGCGTGATCGAACGCGTGTACACGACCGACAAGATGCGCGAGACGATGGTCGAGTACATCGCGGTGGCGAGCGGCCAGAACGTCACGCGGCGCATCGTGAACGAGATCAGCTCGCTCTACGACCGCCCGGCGCGACGCACGCTCGAGGATCGCGCCGACGCGTTCCGCGCCGAGGAGCGGCGGCTCGGGCTGCACTTCCTCCACCAGGAGGCGCTCCGGCTCACGAACCTCTGCAACGAGGTGCTGATCTGGCAGTTCCTCGGGCCCGACGCACGGACGCGGTTGCGGATCATCACGCCCGACGCGTTCGATGCGATCGCGCACCCGGCCGACGCGCTCGAGGCTGCGGGCTTCCTCCTCGACTTCAAGCCGCCGTCGATCCTGCCGATCGCGCGCAAGCTTCCCAGCTGGGAGCTGTGGGACGACACGTACCGGTACCGGATCAGCGGCGAGGGTCGCCTGGTCGACGCGCGGGGCGAGATCGTGCTCGAGCCCGAGGCGCACGGACTCGGGCGGATCCCTGGCGTACTGTTCCACCGTCGGCAACCGACGACGTGCATCCTCGACGCGAGCTACGGCGAGGACATCAAGTCGGCGCACCTCGCGGTCGCGCTGCTCGACGCGATGATCATGCGCCTCGCGAAGACGCAGGGCGAGCGCCAGCCGGTGCTGCAAGGCAACCTCGCGCAGGTCGTGAAGGGCCAGGCCATGAACGGCGAGGCGCCGCTGATCCTGCCGCCGGAAGTCGTCGCCTCGATGCTCGAGATGAAGACGGACCCGGACCACTACCTCGCGGCGAAGCGCGACAAGATCACGAGCGTCGCGCAGACGTACGGCATGAGCTACGAGCAGTTCACGCTCGCGAGCGCGCCGACGAGCGGCAAGGAGTACGCGATGCGCCGCGAGAAGCTGCTCGAGCTCCGCACCGAGCAGCGCATGCGCGCGGTAGTCCACGAGGCGGCCGTCGTCGAGCTCATGGGCTTCGACGCGAGCGGGCTGCGTGTCGACTTCCAGGAGCAGGCCGCACCGATGGACGCGCAGGAGCGGCTCGCGCTGCTCAAGGCCAAGATCGGCCTCGGGCTCGACAGCGCCGACGCGTACCTGCAGCGCGAGGACTCCGACCTCACGCCCGAGGAAGCCGCCGAGGAGATCAAGCTCAACCTCGTGAAGTACGCCGCGCTGATCACCATGGTGCGCGCGCTGAACGTGCCGAGCGGCGCCGATGCGAGCAACCCGGGCCAGTCGCCCGAGGCGAACGGCGCGCTCGGTGGTCGACCCGCCGCTTCCTGATCGCCGTTTCCCGACGACGCGCGGCCAAACCTAGGCCGGTGCAGACGCGTGCATCTAGCGTAGCTGCATCCACCTGGGGAGCCACCAGGGCACACGCGCCGCGGCGTAAGCGGGGAGCCACGATGAAGATCAAGTCCACCCAACGGAGCAGCACCGGCGCAGCGCACCTCGGCCCAGGGTCGGGGTGCGCGTTTCGGCGCGGCCCGTTGCTCGCGCCCGAGGACGCCGGCGGTGCCGCCGGCGGTGCCTCGGGTGGCGAGCCTCCTGCCACGCCACCGGCCCCGCCGGCGGCCCCACCGACGAGCGCACCGGGCACTGCACCGGGCGGCGAGGAAAAGCACCTCCCGCAATCGCAGGTAAACGCGCTCGTCGCGCAGGCCCGCCGCGAAGGTCGCGAGCAAGCGCTCCGCGAGGCGCAAGCCCCGCAGCCCCCGGCAGCACCGCCGCCGTCCGCGAAGCCCGAGACGAAGAAGACCGTCGAGGAGCAGATCGCGGACCTGCGCGCGGATGCCCGCGAAGACCGCGAGCGTGCCCGCTTCGAGCGTGAGCTCGTGCGGTTCCCGCAGGTCAACGAGGCGCTGACCAACCGGCTGTTCAGGCTCGCGCGCGCGGAGGGTGTTGCCGCCGAGAACTTCGGCACGTGGATCGCGGAGGCGGTCACGCAGTTCGGCTTCCAGTCGGCACCGGCACCGGCGACGCCCCCCGCGTCGTCGGCCACTCCCAGCGCGCCGTCGACGACGACGCCCGCCGCGCCCCCGCCCGCCGCGCCCGCCGCGCCGTCACCGCACTCGTTGCCGACGGCGAACGGGGTCGTGGACCTGTTCAACCTGACGCCCGCCCAGCTCCGCGAGCTGGGGCCGCAAGGGGTTCGCAAGAACCTCGAGCAGCTCTGGGCGATCGGCAACCAGATGAGCGGGGCGCCCGAGCGTCCGAAGCCGCCGTCGCAGAGGTAACCCACCATGGCCGGAGAAACTCAGACCTTGTCCCTGTCCGGGACCATCTATGCGAGCGTCATCGACCTCGCGATCACCGCGTTCCAGTACGACAACCTCACGATCGCGCCGTTCTTCCGCTTCAAGTCGATCGCGGCCGAGGCGACCGACACCGCGCGCTTCCCGCGCTGGGTGAAGTCGGCGGGCCCCGCGACCGGCACCCCGGCGAACGAGACCACGGAGCTCACGCCGACCGAGCTCACCACGACCAGCGCGACCGTGCAGGTCGCGCGCGTCGGGCTCGCGCGAACGCTGACCGAGAGTGCCAAGGAGGATTCGGTGGTCGGGCGCGCGCTGTATGTGCAGCGCTTCATCCTCGACGCCGCCATCCTCTACGGCGAGTACTTCGACACGACCGGGGCCGCGCTGTTCAGCTCGCTCGTCGCGACGGTCGGCCCGTCGGGCTCCACGCTCTCGCTGCTGACGCTCGTGAACGCGATCGGCTCGCAGCGCGTCAACAAGGCGCGCGGCGAGAACGTGATCGCGCTGCACGATCACCAGCTCAAGCAGGTGCAGCAGGCGCAGATCCAGAGCACCGCGACGGGCGGCCCGCAGTTCTACTCGCCCAACGGCGCCGGCGGGCAGTACGGCGGCGTGTTCATGGGGTGCAACATCTGGTCGTCCGGCCTGTGCCCGACGTCGACCGGCGATCGGCTCGGCGGCATCTGGTCGCTCGATCCCGAGTTCGCGGCGATGGCGTACGTCGTGAAGCGGACGCCGAGCTCGCTGACCGAGAGCCAGATCCTCCTCGACGCGAACATCTGGGCGAGCTTCGCGCGCGTCGGGTTCGGCGTCATCGCCAACAACTTCGCCACGAGCATCCGCTCGGTGAACGCGTAAGGAGCCGTGGTCATGATCAGCAACCGCACGCTTCCGGCGAGCTCGCGAGGGCTCGTGAGCAACCTGTTCGGCGAGTTCCGCCTCGCCGCCACCGGCACCGGGCTCACCACGATCGCGGCGCGCACCGCGACCGCGGGCCACGTGTTCGCGATGCGCAACCCCGACGCGGCCAAGCTCGTCCTGCTGCGTTACCTGGCCGTCGACTTCCTGCTGACGACGGCGTTCGGTACGGCGCAAGCGATCGGCTACGACGCGATCGTCGGGCGCACGTACACGGCGTCGCACACGGCCGGCACGGCGCTCGACATGGGCTCGACGAACGGGGACACGGGCAAGGTCCGCAAGGACCAGGCGACGTCGCTGTTCACCGCGAACACGTGCCGGATCGGCGGCGCGGCCGCGCTGACGGCGGGCACGCACACGCTCGACGCGAACCCGTTCGGGTACGTCCAGGGCTGGGCGGGTGCCGTCGGGCAGGTGATCACGGGTGAGACCGGCGTGCTCCTCGACGCGCGCGAGGGCACGGGCGTCTCGCCGCTCGAGCTCGCGAAGGACGAAGGCGTGATCATCCGCAACGCGATCCTCATGGGCGCGACGGGCGTCGGCACGCTCGTCGTGAAGGCGCAGTGGGACGAGGTCGTCCTCTAGCCACCGCTTGCAGAGCGCACCGCGGCGAAGGTCGCGGCGCGCCATGGAGGCAGCAGCTATGGTTCCGGTGATCAAAGGCGCGGCCATCGTCTCGACGGCCACGGACACATCGCAGCAGCTCACGCTCGCGAACGGCACGACGCTGCCGAGCGCGACGTACCTGCTCACGAGCTCCGTGCCGTGCTGGATCAAGCTCGGGACGAACCCGACCGCGGCGGCGTCGACCGCGGGGAACACCTACCTGCCAGCCAACGTGCCCGTTGCCGTGCTCGCGCAGGCCGGGTTCGAGAAGCTCGCCGTCCTCCGTGACGGCTCTACCGACGGCGTCATCACTGCGACGCCGATCGCCTGAAAGGAAGCGCGTGTCGAACCTGAACTCGAGTCCCTTCGTCGTCCAGCAGCTCCGCCCCGTCAACCCGAATGGCCAGAGCACGGCCACCTACGAGCTCACGCGCGCATCAACGAACCCGACGCGCATCGTCGGCCGAGATGCGCGTGGCTTCCCGATCGAGGACTCGATCCCGACCGCGGCGAAGTGGGCCTACTTCCTGATGCCGGACGGCTGCACCAACAAGGTCCCGCTGCGCACCGGGTCCGTGCCATCGCAGCACGCCGACGCGCTCGCGTACGAGAACGAGACGATGCAGGATCTCCTCCTCGCGGGCGCGATCCCCGCGTGGGCCTGCCCGTACACGTCGAAGTACGCGTACATCACGGGCGGCCCCTTCGTCACGCCACCGCCGGGCGCGCACGACTGCGGCGGCGTCAATAGCGAGAGGGGCTGCGAGCACCTCCAGAAGATCGCGGACCTGCGCAAGGCCGAGGTCCTCCGCATCTACAACCTCGACCTCGAGCGCTTCAACGCGCAGCGCGACGCCGAGTACGATCGCATGCGCCGCGAGCTGGTGGATGGCGTCGGCGAGGCGATCGCGCGTCATGCGACGCCGCAAGCGATGCGCGCCGCGCGCGCCGCGGGCGCCCGTGACGGCAAGAGCGACCCGGGGCAGGAGGGGTAGATGGACGCCCCCGAGCGCGACTACGTCGACGGCCTCGAGCAACTCCAGGCCGACATGGCGAACCATCAGCGTCGGTTCGCGGGCGAGGTCACCGCCGACGCGAACCAGCATCTCGCGGCATCGGTGATCGAGCGCCTCGAGAAGGAGCACGCCGATCGACCCCGCGCGCCAGGTCCCGCGGTGCAAGCGCCCATCGGGCCCGAGACCACGACGAAGGTCGTCGACGATCGCGAGTACACGATCGATCGGGCCCCCGCCGGGCCGATGTATCGCTCGGCGACCGAGTTCGAGCAGGCGGTGCTCGCGCACGCGCAGCCGCGCATCGAGCTGCTGCTGTCCAAGCGCGACAACGGCCCACTCGGCTCGCCCTCCTGGGCGACCCGCACGCAGGCGGCGCTATTCTTCAAGGTGAAGGCGATCGAGGCCCACCGCGGCGGGCGGCTGGATCTCGTGGAGCGCTACGAGCAGCAGTTCATGCTCGACTTGTACGAGCTCCTCGAGGCGAGCAACGTCGCGTTCGGGGACTGGCGCAAGGACGCGCCCACCAAGCTGGTGATCGGCTAGCCATGCGCCACGCCGAGATCCTCTTCGGCGTGACGGGTCAGCACCTGGTGCTCGACCCGACGGAGCTCGTGCGGCCGACGTCGCCGGGCGTGCAGGTGTTCCGCCTCGAGGCCGGCGACGACAGCACGGCCGAGCTCGCGATCAGCGGCGGTGCGGCCGTCGACGCGGTGAGCACGACGCTCGCGGACGATGCGTTCGTCGGGGTCGCCGAGCTCGAGCTCGCGGCCGGGACCGGCATCGCCAAGGGCGGCGCGTACCTGGTGACGTCGACCGAGACGGGGCTCGCCGAACGCGTCGACGTGATCGCGATCGTCGGGACGCGCGTGGTGCTGCAGCGCCCGATCGTGAACGAGTACGCGGCGGGGGCGACCTTCGAGGGCGTGCGGATCACGGCGGCGCTCGATCCGACGTGGGTCGCGGATCTCGCGAAGCTGAGCAGCGGCGGGCTCGGCGCGAGCTACCGCGTGCGGTGGACGTACACCGCGGAGACGCCGACCGTCGCGGTCACGTACTTCGATCTGGTGCGGTACCGCGCGAGCTCGCTGGTCACCGCGCGCGACATCGACAACCGCTTCCCCGGCTGGATCGATCGGCTGCCGCCCGATCACCGCGCGAACCAGGGCGCGTCGCTGATCGTCGACGCGCTCGACGCCGTGAAGATGGACGCGCTCGGCGACGCGAAGGTGCTGAACCGGATCCGCGACACGCAGGTGCTGCGCGAGTTGCTCATCCTCAAGGCGAACCTGCTCGCGGTGCAGAACCAGGTGATCGCCGGCGGCGGGAACCTCGACGGCGTGACGATCGCGCGCGACCTGTACGCGCAGCGCTACCAGCAGCTGATCGCCGAACCGAAGGTGCCGGTCGACGCGGCGAACACCGGGGCCGGCGCGCGCGCGCGCAGCCTGCCCGTGTGGAGCAAGTAGCCGTGTTCCTCCACGACGGCCTCCTCAACCCGCCGAGCGGCATGTCGCTGCTCGGCGCGGGCGTGTTGTCGCGCTTCGTCGAGGGCACCGCGATCACCTGGTCCGTCGACGCGACGAGCGGCAAGGGCGTGCCGGCGGATGCGACGGAGTGGGGCGACGTCGCCTCCGCTGCTGGAATCGCTTCGCCGTCGGCGCTGTGGCTCTGCCAGGAGCCGAGCGGCGATCTCGCCGACTCGATCGGGGGCCACACTCTCACGGCCGGCAACTCGCCCAGCCACGCCGCGTCCGTGAGCGGGTGGTCGCGGCTTGCCGTGCAGATTGGCGCCAACTCGGGCAGTTGGTTTTTCAACACCTCGAGCCTCGGCAACGTCACCACGACGTCCCACCTGTTCCTCGCGTACCTCAAGCTCACGGCCGTCCCCACCGCTGCGCGTGACGTGATGGGTCTGGGTTCGTCGGTGAGCCACCGAAACATCCAGGCGGTCGCAGGGCCGCTCTACCGCGCGCGGCGCAACAGCGACGGGACCTTCACCGACGGCACCCAAGACCCTGGGACGTCGGCGGTGCGCCCCGTGGTCCTCAAGGTCGACCGGGCGAACAGCGAGCACAAGGTGTACACGGACCAGGAGGTGTTCTCTCACGCCTGGGCCACTCCGTCGGGCGGCGCGGCCCTCATCAACTTCGGCGGCGCGGTCACCGCGTCCGCGGGGATTCAGATCCTCTACGCCACGTGCTTCACAGGGTCGGCGGCCGAGCTCTCGGATGCCGAGGTCCGCACGCTGCTCGAGGCGCTCGGCTGGACGGTGACGGGGTACTAGATGTCCACCCTCTA
>CAZGOM010000219.1:0-8672 GCA_964527265.1 uncultured Phycisphaeraceae bacterium | reverse complement strand
GCACCAGCAGAGCAAGGACGACGGCTCGCCGGTGCAGGGCTTCACGTGGTCGTGGGCGACGGGCGACGAGGACCAGGACATGGTCGATCGCCACGAGGACATCGAGGCGCGCGGCCGTGGCGCGAAGACGGTCACCGTCGGCGATCGCGCGATCGTGCGCTACAAGCAACTGCGCACGGCGACGCCCAAGGACTCGGCAAAGTACCGCGCGCACAAGAGCAAGATCCTCGCGGCGTCGGGGCTCTGGGAACGGCGCCAGATGCTCGGGCCGCGGTCGCCGTTCGTGGGCACCTCGTTCTGGGAGGCGAAGAAGAAGACGATGTCGCCGCGCGAGTACGAGCGGCGCGTGCTCGCGCTCGACGTGCCGATCGAGCTCGCGGTGTTCTACGGCTGGGATCCGAAGCGCAACCTGGTCGCGAGCGACCTGCTTCGTCGGTCGAACGTCGTCGACGTGACCTCCGCCGTGCTGGCCGACTACCGCTCGTACGTGCGCCCGGGAGCCGGGTTCTCGTTGCTCGTCGGCCACGACCCCGGCGTCATCTTCAACACGTCGGTGATCCTGAAGCTGCTCGTGCGTCAGGGTGTGCCGGTGTGGACCGTCGTCGGCGAGCTGCAGACGCGTCAGACGACGGCGCGCGCCCACGCACGCCAGCTCAAACAGAAGCTGCGCGACGAGTTCGGCGTCGAGGCGGACCACGACAAGGCGGCGATCTTCGTCGACCCACATGGCAAGGGCGCGAAGCAAACCGATTACCAGACCGTGTACATGGCGTTGCAAGCCGAGGGGCTCGACGCGTTCAGCCCGGCACCGCAGTCGGGGAAGATCAAGCGCAGCGCGCGCATCGAGATGCTGAACCGGCTGATGACGGACGCCACCGATGCCGTTCGCTTCGCCGTCGCAACCGACAACCAAGCGCAACCCGCGGCGCCCGTGCTCGTGAGCGCGTTCGAGTCGCTCGAGAAGCGGCCAGGCGACGACGATCCCGAGGGCGACCAAGCCAAGGACGAGGACGACCAGACGCACGCGCCCGCCGCGACGGGCTACGCGCTGTGGCCGTTCGAGCAGGAGGCGATCACCGCGACGACCGTCGAGCGCGCGATCGCCGAGCTGCAGCGCCGGCGGGCCGCATGAAGCGCGGCGCGGTGATGATCGCCGTTGACGACGCCAGCCCGCTGGCCGAGGAACCGTGGCTGCTGCTGTTCGTCGGCCGCGACGCGCACGTGCTGCCCGAGCGCGAGTCGATGAGGCACGAGCTCGATCGCGGCTGCAGCTGCGCGCCTGTCCTCGAGGTCCGCGACCCCTTCACGTTGACGCCGCACGCCGGCGTGCTCGTGCTCCACCACTCCGCCGCGCAACGTGCGCACCGAGGGACCTGATGGCCGCGCTCGTCGAGCTCTACAACACCGACCACCAGGCGCTCGTCGCGTGGATCGTGCAGGCGTATGCACTCGCGCGGCCCGAGCCGCTGAACGAACACCGGCTGCGGCGCGAGGCGATCGCGACGCGCCTGCAGCTCTACCGCGACCAGGTCGAGCTGCCGCTCAAGCGCGTGATCGAGCGCGTGTACACGACCACCACGATGCGCGAGACGATGCTCGAGTACATGGTGCTCGCGAAGGGGCAGAACGTCACGCGCCGCATCGTGAACGAGATCAGCTCGCTCTACGACCGGCCCGCGCGGCGCACGCTCAAGCAACGTGACGTGGAGTTCCACGCCGAGGAGCAACGGCTCGGGCTCCACTTCCTGCACCAGGAGGCGCTGCGGCTGACGAACCTCTGCAATGAGGTCCTCGTGTGGCAGTTCCGCGGCGTCGACGATCGCACGCGGCTGCGGATCGTCACGCCCGACGCCTTCGACGCGGTCGCGCACCCGGCCGACGCGCTCGAGGCCGCGGGCTTCCTCCTCGACTTCAAGCCCGCGACGATCCTGCCGGTGGCGAAGCAACTGCCGTGCTGGGAGCTATGGGACGACACGTATCGCTATCGCATCAGCGGCGAGGGTCGCCTCGTCGATGCGCACGGCGCAATCGTCCTCGAGCCGGAGGCGCATGGGCTCGGCCGCATCCCCGGCGTGCTGTTCCATCGTCGGCAACCGACGACGTGCATCCTCGACGCGAGCTACGGCGAGGACATCAAGTCGGCGCACCTCGCGGTCGCGCTGCTCGACGCGATGATCATGCGCCTCGCGAAGACGCAGGGCGAGCGCCAGCCGGTGCTGCAAGGCAACCTCGCGCAGGTCGTGAAGGGCCAGGCCATGAACGGCGAGGCGCCGCTGATCCTGCCGCCGGAAGTCGTCGCCTCGATGCTCGAGATGAAGACGGACCCGGACCACTACCTCGCGGCGAAGCGCGACAAGATCACGAGCGTCGCGCAGACGTACGGCATGAGCTACGAGCAGTTCACGCTCGCGAGCGTGCCGACGAGCGGCAAGGAGTACCTCGCGCGACGCGAGAAGCTGATCGAGCTCCGCACCGAGCAGCGCATGCGCGCGAAGGTGCACGAGGTGCAGGTCGTCGAGCTCATGGGGTTCGACCCGACGGGGATGCGGATCGACTTCCAGGAGCAGGCCGCACCGATGGACGCGCAGGAGCGCCTCGCGCTGCTCAAGGCCAAGCTCGCGCTGGGGCTCGACAGCGCGAACGCGTACCTCCAGCGCGAGGACCCGGACCTGACGGCCGACGAAGCTGCTGCGGAGATCCATGTCAACCTCGTCAAGTACGCCGCGCTGATCACCGCGGTGCGCGTGCTGAACATGCCCGCCGGCGCCGACGCCACGAACCCGGGCCAGACGCCCGAGGCCAACGGCGCGATGGGCGGACGCCCGGCCGCCGACGCGTCGTAGGACGCGCTCCTCCGACGAGGTTCCGCCGCGGCCCCGGGAAACCTGGGCCGGTGCCTGCGCACGCGCCTACGGTGATCGCATCCACCCGGGGAGCAACCGGGGCACACGCGCCGCGGCGAAAGCGGGGAGTCACGATGAAGATCAAGTCCACCCAACGGCACAGCACTGGCGCAGCGCACCTCGGGCCCGGCTCGGGGTTCATGTTCCGGCGCGGGCCGTTGCTCGAGGAGGTCGACGCCGGAGGTGCCTCCGGTACGGCCAACCCCGAGGTCACGCCACCCACGCAGCCGGCGACCCCGGCCGCCCCCACGACGACGAGCGATCCGGGTACTGCACCCGGCGGTGGCAGCGAGAAGCTGCTGCCGCAATCGCAGGTCAACGCTCTCGTCGCGGCGGCGCGCCGCGAAGGTCGCGAGCAAGCGCTGCGCGACGGCCAGCAAGCGCCACAGCCGCCCGTGTCGCAGCCGGCGAAGCCCGAGACGAAGCAAACCGTCGAGGAGCAGATCGCCGAGCTGCGCGCCGAGAACCGCGAGATCCGCGAGCGCGCCCGCTTCGAAAAGGAAGCAAGCCGCCTGCAGATCAACGACGCGCTCTCGAACAAGCTGTTCACGCTCGCGCGCGCCGAGGGTGTCACCGTCGAGCAGTTCGGCGAGTGGCTCGGCGAGACGGTGACCCAGCTCGGCATCAAGCCGGCACCGGCACCGACGGCGCCCGCGTCGTCGGCAACTCCCAGCGCGCCGGCGACTCCGGCGCCCGCGTCGCCTCCGCCCGCCGCGCCCGCCGCGCCGTCGCCGCACTCGCTGCCGACGGCGAACGGGGTCGTGGACCTGTTCAACCTGACGCCCGCCCAGCTCCGCGAGCTGGGGCCGCAAGGGGTGCGCAAGCACCTCGATCAGCTCTGGGCGATCGGGAACCAGATGAGCGGGGCGCCCGAGCGTCCGAAGCCGCCGTCGCAGAGGTAACCAACCATGGCCGGAGAAACTCAGAGCTCGTCCCTCTCGGGGACCATCTACGCAAGCATCATCGACCTCGCGATCACCGCGTACCAGTACGACAACCTCACGATCGCGCCGTTCTTCCGCTTCAAGTCGATCGCCACCGAGGCGAGCGACACGGCGCGCTTCCCGCGCTGGGTCAAGTCGGCGGGGCCCGCGACGGGCACGCCCGCGAACGAGACCACCGAGCTCGTGCCGACGGAGCTGACCACGACCAGCGCGACCGTGCAGGTCGCGCGCGTCGGGCTCGCGCGGACGCTCACGGAGACCGCCAAGGAAGACTCGGTGGTCGGGCGCGCGCTGTACGTGCAGCGCTTCATCCTCGACGCCGCGCTGCTCTACGGCGAGTACTTCGACACGACCGCGGCGGCACTGTTCAGCTCGCTGACGGCGACCGTCGGGCCGTCGGGCGACACGCTGTCGCTGCTGACGCTCGTCAATGCGATCGGCTCGCAGCGCGTGAACAAGGCGCGCGGCGAGAACGTGATCGCGCTGCACGACCACCAGCTCAAGCAGCTGCAGCAGGCGCAGATCCAGAGCACCGCGACGGGCGGGCCGCAGTTCTACTCGCCGAACGGATCGGGCGGGCAGTACGGCGGCGTGTTCATGGGGTGCAACATCTGGTCGTCCGGGCTCTGCCCGACGTCGACCGGCGATCGCCTCGGCGCCATCTGGTCGCTCGATCCCGAGTTCGCCGCGATGGCCTACGTGGTCAAGCGCACGCCGAGCTCGCTGACCGAGAGCCACATCCTCCTCGACGCCAACATCTGGGCGAGCTTCGCGCGCGTCGGGTTCGGCGCCATCGCCAACAACTTCGCCACGAGCATTCGCTCGGTGAACGCGTAAGGAGCCGCGCATGACCACAACGCAACGCATCCTGCCGGCGAGCTCGCGCGGGCTCGTCAGCCTCCTCTACGGCGAGTTCCGCCTCGCCGCGACCGGTACTGGGCTCACGACGATCGCCGCGCGCACGGCGACGGCGGGCCACGTGTTCGCGATGCGCAACCCGGACGACGCCAAGCGCGTGCTCCTCCGGTACCTCGCCGTCGACTTCCTGCTCACGACCGCGTTCGGCACGGCGCAGGCGATCGGGTACGACGCGATCATCGCGCGCACGTACACGGCGTCGCACACCGCCGGCACCGCGATCGATATGGGCTCGACGAACGGCGACACCGGCAAGGTCCGCAAGGATCAGGCGACGTCGCTGTTCACCGCGAACACGTGTCGGATCGGCGGCGCGTCCGCGCTGACCGCGGGCACGCACACGCTCGACGCGAACCCGTTCGGGTACGTGCAGGGCTGGGCCGGCGCCGTCGGGCAGGTCATCACCGGCGCGACCGGCGTGCTCCTCGACGCGCGCGAGGGCACGGGCGTCTCGCCGATCGAGCTCGCGAAGGACGAGGGTGTGATCCTCCGCAACGCGATCCTGATGGGCGCGACGGGCGTCGGCACGCTCGTCGTGAAGGCGGAGTGGGACGAGGTCCTCGTCTAGCCACCGCTTGCAGAGCGCGCCGCGGCGAGGGTCGCGGCGCGCCATGGAGGCAGCAGCTATGGTTCCCGTGATCAAAGGCGCGGCCCTCGTCTCGACGGCCACGGACACGTCACAGCAGCTCACGCTCGCGAACGGCACGACGCGGCCGAGCGCGACGTACCTGCTCACGAGCTCGGTGCCGTGCTGGATCAAGCTCGGCACGAACCCGACCGCGGAGGCCTCGACCGCGGGCAACACCTACCTCCCAGCCAACGTGCCCGTCGCCGTGCTCGCGCAGGCCGGGTTCGAAAAGCTCGCCGTCATCCGCGACGGCTCCACGGACGGCGTGATCACCGCGACGCCGATCGCATGAAAGGAAGCACGTGAACTCGAACCCCTTCGTCGTCCAGCAGCTCCGCCCGATCAACCCGACCGGCCAGAGCACGGCCACCTACGAGCTCACGCGCGCGTCGACGAACCCGACGCGCATCATCGGCCGCGACGCGCGCGGATTCCCGATCGAGGACTCGATCCCGACCGCCGCGAAGTGGGGCTACTTCCTGATGCCCGACGGGTGCGTGAACAAGGTGCCGCTGCGCACCGGCTCGGTCCCGTCGCAGCACGCCGACGCGATCGCGTACGAAAACGAGACGATGCAGGACCTGCTGCTCGCCGGTGCCATTCCGGCGTGGGTCTGCCCGTACACCGCGAAGTTCGCGTACATCACCGGCGGGCCGTTCGTGACGCCGCCGCCGGGCGAGCACGACTGCGGCGGCGTGAACAGCGAGCACGGCTGCGCCCACCTCCAGAAGGTCGCGGCTCTCCGCAAGGCCGAGGTCCGGCGCGTCTACAACCTCGACCTCGAGCGCTTCAACGCGCAGCGCGACGCCGAGTACGACCGAATGCGCCGCGAGCTCGTCGAGGGTGTCGGCGAGGCGATCGCGCGCCACGCCACGCCGTCGCCGCAGGCGATCCGGGCGGCGCGGGCGGACCGCGCGCGCGACGGCAAGAGCGACCCCGGGCAGGAGGGCTAGGTGGACGCGCCGGATCGCGACTACGCCGAGGGCCTCGACCAGCTGCAGGCCGACATGGCGGCGCATCAGCGTCGGTTCGCCGGCGAGGTCACCGCCGACGCGAATCAGCGCATGGCGACCGCGGTCATCGCGCGCCTCGAGAAGGAGGACGCAGCCCGGCCCGCGCGCGCACCGGGGCCGGTGGTACAGGCGCCGGTCGGCCACGAGGACACGACGAAGGTCGTGGAGGATCGCGCGTACGTCGTCGAGCGCCGCCCGTCGGCACCGATGTACCGGACCGCCACCGAGTTCGAACAGCAGGTGCTCGCGCACGCGCAACCGCGGATCGCGCTGCTGCTAACGAAGCTCGACGAGGGGCCGCTCGGCACGCCCTCGTGGGCGATGCGCACGCAGGCCGCTATGTACTTCAAGGTGAAGGCGCTCGAGGCGCAGCGCGCCAAGCAGCTTGACCTCGCCGACAAGTACGAGCGCGCGTTCATGCTCGACCTGTACGAACTGCTCGAGGCGAGCAACGTCGCGTTCGGGGACTGGCGCAAGGACGCGCCGACCAAGCTGGTGGTGAGCGTCTAGCCCATGCGCCACGCCGAGATCCTGTTCGGCGTGACGGGTCAGCACCTGGTGCTCGACCCGACGGAGCTCGTGCGTCCGACGTCGCCGAGCGTGCAGGTGTTCCGCCGCGACGCCGGCGACGACAGCACGGCCGAGCTCGCGATCAGCGGCGCGGCGACGGTCGATACGGTCGACACGACGCTCGCGGCCGACGCGTTCGCCGGAGCCGAGGAGCTTGAGCTCGCGGCCGGGACGAGCATCGCGAAGGGCGGCGCGTACTTGCTGACGTCGGCGGCAACGGGGCTCGCCGAGCGCGTCGACGTGCTCGCGATCGTCGGGACGCGCGTGGTGCTGCAGCGCCCGCTGGTGAACAACTACGCGGCGGGCTCGACGTTCGAGGGCGTGCGGATCACCGCGGCGCTCGATACGACCTGGCTCTCGGATCTCGCGAAGCTCAATGGCGACGCGCTCGGGGCGAGCTACCGCGTGCGGTGGACGTACACGGCCGACGCGCCGACGGTGGCGGTCACCTACTTCGATCTCGTCCGGTACCGCGCGAGCTCGCTCGTCACGGCGCGCGACATCGACAACCGCTTTCCCGGGTGGATCGATCGTCTACCGCCCGATCACCGCGCGAACCAGGGCGCGTCGTTGATCGTCGACGCGCTCGACGCGGTGAAGATGGATGCGCTCGGCGATGCGAAGGTGCTCTACCGGATCCGCGACACGCAGGTCCTGCGCGAGCTGCTAATCCTCAAGGCGAACCTGCTCGCGGTGCAGAACCAGGTGATCGCCGGCGGCGCGAACCTCGACGGCGTGACGATCGCGCGGGACCTGTACACGCAGCGGTACCAGCAGCTCCTCGTCGAGCCCAAGGTGCCGATCGACAACACCAGCTCGGGGGCCGGCGCGCGCGCGGCGAGCCTCCCCGTGTGGAGCAAGTAGCCGTGTTCGTCCACGACGGCCTCCTCGTCGGCGCGCCTCTGCTCGGCGCGGGCGTGCTCGTGTACCCCGACTCAGGGCCGCCGATCACGTGGAGCGTCGACGCGACGAGTGGCAAGGGCGTGCCGGCGGACGCGACGGAGTGGGCGAACATCATCAGCGACCAAGGGCTCACGAATTGGACGGTGCCCGACAGCGTGTACTCCTGCCAGGATTCCGCGTCGCCGCTCGTCGACGACGTCGGCGCGATCGATCTTGCGTTCGGCGGCAGTGGCGCGACATATCAGCAAGCGATCACCGGATGGTCTCGCCTCGCCGCCACACTGGCCGACAGTGCCACCGCTGGCTGGTCCAACGCCTCGGGCGGCCTCCCTGATATCGGCACGGCCTCGTGTCTACTCCTCGCGTTCGTGCGGATGCCGACAACGTCCCCTGGCTCCGCTCGCCAGATCGTGACGCTAGGCAGTTCGGGGTACGCCACGATCCGCATCATCCAGACGAGCGGGATTCTCCAGGTCGTCAGCAACACGATCGGCGGCAGTGGCGCGACGAACATGATCGGCGCTGGCGTCGTTCCGCTCGTGCTCAAGGTCGATCAGACCGCGAACCAGGTAATCGGGTATTCGCCCAGCGAGAAACTCGGACCCGCATTCAGCGCGTCGATGACGGGCCAGGGCGTCAAGCTCGGCGCGTCGGTCGGAAACTGCCCGAACTCGGGCTTCCTCTACGCGGCGCGATGGGACGGCGCCGCAGCCGAGCGCTCGGACGCTGACATCAAGGCGCTGCTCGAGGCGCTCGGCTGGACGGTGACGGGGTACTAGATGTCCACCCTCTA
>CAZGOM010000218.1:0-8691 GCA_964527265.1 uncultured Phycisphaeraceae bacterium | reverse complement strand
CGCGCTGCGTTTTTTTATTTTCGCGGCTGTGGGCGTGCTGAGCCTGACGGCGGGCTATTATGCCCGCAAAAAAAACCTGGTGAGTGAGGATTTCAGCCAGAAGGTGCACTTCCATACAGTGCTGTGGGTGTGGACGGTGGGGGGTGTGATTTCGCTTTGGATCATGAAGCCGCATGTGCAGCAGTGGTGGCTGTTTTTGATTGTGCCCGCGGCGATGGCAGTGTCGGTGTGGGGGACGGTGTGGATGGCGCGGCGATGGGGGGTGGGACGGTCGCAGATAGGGGCGCTGGCGGTGGGGGCGGGGATCGGGAATACGGGCTCGACGATGACGGCATATCTGGCGTATCTCTTGATCGAGCCGCACGATCAGGCACTGGCTTACGCATCTGCTGCGTGCTACATGATGCTGTTCATGGCGGTGGCGATGGTGTATCCGGTGGCGCAGGCCTATGCGGGGCCGGATGCGCAGGGAAGCTACGGCATTAAGCAGGTGATCAAGAGCTATCTGGACATCCGATCGATTGGGTTGTGGTCGTGCATCGTGGGGCTGGCGCTGGCGCTGTTTGGGGCGCCTGTGCCGCGGCAGATTAACGATTGGCATGTGCTGGATGCGGTGGCGTTTATGGCGGCGGTGGGGGGGTATCTGGGGATCGGGCTGAAGCTGAGGTTTGGTGAGTGGCGGATGTACATGCGGGAGCATGTGCTGATGGCGGTGGTGAAGTTTGTGTTGAGCCCGCTGGTGACGCTGGGGGTTATTTTGCTGATTGGGCTGCTTTTTAAGCCATTGCCGCGGATGGAGACGGCGGTGCTGATGCTGGCTTCAGCTGCGCCGGCAGGGATCAGTCTGGTGATTGTGGCGAATCTGTTTCAGTTGGACTCGCGGATGGCAAGCATCGTGTGGCTGTTCAACACGGCGACGTACTTGATGGTGGTTTTTCCGATTTCGTGGGTGCTGCTGAGGGTATTTGGGTGAGCAAAAGGCGGATTTTTGACTGGGATTGAGAGGGTAAGCCTGCCGGACACGAGTGCCGATAGAATGTTTGTCCTATGAATAAACCGCTGGATATGTTGATGGATGAGGCGAGTGTGCTTCTGGTGAAGATGGAGTACCTGGAGGCGGAGCGGCTTTGTGAGGAGGCGCTGGAGCGGGCCAAAGGGGCGGGGGATTGGGCGTATGTGGCGCGTGTGCTGCTGCCGTTGCAGGAATGCCGTCGGCAGAGGCGGATGATTGCGGTGGAGGGGGCGGTGCTGCTGGGGAGCGCGGGGGTGACGGATACGCCTGCGCAGCTTGTGGCGCGGCATGAGGCGGCGGCGGTGGTGCTGACAGGCTCACACGATGCGGCTTATGCGCGCGGGGTGCAGGAAGAGGCGCGCAAAGCGGGGCGGTATTGGGAGGTGCTGCTGGGTGAAGCGCAGAGCGGGGGTTGGAAGATCAAATCGGTGGCGGGTGAGGGATTTGATGCGACGGTGAACGCGCCGCCGACGCAGTGGCAGAATCAGTGGCTGCTGCCGCTTGCGGGGGGGAAAGGGTGGGCGGTGAAGGCGATGGAGGATGGCACGACACCGGGAAGCTGGGTGGTTGGGGCGTCGGAAAGGCTTGGGGATGCAGGGCTTGCGTGGGTGAAGAAGACATATCCCAAGGCAGGGCCAGAGAAGATCAAGGGGATTGAGGTTTGCCTGGAATCGGTTTCGGACCATGAATTTTTGATTCAGGAATATCAAAGTGTGGCGCGCGCGATGCATGTGAATGCGTAAGCTATTGCAGTTCATTTCCCGCAGACTTCCCAGACACCTATGACAAGCCAGGCCGTGAACCCGACAGCGACCAAGCCGACGCGCAAAAAGCGCGGGTGCCTGTTTTGGCTTGGGGTGACGGCGGGGGTGTTTTTTGTGCTGTTTCTGATTTTTGTGGGGATGCTCTGGTATGGGTACAGCCAGGCGCTGGCCAAGCCGGAGTTTTACAAGGAGCGGGATGCGCTTTTGGTAAAAATCGGGCCGGTGGAACTGGAGCGGATCGCCAATGAAGCCGAGCGGCGGATCACGGATACGATCACTCAGCCGCATGGGCCGGGGACGGTGGGCGGGCCGGTGAATGGAGAGGGATCGTTTGAAGTGGTCATGACATTTGAGCAGATCAACGCATGGCTGGCGACGCGTTTTAATGGGTGGGCGAAGCACCAGCAGGTGACGATTCCGCCGACGATCAAAGGGGTGATGATGGCGCAGGAGGGGGGGGATTTGATTTTTGCTTCGGAGGTGGACAACCCCCAGTTCAAGGGCGTGATCAGCATGAAGTTCCACGTGGAACTGGTGGACAAGGGGCCTAATCCGTCGCTGATGATCAAGCTGGTTTCGGTGCAATCGGGGAATGTGCCGGTTGCGGGATGGGTGCTTAAAAGCGTGTTGGGTGAGGATGGGGGGCAAGGGCAGGGGCAGAACGCGCAGAAGTGGCTGGATCTGCTTGGGGAAGGGTACAAGGTGCCTGCGTCGGGGGTGCTGGACCCGAAATCGAATCGGCATATCCGGATGGATGAGCTGGATGTGACGACGGAGGGGATCCGGGTGAAGATGACGGAGTTGAACAGGAAGGGTGCCGGGCAGCCGGGAGCGCCTGTGACGCAGCCGCAGCCGAGTACGCGGCAGCCGGAGGGCGCGCGTTCGATTGAGGGCGTGGATCAGCAATGAGCGACACGCCGACAACGCCGCCGTTTATTTCCGGTGAGGAGCTTTATGCACGCAAGAAGCTGTTGCCGGGGGCGCTGAACCTGATCGGCGCGGGGATGCTGGGGTTTGTGCAGTGGTTCATGGTGCTGGTGGATCTGGGGCTGAATCACCAGGTGCATCGGCAGAATCTGCTGAATGCCGGGCGGATGCAGGAAGAGATCACGCGGTTGTTTGTGTGGCAAGGGGTGCAGAGCAGCGTGCTGCTGATGCTGTGTCTGTTTATCGCTTGGGCGGGGTTTAATGCGCTGGTGGCGTCGCGGAAGAAGACGGTGATTGCGGGGGCGGTGCTGGCGTTGGTGCCAATTGTGACGTGGTTTGGCTGTGTGTTTGGAATGATCGGGGGTGGGTGGGTGTTGTGGATGGTGTTGAGGAATGAGGGGGTTAAAAAAGTGATAAGTGAAAAGGGATAAGGGGGTAAGTACAGAGGGATTTAGTGGAGTTATTCGTCGGTGAGGGGTTCTTCTGCAACGGCTTTGGGGCGGAGGATGAGGTACATGACGGCGATGCCGATGACGATGGCGGCGGCGAGGGCTGAGGGGAGGTAGTTGCCGTTGGAGTAGGCGTTGAAAGCTTCGCCGGCGAGGAGGGTGAGGCAGGCGATGGCGCCGAGGATGGGGATGATGCGGGGGATTTCAAAGCCGCCTTTGGGCTCGCCGGGGCGGGATTGAAGGATGAAGAGGGAGATGTTGACGACGGTGAATGCGGTGAGGAGGAGGAGGGCGGTGGCTTTGCCGAGGTTTGCGGTGTCGCCGAGGCTGGTGAGGATGAGAACGATGACGATGAGCAGGAGGATGGCCAGGTGTGGGGTGTGGCGGGTGGGGTGGAGCTTGCCGAGGAAGGTGGGAAGGAGGCCTTGCTTGGACATGCCGTAGAGGAGGCGGGAGCCCATGATGAAGTTGAGGAGCGCGGTGTTGACGACGGAGACGAGCATGATGAAGGAGAAGATGGAGACGTTGAACCAGGGGGCGGCTTTTGCGACGACGGTGCGGAGGGAGGCGGCGGGCTGCTCGGGTGTGGCTTTGCGGGCCCATTCCTCGACGGGGATGACGGAGACGGCGGTGATGCTGACGCCGGCGTAGATGAGGGCAGTGAGGGCGAGGGCGGTGAGGAGGGCGATGGGGAAGGTGCGGCGGGGGTTTTTGACTTCCTCGGAGATGTTTAAGAGGTCTTCAAAGCCGACGAAGGAATAGAAGGTGAGGACTGCGCCGGAGAGCATGAGGGTGATGGAGAGGGACCCGGTGGGGTTTGAGGGGGTGGTGGCGTCGAGGTAGTTGACGGAGCCCCAGTATTTGACGCCGACGAAGATGATCAGGAGGAGCCCGGAGGTTTCGATGAGTGTGCAGAGCGCGTTGAGCCAGGCGGATTCGCGCAAGCCGCGGAAATTGATCCAGGCGAGGCCGAGGATGAGGATGAGGATGGCGCCTGCGGTGAAGGCGGGGTGGGCCTGGAGTCCGAAGAGCTCAAGGGCGAAGCGGGCGAAGGCGCGAGCGGCGCCGGCCATGGAGGTGAGGCCGGAGGCGACGACGGCGAGGCCGATGACGTAGGCGAGCATGGGGAAGGTGAAGGCGCGGCGTGTGATGAAGGCCGCGCCTGCGGCCTTGGGGTAGCGTGAGCCGAGGGAAGCGTAGCAGAGGCCGGTGAGGGCGGCGGCGACGAGAGAGAGGGCGAAGCAGGCCCAGACGGCGTTGCCCATGATGCCGGCGGCATTGCCGACGGTGGCGTAGATGCCAGCGCCGAGCATGTTGCCGACGCCGTAGACGGTGAGGGCGACGAGGCCGATGGATTTTTTGAGATGGAGGGGCTGGGGCGGTGGTGGCGATGAGTTCGTTGAGTTCGTCATGGGGTGAGGATAAAGGGTGGTGGGGCGTGGGAGAAGCGTTGTGGAGGAATTTTTTTGTCTGGGAGGGGAAGGAGAGAGAGGCGTGGGGCTTAAGCGGGGATTTTCTGAGATTCGTTTTTGACGAAGATTTACAAGATTAAGGGCAGATTTACGAAGAGAGGAACCCAGAAGGGGTTGCAATGTGCTTTAGAAGGGCATTGTGGGGAAAGATTTTTAACACGATTTACATGATTCCCAAGATTTACATGATTGTTTGCTGGAAGTTGGAGGCGAGCCTGTTTTTGGGGATTTTTTCTTGGAGATTTTTCTAGTACCCCATTGTGAGGCTTGGGTTTGGCTTGAATAGGAAAAGGTCCGGAGCCCGAAAACTCCGGGCCTTTTGGATTGTTGGGGGGAAGGATTCAGCGGCGGGAGCGGACGTTGACGTTTACGTTCACGCTGGTGCCACTGCTGTAGGAGCGGCGGGGTTCAAAGCAGACGGGACGGGGAGGCGGGCAGAAGGGGCGAGGGCGGAAGACGGGTTCGCAGCGGGGCGGGGGGAAGCAACCGCCGCCGGAGATGAAGCCGAAGGAGATGGAGACGGCCGGGCGCGGGGGCGGGCAGTAAACCACCGGGGTGCAGACGGGCTGCGGGGGTGGGCAGTAGACGACTGGCGCTGGCGCGCAGACGACCGGGGCCGGGGCATAAACGATGGGTTGAGAGGTGTAGACGACTGTGGGGGCCGCGGTGTAGACGACGGGGCCGGGGACGTAGGGGACGGGTGGGGGCGGGCAGTAAGCGGTTTGCTGGACGTAGACGGTCTGGGATGCGCAGGGGCGATAGCCGTAGACGGGTTCGATGTAGACCTGCTTGCTGTAGCCGGGCTGGGCGACGTAGGTGAAGGGGCGGCCGGCGGCATCGAAAGCGGTGGCGTAGACGGGTTGAACCCACTGGTTTTCGTAGCGGCCGGGTGAGACTTCGTAGCGTTCGGTGGTGGGGGTGCTGACGGTGGTGTAAACCGTTCCGCCGGACTGCGGGCCGGACTGCGCCTGGGCGGGTCGGTTGCAAACACCCAGCATGGCGATGGCGCCAAGCGCGATTGCCCAGGTGAGCTTTGCATTAAGAAGGGTCATTGCACGTTCCTCTCGAGTGGTGGCGGGAATCCGCAGTGACGTCTGCCGATTCCCACGTCCTATCATCGCGCTCGTAAGAGGTTTATCCAACACGGTTTATCGTGCGAAGAAGCAGGGTTCGCACAAATGGGAGTGCGGGGCACGCAGGTCCATTGAATGAGAAACGTTTGGCGGTAATCTGTAAGTGTCAGAAAAAGAAAGGTTTGGGATTGCTATGCAAGTCAAGCCGATGGAAGTGAAGTCTGATCCTGATGTGATCCGCCACCAGTCGATGCGCAAATTGGCCCTGACGTGGCTGGCGCAGACGCGGGCGAGCCAGCAGAAGCTGGTGGAACTGATTAACAAGTATTGGCAGGCGCAGGGGGTGCCCGGGTTTAAGTGCGAGCACACGCTGCTGAGCCGCATGCTGCACCCGACTGAGCCGTACCTGGCGATGGCGGGGCGCGCGAAGGCGATGAAGATCCAGGAGGCGATCCTGGTGATTTGCTCGGGGCCTGCTGCGCCGAGCGTGATTGAGACGGCGCCGGAGCCCGATGAAGTGTGGGCGACGGATGAGGAGCATGCGTTTGTGGCGCACCGTGCGCGGCTTCGCAGCCTGCGCAACCGCGAGGGGCTGCGGCCGTTCCAGTCGCTGGCGCTGCTTGGCGAATTGATCGCCAATGCGCTGGGGATGGATGACAGCATGCCGTCGAATGCGGTGGGTGAGACGTTCCGGCAGCGGGCGGCGGAGAATGCGCTGATGACGCTGGCGGTGATCGTGGATGAAGAAGACGTGACCCGGAGCATGGCGCACCGGATGGCCAGCGAAGATGCGCTGGATATGGAAAGGGCGCTGCAGATTCAGGAATCACAGGTGGCGCGGGTGCGGAAAGTGATGTCGTCGGTGAAGGAGCCGACAGTGGGGATGATGGCTTACGCGGGCATTGTGCTCTTTCATGCGGGCAAGCGGGACACCGGGTTTGGGTTATTGATTGAAGCGGTGCGAAGGTCGTATGACATTGCGCTGCGGCATGACCCCAACTGGGAAACGCTGATTGAGTTTTTGGACCGGCTGGAAGGGCAGAAGGCGACGGACGCGGATAAATTCCTGGAGCAGGCGATCGCGCTGTTTGACCAGACGCTGAGCGATCCGGGACGCGAGAAGCACCGGCAACTGATGATGAGGGCGTTTGCAATGGTGGAAGCGCCGAGCGTGAATAAGTCGCTGCATGAGTGCAATCCGCGGCTGGCGGCGAAGGTTTATCCCAATAACGGCAATGCGCCCAAGGGCGGGATGGGTTCGATGGGAAATGCTTTGGTGATCCTGGTTTTGGCGCTGGGCTCTTTGTTATCCGGTGCTGCGGTGTGGAATGGTGTTTGGGATGAACCGGAGGATGCGGTGGTTGCCGCGGCGGGATCTTCGACCTATGGAAACGAGACGCGTGGGCGTGAGGCCAAGGGTGGGCAGACGAATCCGCCGCCTCCGCCGCCGAAGGATCAGCAGACGTGAAGAAATGGGTAGTGGGTGGTGGGTATTGGGTAGTGGAAGAGAAGAGGGGGCAGTCGCGTTCTGCGAACATGGGTTGTCGATACTGTTGAAGCGGTCTTGAAATATGGATCCGTATCGGAAGCTCAAACGGCGTGAATTTCCTGGTCAAGCGAGATATTTAACATGGTCATGCTTCCGACGGATGGCATTATTCGGGAATGATGTCATTAAAGGACACTGAAGCGCCAATACAGAGTGAAAGTTTTTCTGCGACCATCGAGGTCGCAGAAAAATAAGAGTTATTCAACCATCTGATTACCGGGGGCTGCGCGTGAATACACGCTTACCCTCCGGCTACGGGCTGTAGCCCCTTATCAGGGGCAGAGAAAATGCGCGATGACACAGCTTGAGTTCGGCTGTTTGGTTCGAACACAAGGGCTCGGCTCAAGCCGTGTCGTCCGGCTGGATGATTTGGGTGTGAACATTTTGATTGCTCTCTGGACGTGAATGCCGTAATCTGACCCAGGTTCTTTTTTCATATCGATTCCGCATCCGGAGGTGTTTCAATGCCGCCACAGGTTGTTGCACAATCGCGTCGGGCGTTTTCGCTTGTGGAGCTTCTGGTTGTCATTTCGATCGTGGCGGTGCTGGTTTCAATGACGCTGCCTGTGCTGGTCAAAGCCCGAGTGGAGGCGCGGCGTGCGGTGTGCATGAGCAATCTGCGTCAGCAGGGGATTGCGCTGACGACATACTGCATGAACCAGAGGGATGGGTCGTGGCCAGTGGTGGGCGGGGTGTGGGCGGAGTGGCTTATCGCCATCGCGCCTTACGTGGGATGGCCCGGAAAGCCGGCTTTGGATCCACAGGAGCGGCCTTCAAAGTACATCAAGGTTTTTCGTTGTCCTGAGTACTCAAGCTTCCCTGCTATTTCGGTTTCGCAGGGTGACAGTTATGGGCGGAACATGACGATTATGGCGGGGGACATGACGCGGTTTACGGGGCGGAACAATTCACCGGCGAGTTTCACGGCGTGGTCTGCGGAATGGGCGAAGCGGAGGACGTATTACACGGTGCAGAATTCGCCGAGCCGGATCTATCTGCATTCGGACTTGC
The DNA here is from genome assembly GCA_964527265.1 of uncultured Phycisphaeraceae bacterium. Taxonomy (GTDB): domain Bacteria; phylum Planctomycetota; class Phycisphaerae; order Phycisphaerales; family Phycisphaeraceae; genus CAZGOM01. Next base: position 434 of record CAZGOM010000218.1, on the reverse strand, counting down.
ATCTTTATGAAGTGGAAGGGTGGGGGCCGGTGACGTCGATTGCTGCAAGCCGCGCGCATTTTGGGCGGGCGAATCTGGGCTTTATTGATGGGCATGTCGAAAACGGAGCCAAGGGCGAGCGGACGGATCTTTGGTTTTTAGATGGATCGGCGCCGGGTTGGTATTGAGCGGATGAGAAGGGGGTGAAATCAAGTATGTTGGCGCAGGGAAAACACAGCTTAAGCTACATGACTTGGGCTCAAGCTGTGTCACCCGGTTTGATTGAGATCAAGTGTCGGCGGAGCGGGGTTCAATGAGTTCGCCTGGGTGGAGGAAAGCCTGCTGGACTTCATTTGAGACGGTGCGCATGCAGACGACGGCGACGTGGTCGCCTGCTTGAATGAGGGTTTCGGGTTTTGCGCTGATGACGCGTGTGCCGCGGAAGATCATGGCGG
>CAZGOM010000217.1:0-8725 GCA_964527265.1 uncultured Phycisphaeraceae bacterium | reverse complement strand
TGGCGAGCATGCGGACTTTGCCGTCCATGAGTGTGCCGGCGTTGATGAAGGGGTCATAGGCGACGACGGTCATGCCGAAGGCGAGAGCGCGCTCGGCGACGGTGCGACCGATGCGGCCGAAGCCGACGATGCCGAGGGTTTTGCCCGAGAGCTGGCGGCCGTTGAACTTGGCGCGGTCCCAGTTGCCGTCGACCATGGATTTGTGGGCGGGGCCGATGTTGCGGGCGAGGGCCATCATGAGGGTGAAGGCGTGCTCGGCGGTGGTGATGGTGGAGGCTTCGGCGGAGTTGACGACGAGGATGCCCTTCTGGGTGGCGGCCTGGAGGTCGATGTTGTCGACGCCGACGCCTGCGCGGGCGATGATTTTCATGCGGCCGGGGTTGGCGAGGACGGCGGGGGTGACGGTGACGCCGGAGCGGATGATCATGGCGTCGTGTTCGCCGATGATTTCGGCAAGCTGGGCTTCGGTGAGGCCGGGTTTATTGATGAGCTCGACATCGGCCTGGGCCTTGAGGTAGGCGAGGCCTTCATCGGCGAGTTTGTCGGCGGCGAGGATTTTGAATTTGGTGGTTGCTGCGGTCATTGAGGGTCCTTTTGTTTTGGGTCTTGGGTTCTGGGTCTTGGGTTTTGGAAGAAAGAAGGAGGGGTAAGGGGTGGGTTATTTGTAAACGATAAGCGGGACGGAGGTTTTTTGCCGCCGTCCCGCTTTTGGTGTTGTTGCGCTTTTTGCGCGTGTGCGGAGGCGGCTAGGTTGAGGGTGATGAACTGGTTGATGATGACCAGGAGCCGGCCATGGAGATACAGCGGGTGATGCGGGCGATGGTGGAGGCTTTGCCGAGGATGGCGAGGGTGTCGTTGATCGGGGGGCTGACGGTGGAGCCGGAGACGGCGACGCGGATGGGCTGGGCGACATCGCCGAGGGATTTTCCGGTGTCTGCGGCGAACTTTTCCAGGGCGTCGTGGATGGCCTTGGCCTCAAAGGAGGGGACGGCTTCGAGGACGGTCTGGAGTTCGACGAGGGTTCGGATGCCGGCATTGTCGTTGGCGAGGAGGACCTTTTTGACCGCCTTCATGTCGTAGGCAATCTTGTCGTCGTCCAGGATGAAGAAGCGGCCGTTGATGGCAGGTTCTTCCAGCGTGCGGCTGCGGGGGCGGTAGGACTCGGCCAGGACTTTGAGCTTGGCGTCGTCGAGCTTCTGGACGTAAGCCGGGTGGAAGGCTTCGAGGTGAGCCTTCCAGCGGGCGAAGAATTCGTCGGGCGTGAGCTTGGCGATGGCTTCGGAGTTGAAAGCCAGGAGTTTGGCGCGGTCAAAGCGGGCATTGGTTTTGCCGATGCGGTCCAAGCCGAAGTTTTCGACGAAGAACTTGAGGTCGAAGCGTTCGATGTCGTTGCCGGCGGACCAGCCGAGCAGGGAGATGTAGTTCAGGATGACGGACTGGAGGTAGCCGGATTTTTTGAAGTCGTGGACGTCGATTTCAGGGAGGGTGACGCCCAGGGCATCGCCGATGGGCTGGGCGATGGCGTTGTCGTCGCTCTTTTTATCGAGGAAAGCGGTGATGTTTTCGAGGGTGGGGGCGGCGATGCCTTTGTCATGGATGGCCTGGCGGAGCTTGACGGCGTCCGCGCTGTTTTGCTTAACCCAGACCTGTGCCGCGGCGCGGGCGGTTTTGGCCTTGTCGCGCTTGCTCATCTTGGTAGAGTCGGGATTGAAGATGAGAGGCATGTGGGCGTATGCCGGACGGGGAATGCCCAGGGCATCGAACATCGCCACGTGCTTGGGCGTGTTCATGAGGTGTTCCTGGGCGCGCAGGACGTGTGTGACGCCCATGGTGGCGTCGTCAACTACGTTTGCGAAGTGGAAGGTGGGGAGTCCGCCGCCGGCTTCGGACTTCATGATGACGAAGTCTTCGAGTTCAGAGGCTTTGATGGTGACATCGCCGAGGATGAGGTCGGCGACGGTGATGTCGTCACCGGCCATGTGGAAGCGCCAGACGAAGGGCTTGCCCTGGTCAATGAGGGATTGCTGATCGGCTTCGGAGCGGTTTAAGGCTTCGGTGGGATCGTATTTATGGGTGCGCTTGGCGTCGGTGGAGGCTTTTTTCTCGGCGGCGAGCTGTTCCTGGGATTTAAAGCAACGGTAAGCACGGCCTGACTTGCGGAGGCGTTCGAGGAACTCGGCGTAAAGGGCAACGCGCTGGCTCTGGAAATAGGGCGGGTTGGGGCCGCGTTGGGAGGCGATGTCGTAGACGTCGGAGGCGTCGGGGTTGGGGCCATGGTCCCAGTCGATTCCGAGCCAGGTGAGGTCTTGGATGATGCGGCGTGTGGATTCAGCGGTGGAGCGGGCGGCGTCGGTGTCCTCCATGCGGAGGATGAAGGTGCCGCCGTGGCGGCGAGCATAGGCCCAGTTGAACAGGGCGGTGCGCGCGCCACCGATATGGAGGTAGCCGGTGGGGCTGGGGGCGAAGCGGGTGACGACTTTGGTGCCTGACGACATAGGGCGGAGATTGTATCCGATTCAGTTGACGATGGATGGGCCCAGATACCAGGTGCCTTTGTAGTTGTTGCGCCAACTGAAAGAGGTCATGGGTTCGTTGAGCCAATAGCTCGCGGTGGCGCCTTGAAGGGTGATTTCCTCTGTTTTGATGAATTGGCCGTGGCCGTCGCCCATGACCATGGGGAGGCCTTTGCCTTCATGTCGGCGTTCGCGGAAGCCGCTGGAGGTGGGGCTCAGGAGTGTGGAAGTGTAGTGGTTGGGGACGCCGAGGGTGTGGTAGAGGGCGACGCCTGGATGTGCGGCACCATTCCACCAGGGGGTGACGCAACAGGTGACATACACAAGGAGGGAGGGAGGCTGCTCTGCGGTGCGGCCTTTGGTGCGGCGTTGTTTTCCAAGGTTGGAATAGTAAGGGGTGACGTAGGGATTGAAGAAGCCGTAGCCTTGGAGGGAAGGGTTCATGCCGTAGGCGATGCTGGCGAGGGTGGTATCGGAATAGTAGTCATTGCCCCAGGATGTCAGGTCGAGGAGTGCGGGCCTGGGGCCGTAGGGGCAGCCGCCTTTGTTGGTGAAGGCCATGAGTTGGGTATAGCCGCGGTCGTAGAGAACGCCGGCCCAGTTTCGCGTGTTGGAAAAGGATCCGGCGGGGAAGCCGATGGAGGCGGGTAGGCCGGAGGGGGTGCCGGTGTATGAGTCGGGATTGTTGGAGACGATGTAGTCTTTTTCATCGTTGGAATAGAGCTCGATCCCCAGTTGGGCAGCGCGTGCGCCTGCGGAGCAATAGAGGTTTCGGGCGAGTTCGCGGCTTTGGCCCAGGCTGGGGAGAAGCAGAGAGATAAGGACGGCAATAATGGAGATGACGACGAGGAGTTCGATGAGGGTAAAAGCACAGAGGCGCGTGTGATGTGACATGTGCATGGCTTTCAAAGCAAATGTAAAGGTGTAAAAAGCAGGGGATTTAAGCTGTTAAGAGTCGCATGTGCGTTGCTTTTAACTTTTACGGACAAGTGAAGATGTTGGATGCATAATACCCCAGGAGGTGGAAAATGCACCCGCTTTTTTGCTTTTTATTTAGTTTAAATTGCGATGCATTATTTCAAATCGATCGCGAACTAGGGCTTGATGATAGGGGCCATCAAGGGAGGCGGCGTGAGGAGTGCGTCGGTAAGGCAAGTTGCAGCAAAGGTTAAGATTCAGTGTTATTTCAGCAGGGGATGCTTGGAAGAATTCCAAAAGTGCTGCTGGCCTGAGGGCGAGGGCTTATTTAACATCCGTGCCAGTAACGGTGTCGGGTTCTTTTTTGATTTCGTCTTCCATGCCTGAGCCGGAAAGTTTAAGGCCGACGATGCCTGCGACGATCATGAAGACGCAGAGGAGCTTCATGGTGGAGCGGTGTTCGCCCAGGAAGTACATGCCGATGATGGCGGTGCCGGCGGCGCCGATGCCGGTCCAGATGGCGTAGCTGATGGAGATGGGGATCTTGGTGAGGGCGAGAGAAAGGAGGGCAAAAGAGACGATCATGCCTGAAAAAGTGATGACGGTGGGCCAGAGCTTGGTGAAGCCTTCGGTGTACTTCATGCTGATGGCCCAGCCGACTTCGATGAGGCCTGCGATGATGAGGAAGGTCCAGGCGGTATTAATGCTGAAGTCGAATTTGGGCATGGCGGGCTCCTGGGCTTGATCGTGCGGGCGGCGGCTGGGCCGAATTGGGCATTATAAACCGAATGTAGCACCCAGTTGAGAGAATGAAGCGTGTGATTTTGCGGGGTTTGGAATGCGGATTTGATGAAAAGCGCGGAGATTCAGCCTGCGGGGAGGATGATGAGGGTGATTTGCTGGGATTTACAGTGATTTTTGAAGTCTTGGAGGGCTTTTTCGTCGGAGAGGAGGGGTTCGGATCCGGTGCGTCTGCAACCGGGGGCCCAGGTGAGGGAAGAGCCTGGGGGAAGGCTGTAAGTGTAGGTTTTGAGATCGTTTACGGTTTTAAGAGCGGTGCGTTGGCTGATGACAAAGAGGTATTCGAACTGGGGGGATGAACCGGGGAGGATGAGGAGATCGATGGTTTCGTGGCGGGGTTGCTTGTTGGAGGGTGGCGCTGGTGGGTGGATGGGGATGGAAGTCTTGTTGGCACGGGCATTTAGGACGTCGAGGGAAAACTTGGCTTCCTGACTGACGAGGATGTTTTCATCCTTGGCGAGGGTGGCAAGGGTTTGGCGGGATTCGGGGGTGTCATGGTCGGCCAGGAGGGTGGCAACCTGCGTTTTTACGACCGGATTGGTTTCTGCAACCGACGTGTTTTGAAGTGCGGCCAAAGCGCGGGGATGGGGGCTGCGGGAGAGAGCCCGGCAGGCGGCGCATCGGATGAGAGGGAACGCGGCGTCGGCGGAGGAGTGGGGTGAGCGGGTGACATTGTTTGGGCCGGTGTAGAGGGCGGAGGTGATGGCGTTAAAGGCTTCGTCGGTGTTGTAACGGGCGAGCTGGTCGAGTGCGTAGACCTTGAGCGTGGGATCGCTGGTGTTAAGGAGGGCACGGAGCCAGATGACGGCATCTTCGTGAGTGATGAGGGAAAAAGCCTCGCGGGCTTCCTGGCCCGCATCATAAGGTTCGAAGAGGAGGGGGCCGAGCTCCTGGATTTTGCGCACAGATTCGGCTTGAGAGAGTTGAGGAGTCTGGGGTGTTTGGGGGGCAGGATCGGCTGCGCGGGCAGCCATGAAGGGAAGGAGGGTGACGGCGAAGAGAATGAGGGGAAGCGGGCGCATGGGGGAGATCCGGGGGAGGGATGGATGGCGAGGCGGGGCGAGGGCCGGGAAAGATTTGAGACATGCTCACGCAGACGAGAGCATGGCACGCGGAGTGGTGTCTTGGGCGTTGCCGGATCAACCGGAGGGGATGAGGATGAAGGTGATGTTGTGGGATTTGCAGAGGTCGATGAGTTCCAGGAGTGATATTTGATCGCGGTAGAACGGGCCATGGTCTTCAACATCACAGCCTGGGGCCCAGGTGATGGAGGATCCGGGAGGGAGGCTGGCGAGGTGGGCTTTGAGGTCTTTGACGGTTGTGACGAGGGTGCGGGGGCCGATGAGGAAGAGGTATTGGGAGGAAGGGCCGCGGGAGGTTGAGAGGATCTGGAGGTATTGGTGCTGCGGGGGGAATGCCGCGGGGGAGTTTGGATCGATGGGAGTGGGCAGGGCGGGGGGAGCGAGTTTGGCGGCTGGGTTGAGGAGGGCGGCGATTTGGGCCTGGATGTCGGCTTGAGTTTTGATGGAGGTGCTGACTCGCTGGGTGGAAACTTTTTGAAGTTCGGCGAGAGCGCGGGGGTGTTTGCTGCGGGCGAGAGCCTGGCATGCCGCGATTTTGATGAGGGTTGGATAGGTGTCGCCGGCGTAGACAAACGGGGAGTCAAATTTTGTTCCAAAAGGAGTAAGGACGCCTGTGATGGCGTTTAAGGCTTCGTCGGTGTCGTAACGGGCGAGAAGGTCGAGGGCATAGAGTTTGAGGTCGGGGTCGCCGGAGTTTAAGAGGGCGCGGAGCCAGGGGATGGTTTTGGGGTCAGTGATGAGTGAGAAGTTTTTGCGAGCCCCCTGGCCTTGGGTGTCGGAGTCGAAAAGGAGGGGAGCGAGTTCCTGGATGCGGTGGGCGGTTTGGGCGGGGTCTAATGGGGGGAGGTTGGTGGGGATTTTGGTTTTTGGGAGTGTTATGGATGGAGCGTCGGGCGTGGGGGCTTGTGCGGAGAAGGTGAGGACGCCCTGGAGGAAATAGTCTTCATTGGGTTGGTCGAAGCGCCATGTGCCGGCTTTGGTTTGGAGGATGCAGGGGCCGGAGGGCTGAGCGATGTGGGTGAACTGGGTGAGGGAGAGAGTGGACTGGGGGGTGGATGGGTTGTATGAGCCGAGGAGGACGGGTTCGGGGGATTTCGGGGGGATCAGCGGGGCGAGGGGCTGGCCTTGCTGGTTGGTGACGGTGAGGTGGACCCAGATGTTCTGGAGGTGGGGTTGGGGGGAAGATGGCGGGGTGTTTTGGAGGGTGATGGAGGTGTGGAGGACGAGTGTGCCGTGAGTGATTTCGACAGGGGTGAATTGGATGGCGGCGGAGGTTGGGCCTGCGGGGGCGGGCTGGGATGGAGGTGGGGCGTCGGCGGCACAGAGTTGGGGGCAGTAAGCAATGAGAATGAAAAGCAGGATGAGAATGAGGGAGGCGGATTTGATGGGGCGGTGGACGGGCATGGGGGTGTCCGGAAGCGTGGGGTGGTCTTAGTATGACGCGCCGGACGGGCGAGTGTTTGAAAAAATGTCATTCATGCGATGGGGGGGAGGCAGGGTCAAAGCATTTGAGGAAGCCCATGCGCCCGGGTTATCGGGTATCGGGTTGTCGCGTGTCCATGAGGGCTCAACCGGAATAACAGGCGGCGAAAGAGCATTGACCTTTTGATGGAATTGTCGCTTTCAACGCCCTCGCAACCCAATGGCCCGACAATCGGGCGCGGAGGCGTTTAGATGCTTTTACCCTGCTGGGGAATGTGATCACTGAGCTGGTATGGCGGGAGGCTGAGGCCGCTCGGTGAAGTCGACGGAATAGATGTCGAATTCGAAATCAGGGGAGGAGCGTTGGCTGACGGGGGCATGGTGATAGTAGCCGGTCAACGAGACGGGTTGTTCGGGAAGCATGCCCAGGAGGATGGCGGGAAGCGCCTGCTGAAGCTCGTAGGGGGCGAGATTGGCTTTATCGATGGTTTGAAGCATGGCGAGGGGGCCGGATTTACGGGTCTGGCGGGTGAGCCAGGATTCGGCGGTATTGGAGAAGCCTCCGGTTTGGAACATACTTTTGAGGGAGGAGGGGGATTGGACGGCCTGGAATTCCTTGACGGTCTGGAGGTGGCGGCGGAAACGGTTGAGATCGTTGAGGTAGGGCGGGGAGTGCCGGGACATGTTCTTGATGGCGTATGTAAGGAGGGATTCAAGGGCGGGGAGGTCGCCCAGTTGGGCGAGTTTTTGGAATGGGGGAGCGTTGAAAGTGGAATCGTAGTCTGCGTGGGTTTGGAGGAGGGCTGCTTCGTAGAGATAGCCGCGCACATGGAGATCCTGAACCATGCGGCTTCTTTTAGGAGCGAAGGGTATGTAGAGGGGAAGCGCCTGGGGGAGCAGATCAGGGCGCTCCTGGACCAGGCGGAGCATGAACCAGTCGACCGAAGTGTGAGGGAGGAGATCGGTGTTTGAGGCGAAGGCTTGAAGCGTTTTTTCGAGCGGGGCATTGAAGTCGGCGTTGAGGACGGCGGCCTGGGCGAGGCCCCTTTTCACAGCGAAAGAGTCTTCGCGGTTGGGCCAGCGGCGGGCGACTTCAGCGAGGGCGGAGTCCTGCTTGCCCTGGAGCGCCTGGGCGAGGACCCAGGATTGGATAATGGTGTCATGCTGCGCCTGGGCAAACTTCGTCTCGACGGCGGCGATGGCTTTGTCGAGACGACCGGTTGCTGCGGCGATGCGGAAGTAGTCGTGGAGGTGAGGGGCAAGCAGGCTGGAGTTGGGGGACGCGGCAGCACGGTCAAAGAGGACGGCTGCCTCGTCCTGGCGGTTCATGAGGACGAGGGTGAGAATCAGCCATGGGAGCTGGGCGCGCTGGTCCTTGTCGGTGGTGTCCTGCTTGAACGAGCCGCCGTTGTAAGGGGAGCGTTTGAGGGCTTCATCAATCAGGGTGAAAGCGGCTTCTTTGTGGCCGGTGCGCCAGGCGTGGCTGGCGCGGCGTGCCAAGTCGAGCGGGTCTTCGTCAGGCCTGGGAGGAGCGGTGATGACCGCGAGGATCTGGGGCCGGTTGAGTTTGTTGACGACGAGGTATTTTGCGTATTCGGGTTCGGGGCGAGGGGCGTAGAAGGGATTGGCAAAATCCTGGCCAGTGTAGGAGGCGAGCTTGTCGATGACATCCTGTCGCTGGAGGGCGTGGGCGACGAGGTAGAGGAGGCAGAGGTTTTGAAAGGGGTTGGTGTACTCTTCGCCCTTTTTGAATTTGTCGGACTGCATGCCGGGAAGGAGGCGGGAGACGAGGATGTCCAGGGCCTGGTTGGATTGGGCCTGGGTTTCGGGGGTGGGGGCGGGAGCCGAAGCATCAAGCGGGGCGGCGTGGATCGTTGTGGGCAGGAGGGAGAGGACGGCGATAAAGAGGGCGGCCGGAAGGTGACGCATGTGATTGATCTGCCCCCCTTGTTGGTACCACCCGATATGAGAGTCAGGTGTTGAAAGACG
>CAZGOM010000216.1:0-8758 GCA_964527265.1 uncultured Phycisphaeraceae bacterium | reverse complement strand
TGCTGGATGGTTTTGCGGGCGTCTTCAAGCTCCTGCTCAAGGCGGCGGTTGTATTGCCAGACTTTGTCGAGCTCTTCGCGGAGGGCTTCGGAGTCCGAAGGGATGAGGCCGGCGGGCTCATGGACCGGGCGGATGGTCGTGCCGGAGAGATGGAGCCATGTGGAGATGGGGGAGACGAGGAAACGGACGGAGTTGGAGGCGGGAAGGGCGATGCGCCCTGCAGTTTGTGATGGGAGAACGCACATCACCAGAAGGAGAAGCACGGCGACGGCCAGCAACTTGTTTGAGTTGGGCATGGGGAGTGATGTTTGATGTGAGAAGTTAGATGTTAGATGTGAAGAATCAAAGAAGGCAGGTGCGGCCTGATTCATTCCTTGTTTTTTACATCAAACATCTACATCTGACATCTCACATTCCTATCTGGTGGGGGCGTCGAACTTGGTCCATTCCTCGATGTGATCGAGGTAGATGGCTGTGCCGCGGGAGACGCAGGTGAGCGGATCTTCGGCGATGCGTACTTCGAGACCGGTGGCGAGTGCGATGGTTTTGTTGATGCCGCGGAGGAGAGCGCCGCCGCCGGCGAGTGTGATGCCGTTGTCGACGAGGTCGGCGGCGAGTTCGGGGTCGGCGCGTTCGAGGGTGCGGGTGATGGTCTGGCAGATGGAGGAGAGGGGTTCCTGGAGGGCGTCGCGGATTTCCTCGCTGGTGATGACGGTTTTGCGGGGAAGGCCGGAGATGAGATCGCGGCCGCGGACTTCCATGGTCATTTCTTCGGGGAGGCCGACGGTGGAGCCGATGTTGATCTTGATGCTTTCGGCGGTCTGCTCGCCGATCATCAGGTTGTAAGCCTTTTTCATGTGGTTGATGATGGCTTCATCGAAGTTATCACCGGCGACGCGGACGGATTCGGTGTGCGCCAGATTGCCGAGGCTGAGGATGGCCACTTCGGCGGTGCCGCCGCCGATATCGACGATCATGGACCCTGTGGCTTCCTGGACGGGCAGGCCAGCGCCAACGGCTGCGGCGAAGGGCTCAGGGAGGAGATGGACCACGCCCGCTCCGGCGGCCATGGCGGAGTCGCGTACGGCATCGCGTTCCACGCCGGTAATGCCAGAAGGGACGGCAATGACGACGCGTGGGCGCACGAAGTTGTGTTTGCCCGAAGCTTTTTGAATAAAGTAGGCGAGAAGTTTTTCAGTGATTTCAAAATCGCTGATGACGCCGGATTTGAGGGGGCGGATGGCGGAGATGGCGCCAGGGGTTTTGCCGAGCATTTCCTTTGCGGCCCAGCCGACGGCGGGCGTGCCGTCGGGGCGTATGAAAACTTCATTTGTGCCAGAGCGAACAGCGACGACCGTGGGTTCGTTGAGAACGATACCCGATCCGCGGACACTGACAAGTGTGTTGCAGGTGCCAAGGTCGATGCCGATGTCGACCCTGAAGAGACTTAGGAACCAGTCATATGGCATAGACTTCGCCGTGTTCCTTCCTGAACGTGGCTCAAGTCGCGCGCAAGGCAAGACATCCGTGTCATGCGTGTATGGCTCGCGTATACCGACAGTAGATAACCTGTCGGTTGATTGGGAGCATCATAACAACAAGGGTCTGGCGTTGGCTAGCCAGACCCTCGTAAATTTTCTAATTATTCGTGAAGAAGCGGTTTGATCAGTTGCCCGAAGGAGGAGTGGCAGGCGCACCAGGTGCGGGGGGGGTGCCGGTTGCCGGAGTGGAGCCGGAACCGGGGGCGGGTGTGTTGCCGGGGGCAGCTGCGGGAGCATCGGTCACAGGAACGGCTGGCTTGACCTTGGCCGGCTCCTTGATTTCGACCTTCATGTCAAAGGGGTTTGAGGTGCCGTAAAGCTCCTTGCCCCTGAGCCATACGGAGATGATGCCACCGACAAGGGCGAGGAAGGCGATCGCCACGAGCACGGTGTAGATGTTGCTTTTCGCTGTTGGCCTGTAACCGGGTCCGCCCATCTGCGACATACTTCAGCTCCAACTAAGGGGTCTGGGTGAGGAGGCTCGAGGCCCGATTATTGACCGGAGAGGACGCTGTCGCCGGACTGGATGTCCGAGACGAGGGATACCATGCGGCCGACGGCGTTCTTCTGGTCAACATTGGTGATGACCAGGGTGCCCAGGAAGGTGCCGTTGCGGTGGATGTAGAATTTCATATTCTCGGTGACGCCGTCCTTCTTGCCGACGTTGACTTCGGCGAAGGTGTTGGAGTCGATCTTGCGGATCTGAGTGACCTGGCCTTCGATGCGCACGGCGGCTTCGATCGGGGGAGCCTTGGTGTTGGTGGAATCGCGGTATTCCATAGGCACGCGGCTGATCTGCGTGGTCAGGTTGGAGTTGGATTCCTCGAGCTTGGCCATTTCCTCAGCCTGACGCTTGACGATGCGGTCAAGGGTGTCGTTCTGGCTCTGAAGAGTCTTGATCTGCTCGATGGCTTCGAAGTAGTCAGTGCGGTTCTTGGCAGTGGCTTCGCGCAGGACGTTGAGCTGATCCGTCTGGACCTTGTTGAGGTCGATGGCCTGAGCAAGGGTGGCGGCGAGGCGGGCGATCTGGCTCTGCATGGCGCTCTGGGCGCTGCGTTCAGAGGTGATCTGCGCTTCGAGGTTGGCGCGTTCACCCATGACCTTGCCGTATTCGGTCTTGAGCTTGCTGTTTTCGTCGCGGATGATGCGAGTCTGTTCGCTGTTGCTGTGGACCATCGCCTGGATGGTCTGCTGGAGAACCGCAGCGGATTCTTCAGCGGCGCGGCGCTTGGAGACTTCGGTTTCGTACTTGGTCTGGAACTGCTCTGTCTTGTAGACAAAGGGCACGATCATCGCGACCAAGCCGACCGAAAGAACAGTCACCAGAACCACAAAGATCTTCGTAAGAATGCTCAAGGTGACCTCCTGAGTGGCGGAAAAACCTCACGCGTCTGGCGTGGCGGAGCGCTCTTCTCTTCTTTAAGGAAACACGCGCCCAAGTGCATTATCTAGCTTGGCCGATTTCAAATGTCAATATTGGCCTTGGTTTTACGGATGGGGATTTTCTTGGTTTTGTGTGAATAACGCTGTGGTTTAGGGGTGTTGCGAGGAGTTTCCAACATCGGAGGATTTTGTCCCCGGGTTTTCCATGGAGGTGGATTTGAGCGTTTTGGCGGCTTGACGCAACTTGAAGTAGACAAGTGTTTTGAGCGCCCAATTCAGGACGAGCATGGCAAGGACGAAGAAAAAGAGCGTCAGAACCGGGGCGACACCCACAATACCCCAGAGGGTGGTGCGGTCGTCGGGCTTGAGCTGGCTGACGGCGTAGCCGGGAATGCTCTGAAGTTTGCCGTCTTTCTGGACGACCTGGGTGACGCGGCCTGCGGAGTCGATAAACCCGGACATGCCGGTGTTGACAGCGCGTGCAGAAGGGATGCGGTTTTCCACACTGCGCACGACGGCGATCTGGAAATGCTGGAGGCATTGGTCGGTGTCGGGGTACCAGCCGTCGTTGGTCATGTTGACGATGGCGTCGGCTTGCTTGTTGCCGCCGGGAGCCCAGATGAGCTGGCGGGTGGCGCGGGCGACGGAGTCCTCAAAGCAGATGGGGGTGACGACGCGGTAGGTGTGGGGATCAGGCGTGCCTTTGGCAGGGATCTGAAAGACGATGGAGCGCTCTCCGGCGCGGATGGTGAAGTCGTATCCCCATGGAGCCAAGTGTTTGATGAATAAGCCTTTAAGCCATGGTGAGGAATCGACCCAGGGGATGTATTCCCCAAAGGGTACGCGATGCATTTTGCTGTAATAATCGGGGAGGATGAGGCCTTTGGGGGAGACGAGGAAGGCGCTGTTGAAGCGGTCATGGGGGATGATGCGGATGGTACCGTCGCCGACTTCGCGTTCTTCCCAGCGGAGGACGGAAGGGGCGCCGGCGAGGATGGGTGTGTCGAGTTTTTTGGCGATGTCGAGGGTGGCGTTGACGTAGTCGAGGCGTTCGAGGAATGAGCCTCGTTTGAAGGATTGATAGAAGGCGATGGATTCGGGGTTGAGGTTTGCGGGGACGGCGGATTCAGGCCAGGCGATGAGGTCGGGGGTGAGGGGATCTTTCGCCGCGGAGGTGGAGAGTGCCATCATTTCAAGCCAGGAGGCGTGGATGTCCTTAGCGGTTTTGAGGTCTTTGTTATTGACGGGTTCATTGGTCTGTATGACGGCGACATTGAGGCCGGTTTGCGCGGTGTGGGCGGGGGTGGAGTTGATGCGCCACGCGCCGTAGGCGGTGGCGGCGCAGAAGGCCAGGAGCCAGCAGAGGAGAGAGGCCTGGATCCAGCGGTTGGGTTTGGGTTTTGCGCCAGGCCGGGTGATGAAGATGGGCTGGAGGAGGAGATCCGCGATGAGGCCAGAGGACATGGCGACCAGGAAACTGACGGTGTATTCGCCAAAGAGGTCGGCGGATTGGATGAGGTAGCCGGCGGGCTGGTCGGGGAGCCAGGGGGCCTGAGAGTGGGCGAGGGCGAGCCAGCCGAAGCCGCCGGAAGGCCAATAGCCGCGCAGAAACTCCCATGCGACCCAGGAGATGGGGAAGAGGAGGACGAGCATGTGGCCGGTGCGGCGATAGAAGACGCGGGTGGTGAGGAGGCCGGCGGTGGAATAGAGGGCCATCACGAAAGAGAGGCCGATGTAGCCGCCGACAGTGACCTGGCTGAGCCAGCGGATCATCCAGAGCCACCAGAGGGAGAGGCATGCATAGAGGATGAGGGTCATGAGGCGGGGACGGGCGGATTTCACGGCAACGATGATGAGGGGCGCGAGGGCGATATGAGCGAGGAAGCCCCAACCCGGGCGTGGGAAGGCGAGCATCAGAGCGATGAGGCCCAGCACGATGGGGATGATGTGGCCGGGGATGGAGGTAAGGCCTGTCTGCTGGCGCGTGAGGGGGGGGATGGGGGGTGCTGAGGGTGGTGTGGCGGATTGAGGGGCGGTTTGCATGCTGTGGGGTATCAGGTGTTTTTGGGGAATGGATGATGGTAGGTGCGTAATTGGGGCGTGAACATTATGCACGGGGGAAGTGCTGTGTGATGAGGACGATGTGAAGGTGTGATCGGCAAAGTCAATGGCCAAACAAAAAAGACATGCTCACGCGGTCGAGAGCATGCACACAGAGTGGCTTGTTTGTCGGCTTACTTGATGCTGATGATGGTTTGGGCGGTGGATTTGGGTTTGATGTCGAAGACGCGGACACGGGCGTTGCCCAGAGGGGAGCCTTGAGGGGCGCGACTATCGCCGCGGCCGTCTTCGGCGACGTAGAGTTTGGAGCCGTCGGCAGAGACGGCCAGGCCGATGGGCTGATGGAACTGAACGGCATCGGGGATGGTGCCGGGTGTGCCGTAGCGCTGGAAGAGCTGCAGGGAGGTGCCGTTGTCCCAATAGAGGAGGATTTCATCGCCACCGCCGGAATCCCAGAAGGGGCCGGGGCCTGGGCCGCGGGCGGCGACCCAGAGGAGGTTGCCGGAGGTGGTCAGGCCGGTGGGGCCGAAGATGAGTTCGGCGGGCTTGTGGGCGGTGGCGTAGTTGCGGGTGAGGGTTTTGCCATCGTCGGTGAATTTGGTGATCTGGTTTTTTGCGTCGGCGATGTAGAGGGTGTTACCGGAGGCGGTGATGGAGGGGCCGATGGAGATGTTGGGATTTTCTTTGAAGTTGATGCTGTAGAGGATGCCGTCGACGGAGTTTTTTGTGCGGTCGTAAACTTTGAGTGGGGACTTGCTGGTGATGTAGATTTTGTTGTTTTCACCCAGGGCGATGGCGCCGACCCAGGTGGTGGAGGCTTTGGGGTTTTTGAGGTGGTCCTCGGTGGAACCGACGCGGAAGGGTTGAGGTGCGCCTTTCCAGTCGAAGACGGAGACGAAGTGACTGGAGCCAATGAAGATGCTGCCTTTTTCATCCACGGCAAAGCTGAGGGTATTGGGGCGGTAGCCGACGCCCAGAGAGCCGCCTTTGGCGAAGGCGAGGTCGCTGGAGAGGTCTTTATTGAATTTGAAGATGGTGGCGGTGGCTTTGGGCGCGGCTTGATTATCGGGCATGCCGGCGTCATAGACGTAGATGCCCATGGGAGTGACTTTGATGTCGGTGGGGCTGACCCACTTGCCGTCGGGAGCGTCAGGGCGCTTGATCTCAGTATCGAATTTGATTTCGAGGTTTTCGCGGTAGCGGAGGGTGTAGACGCCTGGCTTGTAGCCCGCGTAGCTGAACGTGGTCTTTGGCATTTGCTTCATGGTGCCGGCGTAGAGCGTCGCAACGACCTTGGATTCACTGTTGACGACCTCGACTACGCCTTTGGCATCGCGGGCGGCGCCGGTGACTTCCACAGTGGTTGCGGTGCCATCCTTGTTGGGCGTGGCAACAATGTTTTGGGCGTGGGCGAGGCCGGTGCCGGCGAGGATGATGACTGCCGCGAGGCCGAGGCGGGCGCGGTGGAGAAATGTTGAGTTGGCGGAGGCGTGTTTCATGGTGAAGGGATTGTAAAAGAAAGTGAATGAACCGGTTTTGTGCGCTTTAAGTATGTACGAAATCGGCAAAGCAGGGTTCGGAATATCAGGACGGGGGGATTATCCGATAGGCGCAATGGCGAAATGGATTGAACTGGTATGAAATTGATGCGTAGAGATACGAGGTATGGAGGATGATTGTGGACGAAAAGCATGAAATACCGTGGTGGCAGCAGGAGATCAATGCCGGGCGGGTCGTCCGTTTGATCTTATGCCTGGTTTTGGGAGTGGCGTTGGCGATGGTGATTCATCCCTATACCCCTGCCGGGGCGCAGAGCCGAAATCTGGCGATAGCACGGGCTCAGGGGCCGGCCATTGAGACGGAACTGAGGAAAGACGATCGCTTTTTCGATGTAAAGGCTGGTGTCTACACCGGGAATGGCGGTGTGATAGCACTGTTTGGCTCGGTTTATGGAGGAGAAACGGAATTGCAGGCGCTGAATGAAAAAATGCACGCGATGAAGCTGCCACTGCCGGTGCGTTATCAAGTGCAGGTTTATGAGCTGACAGAGGAGGAGAAGGAAAGCATGCGGAACAGAAAGTAGGGGAACGCTCGAGATGGATGTGACGAGGGATTGCTTCAACAGGATTTTTGTGGTTTGCGTTGAAGCTGGCAAGGCGTAGCACAGCTTCGGTATGTGTGCTACACAGGATGAGAAATTGATACGACGGATTTCATCGTGGGGCGGCCCTCACCCCTAACCCCTCTCCCTTGGGGGAGAGGGGGGACTGGAGCAGGTTAGTTTTTCGGTTCGTTTTTGCCGTTGTGGGTGCGGATTTCGTGGCGGAGGTCTTCGACGAGATCCTTAAGGGCGATGGGGTCGGGTTCACCGGAGAGCTTGATGGGCTCGTTGCGCTCGATCTGCTGGGCGATGCGCTTGCAGGGGGTGATGACCGAGGAGTGGTTGGTGCGCTTCATGGCGGCGGCGATTTCCGGGTAGCTCATGGTGGTCATCTCACGGGTGAGATGGACGATGAGTGCGCGGGCCAGGACGGTTGCGCCCTGGCGGCCTGTGCCGTGAAGCTGGAGTTCGCTGACGCCGAGCTTGCGCATGACGGTCTGGGCGATGTCGTTGTAAATGACGGCGCGGCGCGGGGAGGTGGATTGCTGGGCTTCAAAAAGCTGGTTGAGGATGGTGTGGCCGATGGGTTCGCGAATGATCCCGGCGACATTGTCCTGTGAGGCCTTCTGCTGGCTGAGCATGGCCAGGGCTTGGAGCTGAGTGAGAGAGCCTTCGATTTCACGGATGGGGCCGCGGCATTTGGAGGCGAGGACCTCGACAACGGTTTCCAGGAGGGGGATGCCTCGGCGGTGTGCGAGTGCGCGGACGATGCGTGCGCGGGTGGCGGTGTCGGGAGATTTGATTTCCACGACCAGGCCGCGGACGCACCGGCTGACGAGAGCATCGGTGAATTTTTCGATGGCCTTGGGATGGCTGTCGCTGGCGAGGATGATTTTGGCGCCGCCGAGCTCAATGGCTTCAAAGCTGTGGAGGAATTCCTGGCGGGTTTTTTCCTTGTTGGCGATGAAATGGACATCGTCGATGGCGAGAAGATCCAGCGAGCGGATTTTCTTGCGGAATTCTTCCAGGCGCATTGCGCGGACGGCGGCCAGGAAGTCGTTGGTGAACTGTTCGCCGGTGCAGTAGAGGACTTTTGCATCGCGGCGGGATTGGAGCATTTTGGCGCAAATGCCCTGGAGGAGGTGGGTTTTACCCAGGCCGCAACCGCCGTGGATGAAGAGTGGGGCGGACATGCCGCGATCGTCATCGACGATTTTTTGTGCGGCGATGAAGGCCAGTTCGTTGGAGGGGCCAACCACGAACTCTTCGAGCTTGTGACGGAGGTTGTGCCCGCGGTGCGAGAGGGGTTTTAAGCGTGGGCTGTAAGCGGCTTCTGCGTGGTCTTTGCGGGCATGCGACGGCTTTACTGCGGGCTGGCCGGGGGCTGCTGCCGCGGCGGGCTTGAAGGCGCCGGAGGGGGTTGGGTCCTCAAGGGGGCTGGTGTCAAAGAGCTGGGGCTGGACTTCGATCTTGAAGCCGACGTCGGGCCCGATTTCAGCGTTGACGGCGTCTTGAATATCGATCTGAAAATGCTTGGAGATCCAGTCGGCGACAAAACGGTTTGCCACAGCCACCTGGAGGCTGTTTTCTCCGTCGTAATCGAACCTTGCGGTGCGGTCGAACCACATGCTGTACTTTCGCGGACCGACCCTGTCGGCGAGCCTTCTGGCCA
>CAZGOM010000215.1:0-8767 GCA_964527265.1 uncultured Phycisphaeraceae bacterium | reverse complement strand
AGACCTCCTGGAGTTTTTCGAAGATGAATTCGTATTTGAGGTAGCTGGTGGTGAGTTCGGTGCCGGGGTAGGGGGGGATGAGCTGGGGGAACTGGACGACGCGCCAGCCGGCGAGGAGGGCGTCGATGCCGGATTTGAAGGGGGGATTTTCGGGGTCGATTTTTTCGCCTTTGCCTGTGCCGTCCCAGAAGGACCAGGCGATGACGCCGGAGTTTAAATCCGGGCCGATAAGGTAGAGGGCGAGGACTTGTTGACGTTGGGCCATGGGGGGAGGCTCCGAGGTGAATTAAGTGACGTGAAAAGGGTAACTATTGATTTTGGGGTTGTCGAGGGCGATATATCATTTTGTCCCGTCTCATTAGAACTGTCACGGGTTGTGGTTTGGTGGAGGGTTGGGGTTGAAATAGGTTTTGTTGTTGTTTTCGAGGATGGTTTGGGAGTTGGTGGTGGCGAAGAGATGCATGATGCGTGCGATGATGCCGGTCCAGCCGGTTTGGTGGTTGGCGCCTAATCCGGCGCCGGAGTCGCCGTGGAAGTATTCGAAGAACTGCATGCAGTCGCGCCAGTGGGGGTCTTCCTGGAATTTGAGGGTGTCGGCGGAGGTGGGCCGGCGGCCGTCTTTGTCTTTAAGGAAGATGCTTTCAAGGCGGCGGGCGATCTCTGCGGCGACTTGATAGAGGTTCATGTGTTGGCCGGAACCGGTGGGGCACTCGACGGTGAATTGGCTGCCGTAGTAGGCGTGGTATTGGAGGAGTGCGCGGAGGATGAGGGTGTTGACGGGGATCCAGATCGGGCCGCGCCAGTTGGAGTTTCCGCCAAAGAGGCCGGAGTCGGACTCGCCTGGGAGGTAGGGGACGGTGTAGTCCTGGCCGTTGACGTGCATGGTGTAGGGATTTTCGGCATGGAAGCGAGAGAGGGAGCGGATGCCGAAGTCGCTGAGGAATTCTTTTTCGTCGAGCATTCTGGCAAGGACCCTGCGGAGGCGGGTTTCATCAAGGATGGAGGCGAGGCGGCGATCAGCGATGCCGGGCCGGGTGGGATCGTGGATGGCAGAGGAGAGTTCGGGGCGGGCCTGGAGGAAGCCTTGGAATTTTTCGGCAAGCTGGGGGTATTTTCTGATCAGTTCACCATCGATTGTGGTGGCGGCACAGAGGGGGAGGAGGCCGACCATGGAGCGGACTTTGAGGCGTTGGGCCTGGCCGTCGGGGAGGCGGAGGACGTCGTAGAAGAAGCCATCTTCCTCATCCCACATGCCGGTGTCGCCGCCCATGTGACCCATGGCGGAGGCGATCCAGAGGAAGTGCTGTGCGAATTTAAGGACCATGTCCTCATATTCGGGATCGTCCTGGGCGAGTTCGAGGGAGATTTCGAACATGTTCTGGCAGAAGAGGGCCATCCATGCCGTGCCGTCTGCCTGTTCAAGGTAGCCGCCGGTGGGGAGGGGTGCGCTGCGGTCGAAGACGCCGATGTTGTCGAGTCCGAGGAAGCCGCCTTCAAAGACATTGCGGCCGGAGCGGTCTTTGCGGTTGACCCACCAGGTGAAATTGAGGAGGAGTTTTTGGAAGGAGCTTTTGAGCCATTCACGGTCGCCTTTGCCGGTGGTGGTGCGCTGGATTCGGTAGGCGAAGATGGTGGCCCAGGCGTGAACGGGAGGATTGACGTCGCCGAAGTTCCATTCGTAGGCGGGGATCTGGCCGTTGGGATGCATGTAGCGCTCGCTGAGCATGAGCTTGAGCTGCTGCTTGCCGAATTCTGGATCGACCAGGGAGAGAGCGAGGACGTGGAAGGCCAGGTCCCAGGCGGCAAACCAGGGGTATTCCCATTTGTCGGGCATGGAAATGATGTCGCCGTTGTACATGTGATGCCAGGAGTCGTTGCGGGGGCTGGATTTGCGGTCGGTTTTGAAGGGATCTGAGCCGCGTTCTTCAAGCCATTTGTCGACGTCGAAGTGGTAGTACTGCTTGGTCCAGAGCATGCCGGCCAGTGACTGGCGCATGAGGTTGGTTTGGTCGGGGTTTAAGGATGCGGGGATGACGGCGGCGTAGAAGGCGTCTGCTTCGCTGCGGCGGGTGTGGAGGATGGCGTCAAAGTGGGTGCCGAAAAGGGCGGCGGGCGATGGGTTGGGCGGCGTGGTGTTTAAGCGGAGGCGAATGATGTGGGGCTGGCCCGGTTTGACGGTGATTTGATGGTGTTGGGCGGCCTTGGTGCCGATGTGGTCAGGGTTGACCACGCTGGGGTGGGCATGGACGACGTGATTGGCGATGCCGTCTTTGACATAGGGAGTGACGTTTGGGGTGCCAAAGATGCGCTGGGTATTGGTTTGGTTTTCGGTGAAGAGGAGGGGAGCATCGCCTTCACAATGGAGGTAGAGGGTGCCGAGCTTGGGGTGCTGGGCCTGGATAACGCGGGAGTGGGAGGTGGTGGAAACATCGCGAAGCACGGGTTTTGTGACAGAGGCGTCCCAGGACCACTGGTTGCGGAACCAGAGGGTGGGAAGGAGATGGATTTGCGCATCGTCGGGCCCGCGGTTGTGGACGGTGATCTGGATGAGCAGATCCTGAGGAGATTGCTTGGCGTATTCGACAAAGACGTCGAAGTAGCGGTTGTGGTCGAAGACGCCGGTGTCGAGAAGTTCGTACTCGGATTCATTGCGGGTTCTGGCGCGGTTTGTCTGCACCAGATCGTCGTACGGGAAGGCGGCTTGCGGGTACTTGTACAGATATTTCATGTACGAGTGGGTGGGCGTGCTGTCGAGGTAGAAATAGTATTCCTTGACGTCTTCGCCGTGATTGCCTTCGGCGTTGGTGAGGCCAAAGAGGCGTTCCTTGAGGATCGGGTCTTTGCCGTTCCAGAGTGCAAGGGCGAAGCAGAGTTTCTGTTTTTCGTCGGAGATGCCGGCCAGGCCGTCTTCGCCCCAGCGGTAAGCCCGGGAGCGGGCCTGGTCATGGCTGAAATAGTCCCAGGCATTACCGTCGCGGCTGTAGTCTTCGCGAACGGTGCCCCATTGGCGTTCGCTGAGGTAAGGGCCCCATTTTTTCCAGGAAACCTGATCCTGATTTTCCTGGGCGAGGCGTTGGTGTTCTGGTGTCATGGGGTGGCGCTCCAGTGAACCGGGCGTGGTTTTCGGGATCGTGCGGAACTATTTGAGGCGTGAGTGCGGCTATTGCACAGGCATGGAGACGAGGAAGCCTGTGGCGAGGAGGTAGTCATACAAGTGTGCAAGAGGCGCGGCGGGGCGGATCTGATCGGCGGTGATCCATGGCTGAGTGCCGCTGATCTGCCATGGGTTGCCTGCCTGAGCAGTGATGAAGGCCTGAAGGTCTTCCCGGCGTGACGGATAGGCAAGAATCTTCACATCGGACTCAAAGAGACGGGCGAGGGCATCCAGGAGACGTCCATCAAGGTGCTTGTTGCGGGCATCATCGAAGAGGCGCATGAGCGTGGGCAGGGTGATGGCGTAGCGGAGGGGGGCCTGGGTGTATCGGCGGACGAATGAGGTGGCGTTGAAGAGGGGGCCGCGGCGCATGATGAGGGAGGCAGACTTGTCCAGGAGGTGTGCGCCTGTGAGTTGGCCTTCTGCTTCGATGGGAAGGAGGCGGAGGTCGAGGACGCCTTTTACCTGCTCATTGCCGGTGACCTGGCGTTGCAGTTCCGCGATGCATGCCGCGATGGCGTGAGAGGGGAGGTCTTCGCGCGGGTTTTTCATCGCGGGGGCGATGACGACGGCTTTCTTGTAGAGGAATTCGTTTGCAGCGATGGCTTGGCCGTCGAGGGCGAGGGTGATGGCCTGAGCGTGGGTATTACGGGCGAGGGAGATGTGGAGGGCGCGCAGATTAAAGGCGTTGAAGGCGTCTCCGCTGAGCTGGATTTGATCGACTTCGACACGCTGGGAACCGAGATTGTCCAGGAGGGTGGCGGGGATGGCATCCTGGAGGCTGGGGGCGATGAGGAGTGCGTGGATGAGGTTGACACCAAAGACGCCGACGGCTTCCTGCTGGAGGAGGTTGGTGTTATCGCGGAGGTTGATGTGGAGGATGATTTCGCTGGGCTGTGCCTGGGGTGCGTGCTGAAAGCGGACGCCGAGCCAGCCGTGGCAGTCGTTTGTGCCGGAGAAATTGCGCGCGGCAATGGTGTTTGCGAAGGCGAAGAAGCGGGTGGTTGCGCCGCGGGTCTGGCCGACTTGGTGGTCGAGGGCTTTCCATTCGCTTTCAAGCATGGCCTGGACGCGGGGCTTGGAGACATAGCGCGTGCCTGAGCCGTAGAGGTCGTCGCTGACTTGTTTGTCGTAGGCGCAGACGGTTTTGGCGACGGTGCCGGAGGCACCGCCGACGCGGAGGAACCAACGTGCGACTTCCTGGCCTGCGCCGATCTCCGAGAAGGAGCCGAAGCTGGTGGGATCCAGGTTGACGGCCAGCGCCTTTTGATGGGTGTCAGGGGTGCTGGCTTTGGGGCCGTCGGCCTGTGATGGTTGGATTTGGGTCATTGGGGTTTCTTGGCGGCGGGAGTGGATTGCGCCGCGGGAGGTTGTTCCTCAAAACTGCCGCCTAAGGCCATGTAAAGATCAATGCGCTGTGCGAGGCGGAGCTGTTTGATGTCGATGAGGGCGGCGCGGGCGAGGTTGGTGCGGGATTGGATCTGGAGCACGTCGAGCATGCCGATCTTGCCTGCCTTGTAGCGGACTTGTGCGCCGCGGAGGGCTTCCTCGTTTTGCTGGACGGCGGTGGCCAGGAGTTGTTCGCGCTGGGCGAGGAGGCGTTCTGCGGCGAGGCCTTTTTCAACTTCGCTGAAGGCGACTAGGGCGTTTTGGCCGTAGGCGGCGAGGGCTTGCTCCTGATTGGCGTTTTCGATTTTGACCTGGGCATTGAGGTTGCCGCCGTCGTAGATGGTGCCCAGGAAGTTTGCGCCGATGCCAAAGAAGCCTGGGCCCTGGCCGATGGCGGAAAGCAGGCCGTTGCTGGCCGCGCCGCCGCCGGCGGTGAGCTTGAGGCTGGGGAGTTTGGCGAGCTTGGCGACTTTGACGTTCTGGAAGGCGGCTTTGACCCTGGCTTCGGCCGCGATCATGTCGGGGCGGCGGTCGAGAACTTCGGAGGGGATGCCGGCGGGGACGGGGCCGGGAACAGGGACGAACTGGGTGGCGACTTGAAGTTCTGCCGAGGGGTAACGACCCAGAAGGACTTCGAGGCTGCGGACGGCGTCTTGATGAGCGCCTTCGGCCATGCGTTCGCGTTCCTGGGCGGAAGCGAGGTCCGCCTGGGCGAGGTTGAGATCCTGCGGGGTGACCTGCCCGGCCCTGGCCTTGGTTTTGACGATGTCGACGAGTTTGGCGTTGATGCCGACGGTTTCTTTGGCGAGGGTCAACTGCTGCTGGGTGTCGCTGGCGAAATACCAGGCCTTGGCGGTTTGAGCGGCGAGGGATTCGCGGGCGAATTCATATTCGCCTTGCGCGGCGGCGAACTGTTCCTGGGCGGCGGTGCGAGCGGCTCCGAGCTTGCCCCAGACGTCGATTTCCCACGAAGCGCCGAGACCGACGCCGCCTGTTTTGGCGGTGCCGCCACCCTGCACTGCGCCTGCGCCACCGCTGGCCCCTGCGCCGACGACTGGGCCCATTTTGGCGCCTGCCTGGACGGCTGCTGCTGCGGCGGCCTCGACGCGCGCGGCCGCGCCGCGCATGGCGAGGTTGTGCTTGAGGGCTTCGATGACGACGGCTTCCATCCTGGGGTCGTTGAAGGACTTGAGCCAGCCGTCGGGGACGGCCCCGGTTTCAGCGGCCTGGGTCCATACGTCGCGGACGGTTTCGGTTTTGATGGAGGCTTCGACGATTTTTTCGCGAACGGTGGGGGGCGCTTTGGCCGGCTGGGTGGAAGGCTGAGTAGCGGGTTGGGTGGCGGCGGAGGGGGCCGCGCAGCCGGGGAGGGCCAATGCAATGCCTGCGGCCGATGCGAGAGCCGCGGTCTGCAACAGGGAGGTTGTTGTAGTCACCTTGCGCACGATTCACCGCCTTTTGCAAGCGCACGTAGCCGTGCGGATTACGGAGTGTAGATGTATTTTTCCCACGCTTTGATGCGGAGGATGACCATTCGGACGACTTGGATGGGTTTGTACTGGCCGGTGTAGACCACGGTGGTGCCGCTGGCGCCGACGGGGAGGTTGTAGGGGGTGAGGTCATCTGTGAACTCAACCTGGACCAGCACGCGGCCCGGCTTGCTCCGGACGCCTTCAAGATTGCGGAGCTGGCCGCTTGCGATCATCTGGCCTTCAGCCATGAAGGGGAGAACCTGCTTGACCTTGCCGGCGAAGATCTGGCCGGGGACGCCGTCGAAGGAGACTTCAACTTGGTCATCGGGATCAATGCCCTGCATGGATTGCTGGCGGAAGGCGGCGATGAAGTGGTCCTGATCCTTGGGGACAAAGACCATCAGGGGAGACATGGGCATGGGGACGGCCATCATGCCGGGGCGGAGGGCGAGTTGCGTGACGTAGCCGTCGCTGGGGGCGCGGACGGTGGTGTTTTCAAGATCGATCTTGGCCTGTTCAAGTTCCGAGACGAGGCGTTTGACTTCCGCATCGTATTTCTGGACTTCGTACTGACTGCCCGCTTCGGCGGCGACGAGCTCGGTTTCCTGCTTCAAGCGGAGGCGCGAGAGGCTTAACTGCGCGTCGATGGCGTCCACCTTGTGCTTGTAAGGGCCGGGCTCGATTTTGAAGAGCACGTCTCCCGCCTTGAGGGGCGTATTGGAGGTCACAGGAACTTCAATGACCTTGCCGCGCACTTCGGCGACGATGGGCGTGGTGGCGGCCATGAAGCGGGATTCATTGGTGAGCGGCTGATACATGTTCATCATGAGCAGCAGGAAGGCGAGGACAAACGCGCCCACGAGAAAGGAGCCGACCATGGTCCAGGTATTGATGGGGAGGAGTTTGAATTTTTTAAAGACGAGCCAGAGGATGCCGCCATAGACGCCTATGAGGATTTCGATCATATGGTCTTGGCTCCATCTTTGTGTTTTTCGAGCGTGTCAAGGCGTTGCTGCATCTGGGCGATGGTGTCACGCAACGCGGCGATTTCATTGGCGGGGGATTCGAAGGATTTTTTGGTTTGGGGATCCACGGCGAGGTGGTCGTGGCCTTCGACGACGATGACTTCAAGGCGGGGTTTCTGGACGATGGCCCAGATGAAGACGAAGGGCCAGAGGGCGTGAAGGGTGAAGAGACTGAGCCAGCAGGCGATGTGGATGGCGTGCTGGTTTGGGTGGTTGCGCTTTTGCGCCATGCGGTAGGGGATGTCGTGGATCCAGATGAAAAGGTAGACAAGGACGATGATCATGAGGATCAAAATGCCCAGGGCTATGTAGCTCAAAATCATGGTGTGCCTTGCTGTAGCGAATTTTTTCGACAGTCGGATTCATCATAACAAAGGTGGGGCGGTTTACCGCAGGGGGGGTATGAGGCGGGATATTTCTATTTTTGATTAGGAGGACAAGGGATTTGAATAGGGGCGTGCAAGACATGCTCACGAAGACGAGAGCATGGCATCTGGTTTCTGGAATTTGGACTCTATTCTGGCGGTGCAACCAAGACACAGCCCGCCTTCGGGGCGGGCCATGCTACTCGGATGAGGTTAGTTTTTCGGGGGTTCGGGGGGTGTGAGGGGTTCGGTGATGATGCGGGTGAGTTCGCCGCGTTTCATGATTTCACGGCCTTTGCCGCCGCGGGAGACGACTTCGTACTTGGTGGTGGAGATGGTTTGCTCGCCGCCGCGTGCGGTTTCGACGCGGAGGAGGTCGCGGTCGCCGACGGAGGCGATGAAGCCGATGACGCGGTCGTCCGTGCCGGTGAGCTTGACGAGGATGACGCCTTTGCCGGGGCCGGAGAGGAAGTTGACCTCGGAGGCCTTGCAGAGCATGGCGTGGGCGTAGCGCGTGGCGGCGATGACGATTTCCGAGCCGTTGATGATGGTGAGGCCGATGACTTCGGCGCCGTCAGCAGGCTTGGCGTATTTGCGGCCGGACTTGGTGGAGGGCTCGGCGAAGGCTTCCAGGGAGAAGCGCAGGGCGTAACCGTCGGTGGTGACGGCCAGGGCGTGGGTCTTGGGGATGTCGATATCCTGGGTGTCGGCGCCGGCCAGGAGGCGTTCGACACGGTCGCGCGGGCTGGTCTGGTTTTCGGAGCCGGAGTCGGATGCCGGGCCGTTTTTGGATTTGAAATCCTTGGTGACGCGGGGGTCGAGGCTGATGGCGGCGATGACTTTTTCGCCGTCCTTGAATTTAAAGAGACTCTGGATGGGGTCGCCGTGGCCGGTGGTGGCGGGGATGTCGACGATGCGGGAGGAATAGCAGATGCCGAAGTTGGTGAAGAAGGCGACGGAGGCGCGGGTGGAGCCGTGGATGACGGCCAGGACGCTGTCGCCTTCGCGCAGGCGGGTGGAGGAGATGTCCTTGACTTCCTTCTGGCGCTTCAACCAGCCGTCCTTGGTGACGATGACGGCGTTGTCTTCATCGACGATGAAGTCTTCGGCTGAGTATTCCTTTTCGTCGGCGTCGGAGCCGATGGATGTCTGGCGTTTGAAGCCGGGGAGCTTGGCGTAGCGGTCGATGATGTCCTGGATTTCGTCCTTGACGATGCCCCAGCGGCCTTCTTCGTTCTTCAAGAGGCGGGTGATTTCGTTGGAGCGCTTGCGCTTTTCGGCGAGTTCTTTGCGGACGATGTTGATTTCGAGCTTGGCGAGGCGGTAGAGCTTGAGTTCGAGGATGGCGTCGGTCTGCTCATC
>CAZGOM010000214.1:0-8796 GCA_964527265.1 uncultured Phycisphaeraceae bacterium | reverse complement strand
TCGCGTTCCTTGATGAAGGTTTCTTCGATGGCGCCGATGATTTCAGAGAATTCATCACCGGTGATGAAGCGGGCCATGTCGATGATATGGGCGTTCAAGTCGCCGTGCGCGCCGGAGCCGGCCAGGTCGCCCTGGAAGCGCCAGAGGAGGGGGGTGGAGGGGCCGCCCCAGGATTGGAGATAAGCGGCGCGCACGTGGTAGATACGGCCGACTTTGCCTGCGGCGACGAGCTGGTGGGCGAGGGCGATGGCGGGGCAGCGGCGATAGTTGTACCAGACGAAGGTCTTGGATTTCTTGGCCTTTTTGGCGGCGGCGAGCATCTCACGTGCATCAGACAGGGTGCCGGCCAGGGGTTTTTCACAGGCGACGTGCTTGCCGGCTTCCAGCGCGGCGATGGCCTGTTCCTTATGAACGTAGTTGGGAGTGGAGACATCGACGAGGTCGATCTCCGGGTTGGTGGCGGCTTCTTTCCAGTCGGTGGTGTGGTGCTGCCAGCCCCACCGGGCGGCGAACTTGGCGAGGTCTTCGGGGTTGCGGGCGGCGATGGTGTGCATCACCGGGTTGAGGGGAAGATCAAAGAATTTTGCGGCTTTGAGGTAGGCGTTGGAATGGGTGCGCCCCATGAACTTGGAACCGATGAGCGCGACATTGAGGTTTTTGACGGCCATGGGACGAGAACTCCGAAAGGGTTTTAGGAGGTGGGAACCGAGGTTGGGCTAACGTACCGTGGGGTTGGGAGGGCCGCAAGCGGAAGGCCGAGCAAGTCCTGCGTCCTGAGTCCTGGGTCCTGCTTCGAAGAGGGGAAAAGAGGTTTGCAGTCAAGAAAGAAGGGCGGCTTGAGGCCGCCCGTTCTATGGTTGGTGTATTGAATTCCAAACGCGCTTAATCGGGGTTTTGGGTTTCGAAGGAGAGGAGGATGTCGCGGATTTGTTTGTAGCGTATGAGAGGGATGGAGTGGGAGGAGGTGTTGGATTGATCGACCTGTTGGAGATAGGAATCTTTTGCGCGGGTGAGATGGGTCATCATGGCGGCGTTTGCCAGGTCGGGGTTTTTGGCTTTAACGGCGTCGAAGATGGCCTGGTGTTCCTGATGGATGTTGGAGGCGGTGCTGGCGGCATCGGCGGTGGTGTCGACGCGGTGGAGGCCCCAGACGAAACACAGGACGCGGAGATCGCGAAGGATTTTGATGGCTCGGGGGCTGGAGGCTGCCTCCATGAGGATGCCGTGGAAGCGCAGATCCGCACCGGCGAGGGCGCAGGCTGTGGGCTCATCAAGGATTTTGAGTTGCTGGGCCTGAATGTCGGAGACGATGGCCGTAATACGCTGAACTTCACGGGAGAGGAGGTCAATGACCCAGGGCGCGGCGCGCTGGGCGGCGCGAGCGGCGACGCCGGCTTCGATGGAAGCGCTGAGTTCAGCCAGTTCCTGGACTTCGTCACGGGTGGGTGCGTGGACAGTGGCGCCCTGATGGGTGATGTGGCGCACGATGCCTTCGGAATCAAGCTGGCGGATGGCCTCTCGGATCGGCCCGCGGCTGACGCGGGTTTCACGTGAGATGACTTCTTCCTTAAGTCTGGTTCCAGGCGGTATTTCACCGAGAATAATTTTCTCTCGGAGGTATCGATAGGCGTGCTGCTTGAGTGTGCTTGAGGAGGCCATTTGTTTACCACGAGGGGGTGGATGTGGGTCGTGTACCCTCGGAAAGACTTTGACTAATCTAGGTGATTTTAGGGATGCATGTTGCGAAAAACGTTGGTTGTAAACCGATATAGGGGAATCCCTTATGATCTTCCGGGCGGTTGCGGGGGTGGTTGAAATTGTTGACAAAACGTTTGGCCGGATTTCGATGCTTCAATAGACTAAAGGTTTTTGTATTTAATAGAAAGCGTTTTCGACTAAAAAAAAGCGATGTTTTGAAGTCGGTGAGAGCGGGACAGGTCGATGTGTCGCAGGACAGAGACGGGATAAATCTAAACGCGAATCAGATTGGACGACGGGGAACTGGCAACAGTTGAGTCTACAAAAAAAATATTTTTTGAACATATTCTTGAAACAAATGTTGAGAAATGAAAGGATCAGTGTTTGACGATGGCCGAGTCGCCCCGGAGAAGTTCCAAGGGGATGCTGGAGGTGTGGGAGAGGATTGGGCGGGCTGCAAGTTGGTCCAGGAGGATATTGAGGACGGAGTCTGCGAGCTTTTCCTGGGGTTGGCGGACGGTGGTGAGTTTGGGACGGTACATCTGGAGGAATGCGTCGGTGCCGTCGAAGCCGCAGATGGAGATGTCGCGGGGGACGTTGATTCCAACGTCGGAGAGGGCATTGATGAACTGCATGGCGATGGTGTCGCTCATGGTAAGGAAGGCGGTGGGGCGGCGGGCGGCGGGCATCTTTGAGACGGCTTGGGTGATGGTGGTCGTTTGGATCAATAGGTCCAGGGTTGGGGCGTTTGGATGGAGTTTGGTGGCCAGGGCGATTTCTTCGGGGGTTTCATGCCATTGCTGGGTCCAGAGGGAGAGGAAGCGGAGGCGCGCGCCGGGAGTTTTGGCAATGGTGTCGGCGGCGCCGGTCCATTTGATGGATTGAGAGCCGCCGACGCCCAGATAGGCGATGTCGCGGTGGCCAAGGTCCAGGAGGTGTTGGGTGGCCAGGGCCATGCCCGCGGCGCGGTCGATGTGGACGCAGGGGACGCCGGGAACATCGATTTGCGGGTCGGCCAGGACGCAGGGGGGGAGTTCGGAGCCGAATTCGGTTTGGAGATCTGGCCAGGTTTTGGCGTCGCCATGCTGGCCGTAGATGACAAGGGCGTCGACGCGGCGGGCGATCATGGTGTGGAGGTGGTCGGTGAGGCCCTTGGGTTCGCCTTTGGTGAAGCCCAGGAGGACTTGATAGCCGTGCTCGACGAGTTTGTGTTCAATGGCTTCGACTTTGAGGTTGTTCACACCGGAACGCAGGTGAGGAAGGAGGACGCCGACGGTGAGGGAGCGCTGCATGCGCATGGCGCGCGCGAGGGGGTTAACGCGATACCCCATCTCCTTGGCAAGAGCTTTGATCTGGGCGCGGCGTGCCTGGCTGATTTTTGGGCTGTCGCGGAGCGCCAGGGAGACGGTGACGTTGCTGGTGCCAGCGCGGCTGGCGATGTCTTTGATTGAGACGCCCATTTGTAGCCTTGGTTAGACGATTTACCGTCACGGTAGGGCAAAAGGGGGTTGGAGTCCAGCGGATTGTAAAGCGGGATTCTAAAGAGGGGCAATCGGGGAGGCTTTGGGGGCTGGTCGGAAAGAGGCGACGGAAAATCGAGCGACAAGCGAGCGCGGACCTTGCGAGGGAAGATTCGTTAGAATGGGGGTCTATGAGCAAAGAGACCGAAAAAGAAGAATCCGGCAGCGGCAGTGATTGGGATGACTTTGTCTCCGGCGCGGCTCCTTTCTGGGACAAATGGGGCAATGCCATCCTGACGGTGGTTCTGGTTGCCCTGGTTGCGGTGTTTGCTTACCGGCTTTATTCGGTGCGGCAGGCGGAATCGGCGAATCAGGCGTGGCTTGACCTGGCCAATTCGACAACGCCGCAGTCGATGTCGACGGTGGCCCTGAGCAATAAGGGGACTGCCGTGGGTTGGTTGGCGTCGATCCGGGCGGGAAACATGTACCTGACGCAGTCGCGCCAGGGGAACGCGCTGGCAGGCATTCTGCCGGCTTCAACGCAGCCGGCTTCGACCCAACCGGGGGCGACAGGTGCGCCCAGCAAGGAAGTATCGCTGAGCCAGGCGGCGGCGGCGTTTAATGATGTGATCAATGATCCCAATGCGGATTTGCTTTACAAGGTGAATGCGCGGCTGGGGCTGGCGGCGGTTGAGGAATCCAAGGGGCAGTTCGATAAGGCTCTGGACCTTTACCGCTCGGTGGAAAAAGACGCCAAGGATGCGTATCCGATGATCGCTGCGCAGGCGGCGGAACTGGCCAAGACGGCGCCCAAACTGGGACAGAAACTGGCGTATGACACGTCGATGCCGTTCCCGGTGTCGCCTAAGGCGCAGGAGAACCTGCCGCTGGTGGTGCCTGGGGCGGGGACGCCACCGTCGGCACCTTCCATGCCGTCGGGCGTGCCTGTCCGGTAAGTAAGTATGGTGGGATGAATGGGATTCGGGGGTGGCGCTCTTTTAAAGGACGGCCGCCCCAGCCAGATTAATGCAATACTTCTGTCAAAACATCACAGACTGAATCCCAATGGCTCGTGAGGAAAACAAAAATCCCGAGGAAGGCTCGCGTGGGCAAAAGCCCGCTGAGTTCTGGGATGACGTGGAATTTCAGACCAACTCTGATGAGGAGACGGTTGCCGCGCCGGATGAGGGCGGGCCGGTGGAGTTGGATGAAGAGGTTTTAACCCTGCCTGCGGCCAACCCGTTTGGCAGCGAACCGGAGCATCGGCGGATTTCGGTTCGCAAGGATTTGCTGTCCCGGGTGGATGTTTACCTGCAGAATCGGCTCAAGGGGATCAGCCGAAGCCGCGTGCAGAAGCTGATTGATCTGGGTGGGGTGAAGATCAATGGGAAGGTGCCCAAGTCGAGCACGAAGATCCGGGCGGGGGATGAGATCGATATCGTGTTGCCGCCCAAGGCGGTGAAGCGGATTCTGGCCGAGGAAATCCCGCTGGACATCCTGTTTGAGGATGAGCATCTGGTGGTGATCAATAAGCAGGCAAACCTGATCGTGCATCCGGCGAGGAGCCAGACGTCTGGCACGCTGCTCAACGCGCTGGCATGGCGGTTTAAGCAGCGGGTCGAGGCCGAAGGCGGGACCTACCAGGAGCGGCGCACGCGGGGGTTTGCGGATAATAAGCCCGAGTTGGAAGACGGCAGCGTACCGGGCCTGAGCGGTGTGGGAGTGCAGGAATTCAGGCCGGGAATCATTCACCGCCTGGACCGGAACACGACGGGCTGCATCGTGGTGGCCAAGAGCGACGAGGCGCACTGGGGTGTGGCCAAGCAGTTTGAAGAGCGGCAGACGCTTAAAGCGTATCTGGCGGTGGTGCATGGGAATATCGATCCGCCGGGCGGGGCGTTTGAGTATCCCATCGGGCAGCATCCGACGATCAAGGAAGCATTTTCGGTTCGGCACGATTCGGTGGCCAAGTATGCGCTGACGTATTACCGGGTGCGGGAGCAATACCAGGGATATTCGCTGGTGGAACTGGAATTAAAGACGGGACGCACGCACCAGATTCGCGTGCATCTGAGCTACACGGGCAACCCGATCGTGGGGGACCTGGTGTACGGCGGCGAAGGCGTGGGGATGAAGGAACTGGATGCGCCGCCGGTGCCGGCAGGGTCGCGCAAGATGTTGAACTTCGCCCGTGATAAAGAGGCGGGGCAGAAGGCCGAGCGCGACCTGGCGGGGCGGACGGACATGATCATGCAGCAACCGGCGCTGCATGCGGGCCTGCTGCAGTTCACGCATCCGATCACCAAAGAGGTGCTGCGGTTCACCGCGCCGCTGCATGAGCCGATGGCGACGTTGGTGCGGGAATTAAGGAAGCGGCCCAGTGACTTGCCCGTGGTCACCGAGGGGTATTGGACGGATCTGGGGAAACTGGTTCGTTAAAGAGGTTGTCGCAGTTCGGCGATTTGGCAGGGCCTTTTTCCGCCAGGACAGAGTGCGCGGTCGACTACCATCCTGAACCTCAAAAATCCCATGATGGAGAAAAGCAATGTCATTATTTTTTGCGGCCGGCATGACTGATCTGCTGGCCAATCCCGCATTCATGTGGAGTGCGTTCTCGATCTTCATCCTTTTGATGCTGGGGCTGGATCTCTTCGTGTTTCACAAGAGCGCCCATGAAGTGAGATTCAAGGAAGCGGTGGGGTGGAGCGTCTTCTGGGTGGCGCTTGGCTTGTTATTTTCCGTGGTGGTTTATTACAAGCACCAAGCCGGTATCGATGCCGGATTGCTTATGCCACCGACCGTTCAAGTGGGCGGCACGCACAGCGCGGCCAGCGACCTTGTTCCCGCCAGCGCCAGCGATGCGGTGGTGAAATACATCACCGCCTACCTCATCGAGAAATCCCTTTCCGTCGACAATCTTTTCATCTTCCTGGTCATCTTCGGCTTCTTTAAGATCCCCGCGATGTATCAGCACCGTGTGCTTTTCTGGGGCATCTTCGGTGCGCTGGTGCTTCGGACGATCTTCGTCTTTGCGGGCGTGGCCCTGATGGCCAAGTTCCACTGGCTGATCTATGTTTTCGGCGCCGTCCTCATCCTCTCCGGCTTGAAAATGGCCTGGGGCCAGGGCAACAAATCAGACGAAGACCTCTCCAGGAATTGGGTGGTCCGCCTCGCTCGTCGGCTCCTTCCTGTCTCCGATAAGCTTGAAGGCGATAGTTTCTTCGTCAAGCACGCAGGGAAATGGATAGCCACGCCTCTTTTTCTCGCCCTTTTGGTGGTGGAAGCGACCGACGTGATCTTTGCCGTCGACTCCATCCCGGCTGTGCTGGCGATCACCTCTGACCCCTTCATCGTGCTTACCAGCAACATCTTTGCCATCCTCGGCCTGCGTGCGCTTTACTTCGCCCTGGCCGGGTTCATGAACCTTTTTGTTTATCTGGGCTACGGCCTGGCTCTGATCCTCGTCTTCATCGGCTGCAAGATGATGATGATCGATTTCTTCAAGGTGCCCACTCTCTGGTCGCTGGGCATCGTGGGGTTGATCCTGGCTGTTTCAATGATCGTGTCGGTGGTGTTTGGGCCTAAAGAATCCAAGGAAACCCCGGTGGCCTGAGCACGTAAGCGGCGCAGTTTTCGGGCGTTGTTCGTATACACCTCATTTATGACATCCAAGTTGTGGTACCGGCTGCGTGTGGTATGTTTGATATATCATTTACGGAGGCGGGCCCATGGCGACCGATTGGCGAAATGTCGTGACGGGGCGGGTGATTCCCACCAAAACCTACAGCGATCAGCCTTACATTGTGAAGACCGATGACGGGGCGTGGCTTTGCACCGTGACCACCGGCGTGGGGCATGAAGGGGAGCCGGGGCAGCATGTGGTTTCGATGCGGAGCATGGATCAGGGGCGGACATGGTCAGACCCGGTGGCGCTGGAACCTGCGGATGGGCCGGAGGCTTCCTATTCGGTGATGTTCAAGACCGGATATGGGCGGATTTACTGCTTTTACAACCACAACACGGATCGGCTTAAATCGGTCAAAACGGAAGACGGGCGGGTGTTTAAGCGCGTCGACACGATGGGGTATTACGTTTTTAAATACTCGGATGATCATGGGCGGAGTTGGTCGGCTGAACGGCATGTGGTGCCGGTGCGGGAGTTTGAGGTGGACCGGAAGAATGTGTACGCAGGCGCGGTGCGGTTTTTCTGGAACGTGGGGCGGCCCGTGACGCATGGCACGGATGTGGTGATGACGCTGCACAAGGTGGCGGCAATCGGGGAGGGTTATCTGGCGCAGTCGGAAGGGGTGTTCATGACGAGCCCGAATATGCAGACCGAGCGGGACCCGGAGAAGATCCGGTTTGAGACGTGGCCGGAGGGGGAGGTGGGGATTCGCGCGCCAGGAGGCGTGGGGCGGATTGCCGAGGAGCATTCGCTGGTGAAGCTCAGCGATGGAAGTTTGTTCTGCATTTACCGGACGGTGGCGGGGTATGCGGCGCATGTGATAAGCCGGGACGGGGGGCGGACGTGGACGGAGCCGGCGTATATGGCGCAGATGCCGGGGGGGCGACTTATAAAAAACCCACGGGCGGCGACATTCATCTGGCGGTGTGAAAATGGAAAATACCTGCTTTGGTTTCACAACCATGGCGGGCGTGTGCTTCGGGGCGACGGCACGGCGGACATGCCGCCAGGAAACCCGTTTGATGACCGAAACCCGGTGTGGGTGTGCGCGGGGGAAGAGCTTGATACGCCCGAGGGGAAGACGCTGGCGTGGTCAGAGCCGGAGGTGCTGTTTTATCACGATGACGTAATGATGCGGATGAGCTATCCGGACCTGGTGGAAGAGGGGGGTGAGCTGTTTATCACGACGACGCGCAAGACCACGGCGTATGTGATGCCGGTGGAGAAGGGGTTTTTAGCGGGGCTTTGGAAGCAGTTGGAAGGGGGTAAAACAGAGGCGGAAGGGGCCTCTGTGGATTGCCGATTGGATGGATCTGGGATGGTTGAGATGGCGAAGTTGCCGCGGTTCACGGATCGGGATTACAGCAAAGCGGATTTCCCGCAGAAGCGGCTGGGAAGTGGGTTCACACTCTCGCTCGATGTGACAGTGCTGGCGGCGGGTGCGGTTTTGTTCGACACGATGACGGAGGACGGGAGAGGCATTCGACTGCGTTCTGTGAGCGGGGAACGGGTGGAGATTGAATTGAGCGATGGACGCACGGTGAATCGGTGGGCTTCAGATGCAGGAAGCGTTCCGGTTGGGAAAGCGTGCCAGGTGACGGTGATTGTCGATGGCGGGCCGAATGTGATCTTGCTTGTGGTGGATGGGAAGCTCAGCGATGGGGGGGATGAGCGGCAATTTGGATGGGGACGATTCAGCCCGGATCTTGCGTTTGTGAATGGCGCCGGCAAGGCACGGATCGCACCTGGGGGCGGGGTGAAGGTGGAGCGGGTGCGGGTGTTTGGCCGAGCCTTGAGGGTGTCGGAGGCGGTTGGGTTGTGATGTGCTGAGATCACGCAAGCAAAAGACCCAGGTGAGCATGCTCGCCTGGGTCTTTTGCTTGATTGTTGGAGGATGTTCAGGCGATGGTGATGGATTTGTCGAGGTAGACGTCCTGGATGGTGTTGAGGATT
>CAZGOM010000213.1:0-8850 GCA_964527265.1 uncultured Phycisphaeraceae bacterium | reverse complement strand
AGAGGCCGTGATGGCCGTAGACGGAGGCGAAGAGGCTCAGGCCGTTGGCCTTGTAACCAATATCGCCGGTCCACATGAGGGAGTCGTTGCTGCGGGCGGGAGTGCCGGCACCGTTGACGCCGACGCCTGCGTTCTGGTTGATGCGGCTGTCCTGGAAGTTGACGCCGGAGCCAACGAAGAGGGAGCGTTCTTCACCGGACCAGGAGGAGAAGTCTTCCCAGGATTTCCAATCGCCGAAGACCTTGTAATCGGCGCGGCCGGTGAGGGCGTAGTTGGTGGTGTCGTTGAAGTAAGAGTTGCCGCCGGAGCCGGCGAGGAAGTTGTAGTTGCCGCCAGCGCCGCCGGTGGGGGCGGGGTTGCCGCTGATTTCGCCAGAGCGAGCGCCATCGTTGATGCCGCCGGAGACGCGCCAGGATTTTTCGGTGTAGACGGCGCTGATGCCTTCGACGAAGCCGACGTTGAAGGCTTCGTTAACGGCGGAGCGCTCAACGGCGAGCTGCTTGCCGGAGGAGATGTTTTCTTCACGGGAGAAGAGTTGCTTATAGCGACCGCCCTCGAAAGAGAGCTTGTCGTTCCAGGCATAACCGAGCTTGGCTTCTTCGAGGCCAACGGCAGTGGTGTTGCGGTCAGCGGCGAAGACGATGTTATAAGTGATCTTGGGGCTGCCGATATGGCCGCGGAGGAAAGGCTTGATGCGGCGGAGTTCGAAACCGGATTCAACGTCGTGTGCCGCAACGCCGGAGTTTGAGCCACCGGGCTGGTCCTGGCGGATGTTGGCGACGTAACGGAGCTGGATGCGGCCGCCAAGCTGGAGCAGGAACTTGCCGTCTTCGGAGGCGATGAAGAAGTTCTTGTTGTAGCCGGCGGTGGCGCCTGCGCCCTGGAGGCTGGCACGTGTATCAGCGTCAGAAAGGACTTCCTTGACGAGAGCCTTGACTTCATCGCGGCGGGCTTCGTTCATGGAGGCGGAGCTGGATCCGGACTTGATGGCGTTGATTTCGGCGCGCATGGCGGCGACTTCGGCCTTGAGTGCCTGGTTTTCAGCGGAGGGGTCGGCCGCGAGAGCGACGGACGAGATGCCGATGACGAGCATTCCGGCGGCAAGCAAACGATGTGATGAGCGCATTTTTCGGATCTCCATTGGCTTTCCTGCGTGAGATGCGTTTGTTTTTTGCCTCTGCCGACGTGACAGATGAACCCTTTAAAACGCGCTGACGGAAAGCCAGAATTGTGATTGGGATATTTTGGGTATGCCGAGGGATAAATCAATCTGGTGATTTTGTTGTAAGTATTTGAAAATAATGATGTTGTGCTAACAAAAATCTCATTTAATCTTGACGCTATTCAAACGTATTCCTAACACTGGAGGTGGGTTTTGCAAGTGTTGGATGTGATGCAAGAGCATGGAGGGAGCTGGAGTTATGTGCGAAGGAGAGCGTCGGGGAGGTAAGTATGAAAGGGAGAGTGAGGTGGAACTGCCGGGGACGTGGATAACTTTTCGAGAGGTGAGTTTTGAAGTGTGAGTTTTTGATTAATTTCTGCGACGGTTGAGGGTTAAGAGGGAATGGATGGGTGTGGGTGGGAGGCGGACTTTGCGTGGATAGGCGCATGAGAGAGGATTGGGGGAAGATGGCGGCGGGGTGCAATCGTTGAAACATCTTTCCGACAAGGGGAAGGGATTTTGGCTATGATTTCACCGCGAAAAATATTCGGGCGCGGCCGTGTATGCCGAGGCTCTTTTTCGCAATAAACAAAGCAAAAACATCTACGCAGACGTGAAGGAATCAGCACTATGGCGAGCACACTCCCCAAAGGAAACGCGGTCATTGGTCAATCAGGCGGTCCCACAGCGGTCATCAACCAGTCGCTGGTTGGGGTGATCGAGGGGCTGAAGAACATTCCGGAGGTGGGGAAGATTCTGGGTGCGCGGCATGCCGTGAAGGGCGTGGTGAACAATGATTTTGTAGATTTGCGAAGTGTGGAGTCGGGGAAGCTGGAGCGGATCGCCAATACGCCTTCGAGCGCGCTGGGATCAAGCCGCGATAAGCCTGACGCGGCGTATTGCGCACGGATTTTTGAATCGTTTGCAAAGAACGATGTGCGTTACTTTTTCTACATCGGCGGGAATGACAGTTCGGACACTTGCCGCATCGTGAGCGAACTGGCGAAGAAGTCCAACTATGAGCTGCGCTGTTTCCATGTGCCCAAGACGATCGACAACGATCTGGTGCACAACGACCACACGCCGGGGTTCGGCTCGGCAGCGAAATTCGTGGCGCAAGCGTTCATGGGGGACAACCTGGACAACGCGGCGTTGCCGGGAATCAAGGTCAACATCATCATGGGGCGTCATGCGGGCTACCTGACGGCGGCGAGCGTGCTTGCGCGGAAGCTTAAGAACGATGGGCCGCACCTTGTATATGTGCCGGAAGTGGCATTTGACCTGGAGAAGTTCTACGCGGATGTGGACCGGGTTTATAAGAAGATCGGGCGGTGCGTGATTGCCGTGAGCGAAGGCGTGCATGACAAAGAAGGCACGCCGATGATGACGAAGCTGGCGCCTGACATGGGCAAGGACGCGCACGGGAATGTGCAGCTTTCAGGCACGGGTGCGCTGGGGGACTACCTTTCGGACGCGATCAAGAAAAATCTGGGGGCGAAACTGCGGGTGCGCGCGGATACGTTTGGATACCTGCAGCGGTCGTTTGCAGGATGCACTTCGGAAGTGGATGCGCGTGAGGCGCGGCAAGCCGGACGTGAAGCAGCGAAGGCTGCGTCTGAAGGGCATCAGGAAGGGAGCATTGCCATCCAGCGTGCGGAGGGCAAGGGGTATGAGATCAGCTACAAGCGGTTTCAGCTTTCTGATATCGCGGCGAAGACCAAGCACCTGGATCAGGCGTATGTGGTGGACGGATGCGATATCGCACCGTCATTTGTGGATTATCTTGCGCCGATCGTCGGGCCGTTGCCGGTGGTGGACGCGTTTTGAATGAGTTGGTTTTTCGGATCGATGAAAGAAGGAATCTATGCCTACCTACGACTACGTGTGCGATGCCTGCAAGCATGAGTTTGAAGAGTTTCAGTCGATGTCCTCCCCGGTGCTGAAGAAGTGTCCTGCGTGCGGAAAGCTGAAACTGCGGCGGAAGATCGGCGCGGGGGCCGGGATCATCTTCAAGGGTGGTGGTTTCTACGAGACGGACTACCGCTCAGACAGCTACAAGGAAGCTGCAAAGAAGGACTCCGGCAAGACGGAGTCCGGCGGTGGCAAGATCGAAAGCACGCCGGCGGCGAAGCCGGAGGGCGGCACGAGCGAAGGTGGGAAATCCGAAGGAAGCAAGAGCGAAGCCGCGCCAGCGGCCAAGAGCGAACCGGCCGCCAAGCCGGTCGAGAGCAAACCCGCCGCGCCAGCGAAGACGGAAAAGCCTGCGAAGGGGAAGAAGTAAGGGTTCACGCACATTCAAATGTGTGTGGAATACCCGGGAAATGGCGGGCGGGATGATTTGGCTGTATCCTGTTGTCTCTTTTGGTTCAGGACGAGCCTGTTACAGGAAACATCAATGAGCATTTTGATCGACAAGAACACACGTGTCATTTGCCAGGGCATCACCGGCACCGCCGGCGCTTTTCACACCAAGGGCTGCCTGGAATACGGCACCAAGATGGTGGGCGGCGTGACCCCGGGCAAGGGCGGGACGAAAGACGCGAATGGCCTGCCGGTATTCAACACCGTGGCCGACGCAGTGAAGAACACGGGCGCAGATGCGACGATGATCTTCGTGCCGCCGCCGTTTGCGGCTGACGCGATTCTGGAAGCCGCCGACGCGGGGATCCGCCTGGTGATCGCAATCACCGAAGGCATTCCCGTGGTGGACATGGCGAAGGTGAAGCGGACGCTTGACCTGCCCCAGTACAAGAACGTGCGCCTGGTGGGCCCCAACTGCCCCGGCGTGATCACGCCGGGCCAGTGCAAGATCGGCATCATGCCCGGCTATATCCACAAACCTGCGCACCTTGCCGAGAGCAAGCGCGCGGTGGGCATCATCAGCCGGTCCGGCACGCTGACATATGAAGCCGTGTGGCAGACATCGAACCTGGGCATCGGCCAGACGACCTGCGTGG
The DNA here is from genome assembly GCA_964527265.1 of uncultured Phycisphaeraceae bacterium. Taxonomy (GTDB): domain Bacteria; phylum Planctomycetota; class Phycisphaerae; order Phycisphaerales; family Phycisphaeraceae; genus CAZGOM01. Next base: position 4,731 of record CAZGOM010000213.1, on the reverse strand, counting down.
GCATCGGCGGCGACCCGATCCGCGGGACCAACTTCATCGACTGCCTGATCATGATGAATGCTGACCCGGAAACGGACGGCATCGTGATGATCGGCGAAATCGGCGGGACTGACGAAGAAAAGGCTGCCGAGTTCATCAAGAAGCACGTTCGCAAGCCTGTGACGGCGTTCATCGCCGGGCGCACGGCCCCCCCGGGCCGCCGCATGGGCCACGCGGGCGCGATCATCTCCGGCGGCGAAGGCGGCGCGGAATCCAAGCTCAAGGCGCTGCGCGAAGCGGGCTGCATGATTGCCGAGAGCCCGGCAGACCTTGGCGTCACGATGGCGCGTGGGTTGGGCATCCGGTAAGGATGTTTGATGTGAAGAATTAAGAAAGACCCTTGGCGTGTGAGCGTCGAGGGTCTTTTTCTTTTTTGGAGAGAGTCAAGGTGTAAGGGATTTGGGCATGTTCGTGCACTTATGTCAGGGGGTTGGGCGGATCGGGAACCGGCGGGACGCCGGGGCTCCCGGTGGAGCAATGCCAGCGATAGGGATGTGCTATTTGATTCATTTGGGATTGGGACTATCGTTTAGCGTCTGAATTCAACTCAACCTTTTGCCCAGGAGCATCGCTATGCCAGTCGTCCCCATGCTTTCGCCGGAAAACGCGCCTGACTCAACCAAAGCCATTTATGAACGGATTAAAGACACGGTGGGCCATGGGCAGGTTCCGCCTGGGTTTCAGATGATGGGGAATGTTGAGCCGTTCCTGCAAGATTCGTACATGAATTACCGGAAGTTCGTGGTGGATGGGGCAGGGCAGTTGGACGGCAAGCAACGCGCGGCGATCGCGCTGGCGACGAGCTCTGCCATGAACTGCGTGCATTGTGTGCGCCATCATGCCAAGAACACTGTGGCGGCAGGTTGGACGGAAGCGCAAGTTGCCGAGATCCTCGCGGTGGTGGCGACATGCGCGATGTATAACAACTATTACCGCTTCAAGGACCTGGCGGGCGATGAGGCGTTCCGCCATCTTTCATCGGGGTTGCGGGCGTTTACATTCCAGAAAACGAGCCTGGGTGATGAGTTGGTGGAACTCATCAATGTGGTGGTGTCGAATATCAACAATTGCCACTTTTGCACCACCGGCCACGTGAACAAGGCGCTGGCGCTGGGGTTGACGCATGAGAAGATTGAAGAAGCGATCAAAGTGAGTTCGACGATGGTGGCGTTTAATACGTTTCATCGGACGCAGTAAATCCGTAGAGGCAGTTTTTAAAGATCAACTTGGTACGGCGCGCCCTAAGGGCGCGCTTTTTTATTTCATTTTAGAGGGTGAACTGTATGATCAAGTGGCATCATCTGGCTTAATCCTGGGAGGCAACGTGATGAAGAAGGCATTTCGTGATGGATTTTCGCTTGTTGAGTTGATGGTGGTGATTGCGGTGGTGGCCGTGCTTTGCGCGATGCTGCTGCCGGCGTTGAATAATGCGCGGGAGGTGAGCTATCAAGCCAAGTGTGCGGCGGGGGCGCGGCAAGTGGATCTGGGGTGCAAGAATTACGCGGCGGAGAATCGAAATTATTATCCGTCGTCGTTTGCGAATACGTTTGTGTTTCCGGTGAACCCGAGCTTGAGCTACCCGGTGGCGTCGATGAACTACCAGGAGCAGATGGTGACTCAGGGGTATTTACCAAAGAACATTTTTACACGGCAGGGGGGATGTCCGTATGGGCCGAGCGTATATAGCAGCAGCCACTGGAATCCGCAGTCGGCGGCGACCAATACGGTGGCGTACGGGATCAACGGACGGCTGATTTCCGGACCGGGTGCATTGATCAATACTTCCAACAACGGGCAGGGCGTGGGGATGTACGGCCCGATGCGAATGGACCGGTTGCGGGCGGGGCGGCATCCGAGCTTGCTGGGGACGATTCTGGATTCGGCCAATCCGGGGACGCAGCCGAATGATGCACGGCTTCAGATCAATGAGATGGGGTATCGGGTGGCGATCGGGACCACAGATCAGAGCCATTGGCGGCACAAGGCCAAGGGGTTGAACATTGCGTTTTATGATGGGCATGTGACGTTTGTGCCGCGACAGGCATTTTTGGATTTTGGCGGGTCGGAATACATTGGCAGTCTTGGGGGCGCGGCGACAACGCCGGATTACATGTACGTGACGTTCAATGGGGTGTATTCGACGTATCGGACGAATTGGATTGACGGGCAGGGGGCTGAGAGCGTGTATCGGTGGACGCCGTGATGAAGACAGATGATGGGATTTAGCGGACCGATAACGGGGAGAGTTGGAGCTTTTGTTAATGAGACACGGAATTTTCGACGTTCAGGTGATGTATTGAGTGGTTGATGCCGGTTCCATTACGCTATGATCTGGGTGGCGGGGAAACCTTTTTATTGGAGCAAAAGAGCATGGACGCTCGCATTGCACTGTTTTCGACTTTGGCGTTATTGGTGGTGAGCGGCGAAGCGGGGCCGTTGATGGCCCAGGCGACGACGCAGCCTGGCGGGGCGGCGGCACAGGTGCCGTTGAGCAATGTGGCGACGACGCAGCCGGCGGCGATGATGGGGATGCAATCAGCGGCGAGTCAGCCTGCCGGGACGCAGCCGAGCGCCGGAGCGGGGAGCGGGACAGTTCCGCAGATGATGGTGGTGGCGCGGCAACCGATCGTGGAGGCGGCGGTGCCGGCGGGGATTCCGGTGGATGTGCTGAGGACGCAACTGGTGCTGGATCGGACGGGGTTTTCACCGGGATTGATTGATGGGAAGCCGGGGCGGAAGACCAAGGAGGCGCTGGAGCGGCTAAATGTGATGCGGCCGGGGAGCCCGATTGCAGGAGTGATTGTCGATGAGGCGGTGGCGGGAGAGTATTTGAAGGGACAGCCGCTGCTGAGGCTTTGGACGGTGACGGCTGAGGATTTGAAGGATATCGGGCCGTGGCCGGATGATTGGCTGGAGCGGTCGAAGCTGGACCGGATGCGGTATGAGAGCGCGGAGGCGTTGTTCAGCGAGCGGGGGCATTGCACGGTGGCGTTTTTGAAGCGGCTGAATCCGTCGGTGGATTTTGCGAATTTGCAGCCTGGGATGGGGTTGGTGTTGCCGAACGTGCTGGAGCAGTTTCCCAAGGCACCCAAGGCGGGGGTGCTGGTGATTGATCTGGATGAGAAGACGATTGATGCATTCAGCGATGAGGGGGCGCCGATTGCGCTGTTTCACTGCTCGATTGCCAAAGATGTGGCGAAGCGTCCGGCGGGGCAGGCGGTGGTGGTGAATGTGGCGTTTGATCCTAACTACTTGTGGGATCCGGTGATGTGGCCGGAAGTGGTGGGGATCAATAAGAAGTTGTTTATTCCGCCTGGGCCGCGCAATCCGGTGGGGATGGCTTGGGTGGGGCTGAGTTTGCCGGGGTATGGGATTCATGGGACGCCTTGGCCGGAGAACATCGGAAAGACAGGGTCGCATGGGTGTTTTCGGCTGACGAACTGGGATGCGGTGCGGCTGGCGCGTATTATTCGGGTGGGTAGCCAGGTCCGGTTTACGCATTCGGGTGGGAAGGCGGGGTTTGATCCGGCGGTGGGGAAGAAGTGAGGGGAATCGTCCAGGGTCCTGCGTCCTGAGTCCTGCGTCGAAGAGGGAAGAGTTGAAGAGTTCAAGAGCGAAAGAGGAATGAGGTGGATTGGTGTGGCTGTCATTCTGGCATTTGATGGGGGTTAGGGGGTGGGGGATGGCAGGGAGTGAGGGGATTGGCAGATGGGTAGAGAGAGGCGATCGATTGTTTTAAGATGTGTTTTTAAAAGGGGTTATGGGTTTATTTGAAGTTGGTTGGTCAGAGAGTGAGAAGTCGGCACGGGGTTTGCTCTATGAGGGGTGTCTCACAGGAGTTCAGGTTGTGGCCGATGTTCGTTCACAACAACACAATCGAGGAACCAGGCTTAATGTCCTGTTTACTTGCGATCGACATCCCGGAGCGTCTCATTGGGCCAAGGAGGTCGCGTGCCTCCTTGAGCCGCAGGGCGTTACGGCGGTGGTCGCAAGGTCAGGGGTTGAGGCGGTTTCGGTCGCGCAACGGATGGAAATCCATGCGGCGGTCATCGATTTGTCGACTCCTCGTGGAAGGCTTGAGGACCTGCCGACCGACGTGCGTGGGCGAAGGCTCAACATGGGTGGTGCGGGGCCTGGATCAAGCGCACCGGCCGGGTTCTGGCTTCTGGAGTTTTTCAGAAGGCTGCCCAACAAGCCGGGCGTGGTCGCGGTGCAGCACCGCGCGGTCACGCAGCGTGAAGTCCAGACGCTCCTTCGGGAGTCGCTCAGGCTCGGCGTGTTTTCGGTCTTGCCGGACCCGGTCGACGTTGGGCAGCTCCTGGATGTGCTCAAGCGATACCTGGACCGGCAACACAGCGGGCTTTGGCCCCATGAGCAGTTAAACCCCGGCGGGGCAGCGGAGCCCTGAATCCGGTTTATGTGCCTGTTTAACCCCAGAGGCCGGAAAGTCCGGCCGGTTCGATCAAGGAGAAGGTGATATGAAGGTTCGTCCACTTGGCGACAAGATTCTCGTGAAACGTGTTGAGGCGCAGACCAAGACCAAGTCCGGCATTTTCCTGCCGGAATCGGCGAAGGAAAAGCCCCAGGAAGCCACCGTTGTCGAGATCGGCGAAGGCCGTCTCCTGGACTCGGGCACACGCGCTCCGTTCCAAGTCAAGAAGGGCGATAAAGTCCTCATCGGCAAGTGGGGCG
>CAZGOM010000212.1:0-8930 GCA_964527265.1 uncultured Phycisphaeraceae bacterium | reverse complement strand
GGCATCACCCAGCACGTGGGCGCTTACCGCGTCACCGTCGATGGCACCGATGGCGTCAAGAAGACGGTCGTCTTCCTCGACACCCCCGGTCACGAAGCATTCACCTCCATGCGTGCCCGTGGTGCCAAGATCACCGATCTGGCCGTGCTCGTCGTCGCTGCTGACGACGGTGTCATGCCCCAGACCATCGAGTCGATCAACCATGCCAAGGCTGCAGGCGTCCCCGTCATTGTCGCCCTCAACAAGATCGACAAGCCTGAGGTCACCGAAGCCAACATCCGCAAGATTTTCGGCCAGCTCGCCGAGCACGGCTTAAACCCCTCCGAATGGGGTGGCGAAACCGAAGTCGTACGCGTCAGCGCGCACACCGGCCAAGGCATCACCGAGCTTCTGGAAGTCCTCGACTACCAAGCCGAACTCCTCCAACTCAAGGCCGACTACGCCGGCGCCGCACGCGGCTTGGTTATTGAAACCCAGATGCAGGCCGGTCGCGGCCCCGTCGCGCGCATCCTCGTCGAACAGGGCAAGCTCGCCGTCGGTAACTTCATCGTCATCGGCCGCGCCTATGGCCGCGTCCGCGACATGACCAACGAGTACGGCAAAGCCATCGCCGAAGCCGGTCCCTCCACCCCCCTGGAAATTTCGGGTATCGACATGATCCCCGACGCCGGTGACAAGTTCTATGTCACTCCGTCCCTCCAGAAGGCTGAGGAAATCGCCACCCATGCCCGTGAGCAGGAACGTCACCGCGAACTGGCCACCCAGACCAAGGTCACGCTCGATAACTTCTCCGAGCAACTCGCAGCGGGCGGCACCAAGGATCTCCGTATCGTCGTCAAAGCCGACGTGCAGGGCTCCATCGTTCCTCTCGTCGACAGCCTCAAGAAGATCGGTAACGCTGAAGTCGCTGTCAAGGTCATCCACACCGCCGTCGGCGGCATTACCGAGAGCGACGTCCTTCTGGCCGACGCCTCCGATGCCATCATCATCGGCTTCCACGTTGTGGCCACCCCTGCGGTTCGTGAAATCGCCGAAGCGCGTGGCGTGGAAATCCGTAACTACCGGATTATCTACGAAGCCGTCGACGAAGTTCGCAAGTCCCTTGAGGGACTTCTCGAGCCCGAACGCAAGGAAGACGAACTCGGTCGCGCCGAAGTCCGCGAGGTCTTCAAGATCTCCAAGGTCGGCAACATCGCAGGCTGTCTCGTCACCAACGGCTCCATCCAGCGCACAAGCAAAATCCGTGTGCTGCGTGACAGTCAGGTCATCACCGAGAACCGCAACGTCGAAGCGCTCAAACGTGTTAAGGACGATGCCAAGGAAGTCCGCCAGGGCACCGAATGCGGTATCCGCATCCAGGGCTTTGACGACCTCAAACCCGGCGACGTCCTCGTTTCCTACAACACCACCATCGTTCCCCGGAAGCTCTAAACAACAGAGCATCCCCTAAGCGTCCCGGCTGTCGGCCGGGGCAATACCAATGGTCATCGGCGTGCTACAGGTTGAACTCAACATCCCCGGATCTGAAAACCTCAAGGACAAGCGACGCGTGGTCTTAAGCCTCAAAACCAAGCTCCACAACGAGCACATGGTGAGTGTCTCCGAGACCGGCACCCTCGATAGCATCCGCACGGCTACTCTGGGCATCGTCCTGGCTGCCACGGATGTCTCCTTCGCCCAATCCGTCTTGGGAAACATCCTGCGCAAACTCAAGACCCACCGCGACTGTGTGCTCTCGGATTCCAGTGTCCAGTTCCTCACCGGTGTTGTCCCCCAGGATGACACCGATTGGGAAGACAAGCTGGAAGACGATCAGCAACTCGGCGAGCCCAACGGAGGGACAAACGCATGAGTCACCGCAAGGCTCAGCTTGAGTCCGCCATCAAACGCTCGGTCGCCCAGATCCTCATCGAGGAGATGTCCGACCCTCGTGTGCTTGGCATGATCAGCGTCACCAAGGTCGAGGTCACCCAGGACTTCCGCGAAGTGTTCGTCTACGTTTCCGTTCTACCTGAGAAACTCGCCAAGAAGACAGTCGCCGGCCTCGTCCACGCGCAGGGGTTTGTCCAAAACAAGCTCAATAAATCAATGGCCATGCACCACCCGCCAAGGCTTCAGTTCCGCCTTGACGAGGCTTTCATCAAGAACAACAAGGCGCTGGCCAAGATCGCCAGGCTTGCCCAGCAAAAGTCTCAGGAAAACGCGCCGCAGCCGGAAACGGAAACCGCGGATGACCAACCCGAGACTCAACCATCGTGACCAGGACTGGCCAAACACCGATCAAGGGGGCCAACTAAAGTGAAAAACGAAGCCCAACACGCCAAGAAGGTCAACGCGCTGCTCAAGCGCATCAAGCAGGCGCACACCGCCGTCAAGCTTGAAGACCCAGACCCGGTTACGCAGCTTGTTTATGCATTTTTGGAATGGAATGCATCCCGCCCCATGGCCCAGAAGGCCTACCAGCGGATCATGCAGATCATGGTCGATAACAACGACCTGCGCGTCAGCCACGCCCACGAGATGGTCAACATCATCGGCGAAGCCTACCCGCAGTCCGTCGAGCGCTGCATCCGCCTTCATGAGTCGCTTCAGGAAGTCTTCGTCCGTGAGCACATCATGAGCCTCACCACGCTCACCACCAAGGGTAAAAAGCAGTGCCACGACTATCTGGATTCCCTTCCGGGCATTCCTGACTATGTGGTTCGTGCGGTCATGCTTGCGCTTGGCCACTCCACCATCCCGGTGGATGATGTTGCCGTTATGCTCATTGAAGGTGAAGGCGCCATCGAACCCGACGCCACCCCCCACGAGGTGGCCGTCTATCTCGAAAAACACGTCGACGCCAAAGACCAACCTCTTTATGCCTACCATTTACGCGGTTGGTGTGATGAGAACACTAAACTACTAAAATCCCTCAAAAAGACGCAGGTTTTAGAGGCCGCCCCCCCGGTCGCCTTTGAGCTCATCGCAGCCGAGGTCCCTGCGCCCAAGGCAGATCCCGTGCCGGCTCCGGCCCCCACAAAGCCCGAAAAGAAGAGCGCAAAATCGGAGAAACCCGCTAAAGCGGAGAAACCAGCCAAGGCTGACAAACCGGTGGCCAAGCTGGAAAAGAAGCCCACGCCCAAGCCCAAAGCCCCCGCTAAACCAGTAAAGAAGGCTGTTCCGCCAAAAGCGCCCCCCGGTGGTAAAAAACCGGCCAAGACCGCAGCAAAAGCGGCCCCCGCGAAAAAACCTGCCACCAAGAAGCCCGCACCTAAAAAAACCGGCAAAAAGTAAAAATTTCGCTGATTACATTCACCTTAAGGACCAAGACCGCTCATGAGCCAGACCAACGCAACCAAGCCCGTTCTCCGCATCGGTATCCCCAAAGGAAGCCTCCAGGATTCCACCGTCGATCTCTTTGACCGGGCTGGTTACCACGTCGCCATCAGCGAACGCTCCTATTTCCCCGCAATTGATGATTCGCAATTGCAGGCGATTATGTTTCGTGCGCAGGAAATGTCCCGGTATGTTGAAGATGGTGTGATTGACCTTGGTTTTACGGGTTTTGACTGGATTACGGAAAATCAGTCTGACGTAGTTGAAGTATGTGAGCTTATGTACTCCAAGGCCACTTCAAACCCTGTGAAATGGATCCTTGCCGTGCCTGAGGAATCCAAGATCACCAAGCCGGAAGAGCTGGCCAATGGCATTATCGCCACCGAATTGGTCAATACCACCAAGCTTTATTTCCAGAAAAAGGGCATTCCGATCAAGAAGGTGGAATTCAGCTGGGGCGCCACCGAAGTCAAAGCCCGCCTGGTTGACGCCATTGTCGATGTGACGGAGACCGGATCCAGCCTTCGCGCCAACAAACTGCGCGTTATTGATACGCTTTTGGTCAGCACCACGCGTCTTGTGGCCAATAAGGCCGCCTGGGCGGACCCGATCAAGCGCCAGAAGATCGAAGACCTCGCCATGCTGCTCCAGGGCGCTATCGCGGCCCGCTCCAAGGTGGGGTTGAAGATGAACGTGCCCAAGGGCAAACTTGCCTCGATTCTGGCTGTTCTCCCGGCTGAAAAGTCGCCCACCGTTAACCCACTGGCTGATGGCGATTGGTGCGCGGTCGAAGTCGTGGTTGATGAAAAGGTTGAACGCGAACTGGTGCCGAAGCTCTCGCGCGCCGGGGCCACGGGCATCATCACCTACAAGCTCAACAAGGTGATCGCCTAAGTCTTTGCTGGATCGTATGTTATGGTTGGTATTTGGCCCGTCGCCATGTCGGTTTTGTCGTGCCGTGTATGAACGATGTCAGCGCATGGGCAAGGCATGATTTGTTGCCTATTGGCACGTTTGCACAGATCGGTTCATTGATCACTCCCCATCCCATTGTCGGCATGCGGTGACATCCTCTCCAGCGCACCCTACAATTCACTTATCTGATTGCATCCACCACAATTCCCAGGTAACTGATGAAACTTTCCCGGACTTCGATGCTTCTATTTGCCTGCTTGATCGCCGGCGCGGCTGGTTGTGAGTCTTCTAAATCCATTGGCACATCGGCAGGGGGGGCCACTGGCGAGCCTGTTGTTGTTGAGCCGGTGGTTCTTCGTGAAGTGCCTTTGCCGCCGGGTGTCGCGCCTGAAGATCTTGCGCCGCGTGTGGGGACTGCGCTGGCCAAAGCGCAATTACCGCTGGCCAAAGTGCTGGATGACCTTCCCAAGCCGATGTGGGCGATGGGGCCTTCGACTCAGCCTTCGACACAGCCGGATGAACCGCCGCTGCAGGCGCAGAAAGCCTACATGCAGGCGAAGGCGGACATCCGCGAGGGGCGTTACTACGAAGCCATCTCAAAGCTCATTGAAGCCAATCGCCTGGCACCTAATTCACCGGATATTCTTCGTTCACTGGGGGAAGCCAATCTTCTGTCCGGCAATGCGGTGCGCGCTGCTAATTATTATCAACAGGTTGTTGAGCAGATCCCTAACGATCTGGACTCCCTTTTCATGCTGGGCAACATTGCCATTGAGCAGGGCAACTGGGTCACCGCCGTCTGGGCTTATCACAAGGTCCTTATGCAACCGGTCCGGATGGGCACTGCGGATGAAGCGGTGATTGCCGTGTCTTCATACAACATCGCCGGCGCGCTTGAAAAGCTGGGCTACGACCAGGGTGCTGTCGAAGCGCTCGACAGAGTTTTAAATTCGCAGGATGCCGACCTTCGCGCGACCGCGAGGCTTAATCGTCAGACCCGCGCTTTAAGGTCTCAAAAGGACGCCATTCTCGTTTCGATTGGCGATGCCAACTGCCGGCTGGGCAAGCCCGATAAAGCCATCGAATACTACAAGCGCGCCATTTCAGACGCCGATGACAACATGATTCCCATGGAGGCATTTCCCCGACTGATTTACGCGCAGTTGCGTGCGACTCAGAAGATCGGCGCACAGACCACTGTGATGGATCTGCTTTCGGCAGGGCGTTTTGATGCTCCCACCATTGCGCTTGTTGACTATTACGCCAAGAACGGAGGGGATCTCCCGGCCCTTCAATCGCGCCTTGAAACGGTTTACACGTCCAAAGGCAAAAGCGCAGATCTGGCCGTTGCCCTTTCCCGCCTGATGCAGAATCCCCAACGACGTGATTTTCTCATGCGCCATCTGCGCGCCAAGCCGCAGGACGTCGAAGTATTTGAGGAGTTGGCTCGTGATATTTCCACTTCGGAGCCCAAACTTACCGGCAACCCTGCTTTAGCCAAAGACTTTGTCCTGATCGCAGGTCAAACCATCATTGCCAGCCCGGAACGCGCTTCAAGCCTATTCACCCGGCTAAAACTGACCGATCCTGAAGGCGCCGACATTCTCCCGGCGGCTCAATTGGTTTCAACCGAGCCGGGTGTCGCGTTCATTCTGGCTGGCTTCCTTGCCGAGCAAGGCAAGACGACCGAAGCCATCGCCGCCTATCAGAAGGTGGTGACGCAGTCGCCTGATCTTCTGGCCGCGCGTCTGGCGCTGGTCAGGCTTTTGGTCACTTCCGGCGACCTTGCAGGCGCGACCAAAGCGATTGCTCCCGTTGAATCGCAGGACAAGCAGGGCGTCACGCAATTGCGCGTCCTGATCCTCATCGCCCAGGGCAAATCCAAAGACGCCCTGGCTCTGGTCAATACACTTCTTAACGCCCAACCGGGCAATGTTGACCTGACTGTTCAGCGGGCGGAACTGCAGTTCGGTCTGGGGGATGCTTCCGGCGCGGAGCGCACTTTGCTGGATGGCCTTGACCAGAAACCGACCACTGAAGTCTATTACGAGCGCCTTTTTGACCTTTATAACACGGGCCGCATCAATGACGGTCAACAACAATACTCTCGGCTAACGCGGCGCCTCACGAGTACTATTCCGGAGAGTCGCATAGCGCGTCTTCATTGGGCACGTTTGATGCTTGCGAGTTCAAAAAACCAGCAAGCGGTGGAAGCACTTCAGCAATTGCTGCGTCAAAACCCCAAAGACGGCGGAGCGCTTGAGCTGCTGTTGGAAGCGCATGTTGCCGCGGGCAAGCTTGACGAAGCCAATCAGATCGCCGCAAAAACGGTCGCTAATTTCCCCGGCGAACGGGACATGCTCATTGCCGCGCGCAATCATTACCTGCGCACGCAGCAGATCAACCTTGCTTTTGAGGTCACCGAAAAAGCCCTTGCCCTGGAGCCTGCATCGCCTTCCAGGGCGGTGCAGTATGCTCGCCTGTATGTATCTCGCAAGCAGTTTGATAAGGCACTGAAGGTGCTTGAGCCCGTTCTTTCTGAAGCGCATGAGCCGATCCTGACCGACGTCCGAGTGTCGCTGGCGCAGATTTATCTGCTCACCAAACAGCCTACCAAGGCGCAGAACCTTGCCGCGGAGGCATTGATCGCCAATGCCTCAACACCTGAGATCCGCCTTTCGCCGGCAATCTCTTTCCTGGCCACCGCGCTGATGCTGGACAAGACCAAAACTCCCGCGCAGAAGATCAAGTTCGCTCAGGACGTCGCCGATAAAGTGCCAGTCGCAAGCGCCGACATCCTTGACCGGCTGGCCACCGTGTTTGAGGCCGCTGGGGATCGAGCCACCGCGCAGACGGTGCGCCTGGAAGGGCTGAAACGCAATCCCACTCATCCTGGCTTAAACAATAACCTTGCCTACGTCTGGGCTGTCGAAGGCATTAACCTCGATAAGGCCTTGACCATGATTGATATAACACTTTCTCAAGAGCCGGACACCGATTCTTACATTGATACCAAGGGTTGGATTCTCTATAAATCCGGCAAATTCAAGGAAGCGGTTGACGAACTGCGGCGGGCTCACAAAACCGGTGAGTCGGATAGCTCAATCGTGATCGACCATTTGGGTGATGCGCTTTGGCGCGCGGGGCAGAAGCAAGAGGCCGTGCAGGCTTGGCGCGAAGCGGTTAATGCGCGTTCGAGGGAGCGCCAGCGTGAAGAGGCGCTTAAGAAATCCGGCAATTTCGATCCTGAATTGGACATGACCACGGATAACGATCCAGAGACAAAGACCATTGACGCCAGGTTACTGGCGAAGATCAAGGCTGCCGGAGCCGGGCAGGATGCGCCTGTAGCACCGCTTGGGCAGGGCGTTAATGTGCCCCAGCCTTGAGCACAGGGCGATTGCATTTGACGATTGGCCTACGCGCCCGCGTTATCGGGTGGCGGGTTGTCGGGTGTCAATGGGTAACCGCGGGGCATGTCCATGTATCAAAAGGGCATTCACCTTGGATGGTATTGACGTTTTTGAAGCCAGCCAGCAGCCCGATAACCCGCAACCCGGAGGTGAGGGCCTCCGAATATTTCAAATGCAATTGCCCTGGCTTTGAGCGGTGATGAGATGAGTGGTGGATCGAGCGTGATCCGGCTTAGAGCCAAAACTACAACTCTATGAATGGATTTTTGCAGGGTCATTGGCATGGAAGCAGGCGCGTGCAAGAGCATTCGTATCTTTATTTACCGGGGGTATCGCGTGACATACACGCTCAACCCCCGGCTTGTATGGCTGCGATCCCTCCGGGATCAAGAGTCATAACGTTGTCGTATCAGGGCGCCGGTGTTGTTGGCGCCGGGGTCGTGTTGCCTGCGTTGTAGCCCGGGAGGTAGGGGATCTTGCCCTTGAGGGGGCCAAACAGCACGGCCCAGGCCAGTCCCGCCAGCACGGCAAGAACAATCAGCAGCTTGATTGTCTTTTTAATGGTCGCAAAACATCCGCCTCCGCCCGATGGCTTGGATTGCCATTCGGTTTGCACATTCGACTGTGCCCCCGCGCGCTTTTCTTCCATTTCCTTGTTGCGGGCCTCTTCCTTCTCGCTGCCCGCCCGGGTGAGCGCGCCGTAGTAACCCGTGCCATCTTTCTTGGGCATGACATAGAAGATGCGGCCTTCTTTATCCTTCACAGCGCGCCCTGCGTCGCCGTCGCGGACTTTCATTTCTTCGCCGTTATGCGGATTGATGACAGTGATTCCCATGGCTCTCTCTCATTAGGTCAAAGGTTGGAGGCATGATACCAAGCGCGCCCAAAACTTTAATAATCCCTTAAGAAACCTGCTTTGGACAGCAACGAGCCTTGAACATCGATCAATGCAACGCGAAAAACATGGTTATCGGAACTGAAACATGTTCGCACGAATTCTCCTCAAGTTGCCCCCTCCAGAGCGCCGATGTAACAGTCACCGGGGCACCGAGTTGCTTGTCTGACAAGGACTTGAAGCATGTCTGCCGGGGTTTGCACAAACCAACTGTCCTGCCTCCATGAGCAGGATCAAGACCGCTTTCTGAGCCCGGTCTGCAAGGCGTGACGCCCTCTAAAAAGGAAGCGTCACGCCTTGCGCCCTTTTCCGCCCCGGCTTAGAAGCCGTGGCGGAGTCCCGAGTCCCGAGTCCCGAGTCCCGAGTCCCGAGTCCCGAGTCCCGAGTCC
>CAZGOM010000211.1:0-9036 GCA_964527265.1 uncultured Phycisphaeraceae bacterium | reverse complement strand
TAGCGGCCGGGGACCCCCTATAGGGGGTGGTCCCGGGGGGTGGTTCAGTGTTTCCGCAGGTCAGGGGCTTGCCTGTCGGTTCATCGGACTCGATCCGCCGGTCGGCTTGTGTTTCCGCTGGTCAGAGGCGTGGACGGTGTGGGACGTGGTGGCCTTGCGCTCGGTGGCCTTCGTCGGAGGACTTCAGCCGGTGGCAGGGTTCGCATGCGCCTTGCCCGTTGGTCGGGTCGAACTCCGGGCCGCCTTCGGTGACGGGTTTGATGTGGTCGGCTTGGGTGGCGGTGTCGATGCATACGCCTGTGTAGCGGAGTTGGCATTGGTGTCGGGCGTTGATGAGGACTTGGCCGCGCCATGCTTCGTGTTCGGGTGTTTTGGTGCGTCGGGTGCGTTGGTCGGTGGGCCAGCGTGAGGTGTGGGTGGGGCAGTTGCGGGTGCCGCCGGGTATGAGGGTTGTGCAGTCATCGTGGGCGCAGTACTTCGGTGCGCGTGGCATTACGGCAGTGTGACCTTGCTGTTGTTCCAGTGTTCGCGGGTGCCGAATGCCCAGGCTGTTCGTGGTTGGTCGCGTTGGCCGCCGTCGTAGCGCTGCTGGATGATCGGCTCCTGGTCGGCGTGGTCTACGAGTGAGGGCCGCGTGTATCCGACGAGATGGCCGCGGGCACGTGCCCATGCGGTGATGGAGTCGTCGATTGGCCACTCCGGATCCTGACGGCCGACGTGGGTGATCATGTCGGGGACGAGGTCGGCTCGGATGGCGGTGCCGACGCCGTGCAGCAGGTGAGTGGAGATCGCCCAGTGGGCGGGATCGTTGGCGATGTGGGCGATGTGGCGTTGCCATGCGATCGGGTAGGAGCGGCCGAGGTAGAGGCCGACGATCGGTGTCGTGGCTACCGTCAGAACTTGGTTGAGCTGGCGGCGGAACGCTCCGCACGGTATGGCGTCATCTTCTAGGACGACGCACCACGCTACTTGCGTTCGGCGATCACCTTGTTGATGAATCCCGCCGCGACTAGGCCCACGATCACGATCGGTGCGATGAGGATCCACCCCGGCAAGAGTCCGGTGCCCACCAGGATCCACAGGAACCCGAAGAACGCTGTCCCCAACGCCACGGTCGCGATCACCCCGATGACTGTCATGATCGCTTTGTCCATGGCCGGTGAGTGTAGCTAGCTTGGACCAGACGCGGAGGTGGTTTGCGCGGGCGCCGATTGTTCCGTCGTCTATCGACACGTATTCGGCGCCGACCTTGCCGGCCAGCTCCTCCACCATTGCGATGCGGTCGATGTGGCCGACGATGCCGATCATTCGTGGCGTTCCCGTCCGTCCAGGCTGTGATGGGTGATCACCCAGCCCATCGACCCGTCCTCGCATGGGACGGGTTCCAGCGTGGGGCCGCAGGGGCAGTCGTCGCCTTCATCCTCATGCTCGATGAGATCGTGACAGGGCAGGACGTGAACGGTGGGCACGTTAGTTGAGCGTCCATTCCGTGCACGCGCGTTTCCACTGGTCGATTGCGGCCGCACGTTCATGTGGTGTCAGCGCGTGGCTGATCGAATCTTCGTGTTGCCGGTAGACGAATCCGACGCGTCCTGTGGAGGTGAACCGGGCGCCCAGGTGCGCGAGGCCGACCCAGAACGTGGAGTCAACCCAGTCATTGTGGGTGTGCCACGGCCGTTGTTCCCATAACGATCTGCGGAATGCTCCGCAGGAAAACATTCCATGCTGGCGGGCCAGGATCTTTTCGGCGGTGATGTCTGGGAACACGGCGGGTTTGCCGTTGCGGATGGCGCCGAGGCTGATCACGTCAGCATCGGCATGTATTTCGGCAACGTCTTCGATCGCGTGGTCGAGGAGTAAGTCGTCGGCGTCGAGGTGCATCGCCCAGGCGGTGGAGCAGGCGGCGACGGCTGCGTTGCGGGCCGCGCCGAGGGTGTCGTACTGGATTCCGCTGACATGCACCTGGATGCCGGCGGTGGACAGGGTGCCGGCGGCTACGGCGAGCGGCCCGAGGTCTGTAACCCCCGCATCGATGATTACGGTCTCGATTGGCGGCAAGGTTTGTGCGGCCACTGATTCTGCCCAGGCTGGCAGGTAGTGGCTGTAGTCGCCCCACACGGATGTGACAACCGCGATGTCCATCACGACTCGAGTAGGTCGTCCGGATCCTCGGCGGGCACGTCGGGTGCGGGCTGCGGCTGGTTGTCGATCACCCATAGTGGCCGGTCGAAACTGGCGTCATATCCGGGGGTTCGACACAACTCGATTCCGCCAGCGTCCTCGACCGCGGCATGAATGCTGGCCGATGAGCCGTGCGCCTTGGCCTTGGGGAGCGTCTCGCCCGTGTTCGCGGTCTCCACAAACACCAGCGGCGCGGCATCCAGTAGGGCGGATAGGGTTGCCTTCCACTGCGGAAGGTGGTGCAGCACGGACAGGCACAGCACCACGTCGAAGGTGCCGAGTTTGCGGATCTGGGTGGGGGTGAGCCGCTCGTTGATCAGGGTGACGCCTGGTGTCCCGGCGAGGTGTTGGCTGTCGTCTACCGCGGTGCACTGCGCGCCGTACTGGTCAGCCAGTCGGGCGGAGAAGTATCCGTCCAGGGCGCCGAACTCCAGGCATGTGAAACCCCGGGCGTCGCCAAGGTACTCGCCTATCGCGGATAGTCGCGCGTCACTGTTGCGTCGCTGATGGTAGGGATGCATTCAGCTCTCCAAGCGTTCTTGATGGACATTCGATGGTCACTGCCCCACCACATGGCATATCCGGTACCCAATGCCTGATGGATGGAGGGGATCGGGATTCCTGTGACGGCAGGACCATGCAGGTCGTAGCTCAACCCGGCAGCCGAGACTGCGGTTTCCCAGTCGATAAGCAACGGTCCGTGCGGGCCGTCCACGATATTGCCGGGATGGACATCACGGTGGTGGACACCACGCGTCTCTAACTCTTCGAGAAGTTCGGCTAAAGCCTTGACTGGCCGGTATCCCTGGAGTTCGTTCGCTGGGTGATGGTAGGCGATAACCAGAACCCCGTTTGTGGGGTCGGCGTCGATCAGGTTCGGGCAGATGCCTGTGGGCAGAGTCTGGTACCAGCCGATTTCGTTGAGCGCATCGGCTGGGCTGCGGTATCGCTTCGTGACAGTGCTTCCGTGGATTGTGAGGTCGGCCCGTGTCTTGCTGAGTTGTTGGGGCACCGGCTGCAAACCACCTTCACGTGCATGAAAAATGCCCGCAAGATCAGTGCGAAACCGACTGCGGGCATAGGTGTACTTGCCCACAGCATACGCGCGCGTAGTCCAGCCTGCTGGCTATCGCTCTCAGCGTGTCTCACGCGGTCCGTCGTTTCTGGTCGTAATCCATCACCGATCCCCACCTCACGCTGGCCGAACCGTCCGACTCGATTCGGTGCTGCACGTGTCCTCGGTTGATCCAGTCGTGCACATTCCGGGGTGTGCACGGGTAGTACTGCGACACGTAATGGGCGCAGTCCCTGATACTCACCCACTGATCCATATCCGGTTGAGGCGCAGAGCTGGGCGTCACCCAGTGATGTCCGTAGCGCACCCATTCCGCGTCCTCGTTGACCAACGCTGCTTGCGGATTTGGGAGGGCCCCGTAGACAAGTGATTCACACAGCGACCGGTAGGCCATGGCGATGCGTTGCACTTGGCCTATTTTCGAGTCACCCCGCCACGGCCACGGCTCCGGTGCTGTGTACTCGTCCGTCATCACGCCACCTTGTCCAACGCTACCAAAAACTCATCAACCGACCCGAACCCTGCGACTGCCGCAGCCTGCCCGAGCCGCCACATGCGCTCCGCCGCTAGCCACGACTGAACATCTGCCTTCCAGTCCTTCTCCTGAAGAAGCCAATTCACCGTCTCAAGTTCCTGCTGCCGTAGAACTTTCATGTAGAACTCCGATCGTTTCAACAGGGTGTCGTGCTGTTCGCGGGAATACCCGACAGCGCCAGGGGTGCCTTTCGGGCAGCGGGTGCAATAGATCAGATCCCCGCCGTGATCGCGGTAGAGGCTGCGGTATCCGCACCAGTGGCAGGGGGTGGCCATGTGTTCACGCTGGTCTCGTTTCCGGCCGCCGTACATGCCACGAACCAGCTCGTGCAATCCCCACAGTTCCAGTGCTATATCGGCGCCCGACATCATCACCATGCGGCCACCGGTGCCGTCGAGCTCGTTGCCGGCCCGGTCTAAACCTTGGTATGTCTTGGGTCCGACCTTGACCCAACTGGTGGGTTCCTCGCCGTGCGCCTCCCCGGATCGGTCCCAACGCAACACCCAGTCCGCGGGGGTTTCCAGCAGCACAGACAGGTGCGGGTAGACCAGGTCCACCCCGGTTTGGATCCTGCGGTTTCTGGTGGGCTCGTAGTCTTTCCCGGTGCCGGCTGAAACCATTTCAGCAGCAAGGTCTACAAGTTCGGCGAGTTGCCGTTGTTTCGCGTCGGCGTCGGTGTTGAGCGGTATAGCCGGGTTAGCGGTGTACAACACCTTTTCGCCCTGCTGAGATTGCTTCTCTCCCATAAGCGTCTGCAGAGCGTCCCAGTCGTCTACGAGGCTTTTGATGATGTTTCCTACGAGGCTTGTGCATTTCTCGCACAGCCGGCCCGGATGGGAAACGACGGCCGCGTGTTTCACACCACGGTTGTCGAGTTCGGTTCCTAAGCATCTTCCAGCGGAAACGATGCAGCGTAGGTCGGTCATAGCATCACAACTTTCTGGAGTATGTCGGTGACAGAACGGATTTCCAGCCCGCATGTGTGGCATCGGAGCACGGTGTAGTGCACGAATCTTGGGGCTATTCTGGCGAAACTGTTGGTGATGAGGTCTTGCGATTCTTGAGTCAGTAGGCGTAGGTGGTCTAGGCAGACGAATCCGCACATGTTGCCGAACTCGTTGCATCCGCTTTTGCAGTACCCAACCTTGTGCCATTCGACGAGCGCGATAGGAGCGGTTGGGCATGAGTAGCCGGGTAGGTCGAGCCGCCAAATCTGGCAGGACGGTTGAAAATCCAGGTGCTCAATCTGCTCGGCCTCGGGATTCACCGTGGTACTCCGGTGGTCTCCCTGTGGTGTGCGGCTCGGCATCGGCTACTGCAGTGGCGGGCGCGTTTGTCGCCGGTGAATTGGGTTCCGCAGCGGCAGGTGATGGTGCGGAGCGGGGCGGCGACGCGTTGGGGTTTACAGGTGGGTTGGCAGTAGCGGGTGGCGTTGTGGGGGGTGTGGAATGTGGTGTTGCAGGTGGGGCATGTGCGGATGTGTGCTGGCGGTGGGGGTTTCGGGGTGGTGGTTTTGAATGCGCGTGCTTCGATGTAGCGCACGGATTCGCCGCGGTTGATGCGGTTACGTTCGGTTTCGGTGAGGCCGCCCCAGATGCCGTAGCCCTCGTTGTGTTTCAGGGCGTGGTCGCGGCAGGCTTCCCGCACCGGGCAGGCGAGACACACGGTGCGGGCTTCACGGCGGCGGTCAGCCTCCCCGCGGGGGTGGGGGAAGAATCGTTCCGGGTCACCCGTGCGACAGAGGCCCTCGCGCATCCATGGCGCTTCGACACCGTATGCGAGCTGTGGGGTGTGGACGGGTTTCCCGATACGCATCGCGGTGAGGGTGAGAGTCGACTCGGTCACGGTTCAACCTCTTCGTCGGCTTCATCCTGAAGTTGATCGAACAAGCGCCGGTTGCGGTCGTTGCGTTCACGTTCTTCCGTGGCGCGGTGTTCGAGTTCAACACCGGCGGTCATGCCTACCTGGGTCGAAGCGTTGGCGAGTGCAGCGAACAGTTCGCCTTGTCGTTGCAGGTCTTCCATGCTGGTGCGGTATGCGTCCCTGGCTTCGGCGATCTTGACTTCGATGCTCTTTTTGCGGCAGCGGTCGGCCTCGACTAGGCAGTCCCATGCGGTGATCCATGCGGCGGCGCGGGCGTCGTTGCTCATGCGATGTCTTCCTCGTATCCGTGCGTGTAGCCGCACCAGGTGCAGATGCGGTATGGCGGGGTGACCAGCTCCGTACTCACGAGTTTCAGGCCGGTCGGGTAGGTGGTGTGGGTGCGGAAGGTGGCGGGGACGAGTTCGGTCACGGTTGTGCGCAGGCAGTTTGGGCAAGGCTTCGGGGTGCTCATGCGAACATCTCCACGTATGGCGTGTGGTTGGCGGCGAATTGGCATTCATCCGAGTTGCGTGGGTGGTAGCACCAGGCGCACGTCCGGTCCGGATATTCGCGGTCTTCCATGCGAGTCCACTCCATGCGGGGATCGGTGAGGAAGTCGGCGGCGGGGTTTTCGTAGGCCGCCTCGGCGGCGTACTTCGCGGCGTGAACAATCAGGCGGTTCAGCCAGTCGGGCGAGTCGGTCAGCCCGCTACGGTCGGTGCTCACTGGTCGCCTTTCGCGATCTTGTCCAGCATCCGTTTCGCGGCGGGTGTCATATCCCCGTTGGTGACGCAATCGGCACCGAAAGCGTGAAGCCGGGATGGGAGTGCGCGGAGTCGTTCAACCTCGGCGATGAGCTCGGTGATCAGTGGCACCGCATCGTCTCGCTTATCGCTGCTCATTCGTCGCCTTTCGGTTCGTGTCGTCGGTCGGACTGTATGGCGAAATACACATCTGGCCCGAGTTGATCCATCAGCCGAATGTCACGCTGGGCTCGGGTAATACGGGACTCGTCGCGCATCCGCTCCAAATCGCGGAGTGTGTAGCCCTTGCCTCGATTCGGGGCGCACTGTGGGCAATAGACGCGATCCTTAGACGAGTCGCCCAGGCCGCCTATCAGGCTGAATCCGGTCTTGTAGGACACCGTTCTGCCGCACTCGCAGCATTCACTTGTCACTGGTGTTCTCCTTGCCGCGTGGTTGGGTCCGTGCGTGGTGAATCAATCGGCCTGGCAAAGGTTGATTCGGGTTGATTTGGTTGCGGCACCAGTCGCCTCGTTTCACCCCGCAAACGTCACAGGATCGGCTCAGCGCGGCTTGGGTGCGGGTGTCGTCGGCGTCAAGCAGCCACCCGAGACGCTCAGTGGCGGGGGGGTACGGGCCTAGCTCGAGGTTCTTTTCCGATTGCGCAGAAAACCCTCTATTTGCTCCCGCAGCGTCTCCACCCATCCCGGCATACGCGCCGATAGGGTTTCGCGCGCCCCCGGCGTTGCTGGGCATCACTGCGCCTCCGCCGACACCTGACGCAAAACCGCCGCAACCGCCTGCAACCACACATCCACAGGCACACCCGGATCCTCAACCGCCTGCACCCGCGCCTGGTCAATCAGGATCGCCGCATACCCCAACCCAATCCGCCAACACTCGACATTCCCCGCATCGAGCAGCTTCTCCACCTCGGCATGAAACTGGGCTGGTGTCATGACATGCGCCCCTTCGCCAAAGCGCCCGTAGCAGCAAGCTCAGCGGCACGCATACGAACGTCATGAGCCGGCGACTTCACCAACGCCACACCCGTCCCCGGAACCACACACCGATTCCCGACGCTCGCCTTGCACCAGGCGCATGCCACCGTGAGCGGGTTGATCTTCGGGCGGGTGAACACTTTCGGCTGCTCGGCGGGATCGCCGAAACGGTCAGGCATGATCAACCGCCTTCGACTCGGCCAGCCGGGCCACCGCCGTAGCGAGCTGATTACGCCGCTCCAAATCCGCGTCACGCGCATCCTCACGCGCCCGCCGCTCATCGGCCGACTCCCGCTCGCACCGCTCACGCCGAATCGCCCTGGCCGCATCAGTGATGTCCTTCGGCAGCGGCCGATACCCCGAACCGTGGTCCTCGTACACCCGGTCCACGGCCTTCATCAGGTCGTCGATGCTGAACTGGAATTTCTCGAACTGCCGGCCCCACGCCTTGGCCAACTCTGGTGACAGTGTCGGCAAGTACGGGTCAAAGTGGTTGCACGCCTGGTAGACGGCGGCGGCGACCTGGGCGTAATTGGCGGTCATGGCATCAGCTCCGGTGTGTGTGATTCGTTGGCGAGTGCCTGGAGTACCGCGGCGTTGTGGGCGGTCTTGCGTTGAAATGCGGTCACGTTCGACGGGGCGTTACTTCGGGATGGCAGCGGATCGTCTAGCCAGCAGTCGCCGTTCAGCCATGTTTTCGGCTGCTTCGTGTACTGGTCCTCGCGGTTGGGGTCTTGGGCGTATCGGATCGCCCCGGCGGTGATGGCGTCTTTGGTGGCGCGTTTACATGCCCGCTTCCACGCTTCGAGTGCCGCCTTTTTGGCGTCCTTGCGTGGGTAGTTTTCCCACCACTCTTCAAACGCTTTGGGGTAGATGGTTTTGAAGGTGTCGGGGTAGTCGTCTTCGGTGACGGCGATGTTGGTTCGGTCGATGTCGTCTGGCCCGTCAGGGTCGGACAAGTCTGTTGTTCCCCGGTTCCCTTTCCCCGGTTCCCTTTCCCCGGTTCCAGGGTCTGAATCTCCTTGCGTGCCCTCGGAAAATCCGCCGATTTCCTCCACTGGTTCAAACCGCAGGTCAGGGACTGAATCCGCATCATCGGGTCCGGGGAACCTGCCCGAAGCCCGACGCTCCGTTTTCTGGTGCGAATTCCATGACCGAATCGCGTAGTAGAAGCGTCCACGGTGCCCGTAGAAGGCCACGCTGAAGCTTCCGCGGATTTCCTTGAGGAGCCTCTGAAGATCCTTCACTGTCAGTTCGTCCTCGTCGGGGAAGGCGAATCCGAGCAGTCCGTAGAGGTTGGTTTCGCCGATTCCGTCATCGTTGGCCCATGACCACATGGCCATGAAAAGCAGGCGGGCTGTGTGTGATGCCTTGGCGGTGTCGGGGGACCTGAAGAACTCTGGCTTGAATGTGCGGATCCTGGCCACCTATATCGGCCTCCCTTCGTTTTGGGCTTGCACATGCTCGGAGTGGCAGGTTTCGCAGCGAGGGCGGCCTGCTGAGTGGGGTTGTCCGCAGCCCCCCACGCATAGGCCGGCCCGGTACGCGGCATGCTGCTCAGTGGTACTCACCAGTCACACTCCCCGGCGTGCTTCTTCCCGACGCGGCGCATTGCAGCCCAGCCACCCGGGGCCAGGT
>CAZGOM010000210.1:0-9049 GCA_964527265.1 uncultured Phycisphaeraceae bacterium | reverse complement strand
GCGACATCGTCGCCGGCGAAACCTGCCTGCGCAACGCCTTCTACACCGACGTCACTCCCATCCTGAAGGCCTGGCGCAAATCCAAAGGCGTCTCCGCCAGCCCCCTCACCGAACTCCGCAAGTCCGGCATCATCGACAAGCTCGGCGCCGAACGCGACGCCAAGCGCACCGCCATGGGCATTAATAACAAGGGCGGCGGCTACGCCTGAACCATTCTGGGGGCTCGCCCCGAAGGCGGGCCGTGTCTTACTCATGCCAAAACACGCACCACCCCAGGCCCGGCCCACACGCCGGGTCTTTTTCTTGCACTCAAATCCAATCCTAATCAACTGTTATTCTCACCCCATCGCCCTCGCCACGCAAATTGCAAACCCAAACGTCCTCCAACCCTTTCACAACCCCGGGAAACTCTGAATCCACGATCTGCTGATCCGCCATCATCTGCGCAGTCACGCATCCGCTTTGTCCCACACGCGGCAACACCGACTTCAACATCGTCAATCTCGCCGCACCCACCTGCACCGCGATATGCCCCGCCACCGAATCGCTCGTAAACGTCCACCGATGCGCAATTCCCTTGCCGATCATCTCTTCCTGCTCCAGCCACATGTGCGGCGAAACCACTGCCACCTTCCCCTCGTTCCACAAAATCTCCGCATCCTCCAGGCACCCGGCCATCCCCACCTGCTCACCCATCACCGCATCCACCACATGCGCATTGAACTCCATCGCCCGGATCGCCAGCCAATGGCTCCTCTCTTCCCCAAGCCCATGCGCCCTGTCCATCTCCCGCACCACATCCGCTGCCACCCCCCCCCCCACAACAAGCAGCATCTGCGAAGCATCCACCCCCCTCATCCACTGGCTAAGCCGCGCCGGTAAATCCGATAAATCCATCAAACTCCCCCCCAGCTTCACCACATGAATACTGGCCATATACAGCCTCTTCCTCTGACAAAACCCAGAACCCAAGACCCAGAACCCATCTGCTTCAATGCTTCCGATCCAGCAGCCGATACTGAATCGCCTCTGCCACATGGTGAAGCTGAATCTCCGCCGTCCCTTCCAGATCCGCAATCGTCCTGCTCACGCGCCGAATCTTGTCATACGCCCGCGCGCTCAGCCCAAGCTCATTCATCGCCTGCTTAAGCACCTCGCGTGAAGGGCCATCCAGTTTTGCCAGCTTATCCAACTCTCTCCCTGACAACGCGCTGTTGGGCTTCCCTCCATTCCTCGCCCCCTGACGCTCGCGGCATTTGATCACCTGCTCCCGCATCTGCGCCGAGCTCGTCCCCTTCACCCCATCCCCCATCAACTGGTTGTGCGGCACAGCCGGCACTTCCACATGGATATCAATCCGGTCGATCAGCGGCCCAGACAGCTTCGCCAGATACTTTTCCATCGCCTTTCGCCCGTAGTCATCCGTCGGCTTGTCCCCTTTGTGCGTCGGGTTCATCGCCGCCACCAGCATCAGCCGCGCCGGAAAACGCACCGTCCCATGCGCCCGTGAAATCGTCACGTGCCCGTCTTCCAAAGGCTGTCGCAACGTCTCAAGCACAATCCGGGGAAACTCCGGCATCTCATCCAGAAACAACACGCCATGATGCGCCAGGCTCACGTCCCCAGGCCGCGGGATCGCCCCGCCGCCGATCATCGCCACCGTGCTTGCCGTGTGGTGCGGCGTGCGTATCGGCCGCGATGCGATCAACCCCTGGTTCTTGGGCACCAAGCCCGCACACGAATGCACCCGTGTCACCTCAAGCGCTTCTTCATGCGTCAGCCCCGGCAACACCCCCGCTAGCGCCTTGGCCATCATCGTTTTTCCGGTTCCCGCTGGCCCGATCATGATGATGTTGTGGCCCCCTGCCGCGGCAATCATCATCGCCCGCTTAGGGGCCTCCTGCCCCCGAACATCCACAAAATCCACCGGCGCCGACTCGCTCTTCACAATCGACGCGAAATCCACCACCGGGTACGGCTCAATCTCCAGCGTGTCATTCAAAAAACCCACCACCGCCGTCAATGAGTCCACCGGATACACATCAATCCCCTCCACCGCCGCCGCCTCCCGGGCGTTGTCGATAGGTACCACCACCCCATCCATCTTCATATCACGGCCCAGAATCGCCAGGTTGATCGCCCCGCGAATCGGCCGAATCCGCCCATCCAGCGCCAATTCACCCGCAAACAGATACCACTTGTGCTTCTGCGTCTGGATTGCCTTTTCAGCCAGTAGCAACCCCACCGCAATCGGCAGGTCGAAGCTCGGTCCTTCCTTTTTGATGTCCGCAGGCGCGAGGTTCACCAGCAGCCGCGTGATCGGAAATGAAAACCCCGAATTGCAGATCGCCGATCTGACGCGTTCGATCGACTCCTTCACCGCCGCGTCCGGCAAACCGACTATCGTCGTCTTCGACAAGCCCCGTTCGGCGACATCCACTTCAACTTCGCAGGCGAGCGGATCAATCCCCTGGAGCACAAAGCTGTGTACTTGTGCAAGCATGGACCAGAGTGTAACAAAACCCGAACTCGCTAGAGTTCGCCGCTCAATCTTCAATAAAAACAATCCCAGCCTGATCGTTACACAATCAGGCTGGGATCTTGATTCTTAATACCTGATCAACCTATCACCGCGGCGCAGGCGTCGTATACGTCGTCGTGCTTGTCGTCTTTTCCGCCGGCTTGGCTTTCCCGGCGCGGAAGGCTTCCGCCGAAATCGGCAGCACTTCCGAGTTCTGCAGCGTCACTTCCGCACCACTGCGCTCATCCTTGAACGCATACGCCCCACCCGCTTTGCGGTCCAGGTGGCAAGTGTAGTATTCCTTCCCTGAAGTGGGATCAGTCACTTGGTAATACTGCGCGCATCCGCCGAGGCTCATCAGGCCCAGCACGGCAACGATTGCAAACATGGATTTGGACATACTCAGCTCCTTTTACGGATTGATTAGGGGTTTGACGTCACTTTACATTAGCCGATTCTCCGCCCCCACGCCCATCCCGCCTTCCCACCACCCAAACCTCAGGGATTCCCTCATAACTACCGCATCTCCCCCGCTTCCTGTAAACTAACGCGCGCGGGAGCTCACACAGGAAAAAACACGGCAATGGCACGTAAAAACCGAATCAAGCCGTTCACCCTGGCGCACGTCACCCACGAAGCCGTCGAGCAGATCGGTGGCATTGGCACCGTCCTCCAGGGCCTTATGACCAGCCCCGTCTACCAGGAGCATGTCGGCAGGTCCATCCTCGTCGGCCCTACCTCCGCACGCCTTGAAGTCGATCCTGAAAAGCGCCTCGGCGACCACGGCAAAGTCCTCTACTCCTCCGTCGACAACATCGACCGCATCGGCCTCGCCGGTCGCTTCAAGCCCATCGAATGGGCTTTCGACGTCTCCATCATCTACGGCACACGCTCCTACGACCTCCCCGAGGAAGGCCGCACCGGCGAAGCCGAAGTCCTCCTCATCGACGTCTTCCACGTCAATAAATCCCGCCTCAACGTCTTCAAAACCTCCCTCTGGGAAAAACTCGGGCTCGACTGCCTCAAATACGAAAACCACTGGGATTTCGAAGAATACGCCCGCCTTGCCGAGCCCACTCACTACGCCCTCCGCGCCATTCTTGACCAGGAAGAATACCCCTGCATCCTCTTTGCCCATGAATTCATGGGCCTTCCTGCCGCCCTTGCCGTCATGCTCGAAGGCCAGGGATACTTCCGCACCGTCTTCCACGCCCACGAATGCTCCACCGCCCGCCGCCTTGTCGAACACCACCCTGGGCATGACACCATGTTCTACAACGCCCTGAAAATCGCTCAGGAAAAGGGCTTGTACGTCGACCAGGTCTTTGGGCCCCAGGAAGAGCACTTCCGCCACGCACTCATCAGCCGCGCCCACATGTGCGACGGCGTCATCGCCGTCGGTGATTACACCGCTAAGGAACTCAAGTTCTTAAACGAGCACACCAACCAGAAACAAGTCGATGTCGTCTATAACGGCCTCCCCGCCCTCAAGATCGACATGGCCAAGAAGGACTCCGCCCGTGAGATGCTGCGTGATTACGCCGCCGGTCTCATCGGCGTCACCCCCGATGTCCTCATGACTCACGTCACCCGCCCCGTCGTCTCCAAAGGTCTCTGGCGCGACTTGGCCGTGATGCATCATCTCGACCCGCTCTTTGCCGAAAAGAACGTCACCGGCGTCCTTTTCATCCTCACCACCGCCGGCGGCGTGCGCCGCGCTGCCGATGTCCAGGCCATGAGCGAGCACTACAACTGGCCCCGTGAACACCAGGAAGGCTACCCCGATCTCGTCGGGCCGGAAGTCGACATCAACCGCATGATCGAGGCCTTCAACAAAGACCACAAGGCCATCCAGGTCGTCCTCGTCAACCAATTCGGCTTCTCCCGCGAACGCGTCAGCCCCCGCCTCCCCGAAGGCACCTCCATGGAGCTCTTCCGCATCGCCACCGACGTCGAGTTCGGTATGGCCACCTATGAACCCTTCGGCATCAGCCCTCTGGAGCCCCTGGGCGCAGGCGCCATCTGCGTCATCTCCAATGTCTGCGGCTGCGAAGGCTTCGTCCGCGCCACCGCCAAAGGCGCGCACACCCCCAACGTCATCACGGCTGATTACACTCAGCTCGACGCCGAACTCGTCCTTGAAGACATCCTTAAAATGTCCGAGGAAACCCGCACCCAGGTCGAAGCCACCGTCGCCAAGCAGGTCGCAGAGGATCTCATGTCCCGCATCCCCCTCACCGACGAAGACCGCGAAAAACTGGTCAATTCCGGCCGCGACCTCGTCGCCCATATGGGCTGGGACAACGTCCTCACCGACACCCTGATCCCTCTGCTCAACCGCGTCCGAGCCTCCGGCGAACTCAAATAATCAACCCGTCGCCTTCGGGTCTGGCGGGTGTTGGCTATCATTCCGTCCACTCACTATTTTCTACTGCTCTATCCTCTATTGCGGTATCCCGCAATCCCATGCGCTACGCCCTCCTATACCTCTTCATTGGCTGCACCTTCATCGCCTATGCCTTCGGCTTAGGCTTCGGCTGGTCGCTTCCCACCCCCTTCTTCGAACTTCTCATCCTCGCCAGCATCGGCTTCTTCGTCGCCGGCATGGCCTACATCCTCCAAGCCCCCCAGATGCTCGGCAAGCACCCCGACGGCACCCGCCGCTGGTGGGCCTGGCCCATCCTCTGGTCCTACTTCCTCCTCAACTGGGCCGGTTGGTCAGGCTGGGCCAGGTTTCAACCCTGCAAAAAAATGTCCCCCAAGGGCGCCATCAGCCCCATCCTTCCCAACCTCTGGATCTCCCGCCGCTTAACCGACAAAGACGCCCGCGCGGTCGGCATCTTCGAATCCGCCCAATGCATCATCGACCTCGCCCCCGAATTCGTCGAGTTCCCCGGCCTTCGCGCCCAGCCACATTACCTCTCCATCCCCATCCTCGACGGCACACGCGCCACTCAGAAACAGCTCCTCCGCGCCGTCCATCACATCCAAAAGCACATCAACACCGGCGTCCTTGTCCACTGCGCCGGCGGCCACGGCCGCAGCGTCATGATTGTCGCCGCCTACCTTCTCTACACCAAACAGGCCCTCACCCCGCAAGACGCCGTCCAAATCGTTAGAAAAGCCCGCAACAACGCCAAACTCAAAAAACACCAGCACAATGCCTTAGTCAAGTTCCACGAACACCTCGTCCACCACAAACATACCGATCACGTCAACGCTTCCGCCTGAAGACGTCTGTGAAATCGGTTCTGCCCGAGCCTAAAAGCCCCACATCACCGCTCTGAATTTATCACCCCACGCGCCACAGCCCCTAAAGGCAGGGCCGCGTTCAGTGAACGACTCTTTCAATCAATCCGCTTTCACTTTTGACGCATCTGCAGCCATTGATGGACGTTGATGGCAGTCAACTGCTCGGTCTTCTCCGAATCACGGCCGCCAAGGCGAAACATCGGGAACTCGGTGTACGGACGGTCATCACTAACCACTGGCGAGCCTTGCGTGAAATCCAGGAGGGCTTGCCGATCACACAAATACAATGCCATAATCCGCTCTGGTGAAGAACACGTCTCATCCCATTCAATCAGATCCGCCACCACTGTTGAATCCTTGAATCCAGCACGAATTTTGGATTCCACGTCCGTAATCGGATGTTGTGATCCCATCAGATAGAAGCCGGGGTACGTTGGACCTCTCCAGACCGAAACATAGGGAAACGCTGTCGCGAAGGTTCGCAGCACCATCTTCGATTCACTCATTGGCGCAACAGGAACCCAAAGACAGACGATTC
Source organism: uncultured Phycisphaeraceae bacterium (assembly GCA_964527265.1). Classification (GTDB taxonomy): domain Bacteria; phylum Planctomycetota; class Phycisphaerae; order Phycisphaerales; family Phycisphaeraceae; genus CAZGOM01. The sequence continues at coordinate 2,738 of CAZGOM010000210.1, read as the reverse complement.
CTCCAGGCTTGGTGCGGCTGGCGCACAAATCGAAAAATTCTTTGGCATACAGGTTCACGGTGCCCGCACTATGCAGCGGCGGCGCCGGATCGATTGTGATCACATCGAACTTTTTCGGGTGCATCAGCAGGTAATTGCGACCATCATCCACCACCACGTGGGCATTGGGCCTTGCCAAAACCTCAGTCGCATTGTTGTGGAAATAGTGCATCATTTTGGCCACCGCCGGCACCAGTTCCACAACTGTCACATCAATCTCAGGATGCAGTGACGCCGTCCGAAACGTGGTCCCCATTCCCATGCAGATGACCAATGCATCCTTGGGCTTTTCCACAAGCCATAGCGGAAGGTTCGCCATGAGTTTATTCCCCGTGAGCAGCACTGTCATGCCATGGCCGTTGACCAGCAGCATGCGGGCCAGAGGATTCTCGGGAATCCCCCCCACAGTCGTGGTCGCCGACGCTTCCTCCACATGGTCGAATACCACAAACTCATCACTGAAGGCAAACATCTTGTTGTAAAGCATGTCACGGTAAGGATTGCCCACGGAAATGACCGTCAACAGCGACGCTGCGATCAGCGCATAATCCATCATCCGCGCCACGGAGAATCCTTTCGGATGCACCGCTATCAGCAGCAATGCCGATATCAATGTGATCACCACCAAAAGCGCCCCGGTTGTCGAGACCCCCAGCAGGGGAACCAACACAAAACCACCAGCCAGCGATCCCAGGATGCAGCCAACCGTATTCCACGCATACAACTCGCCCACGCGGCGTCCAACGACGTTGGCGTGATCCGTATAACATCGCACCGCAACCGGAAAGGCGATGCCCAGAAGCAATGCCACCGGCCCCACCATCGCCAGCGGAGCGATGATGATCGGCATGTTCCTGTAAAGGGCGAACGACACGATTCCCAGCGCCGCCATGAACGCAATTCCCAATTCCAGGCGAATGAGAATCAGAAGCGGATCTTTCCAGCGTTCAACCCGCCCGCCGATCCATCCTCCAACTCCGATCCCTGCCAGCATCACTCCAAGCATGGCCGTAAACGCATACACCGATGTCCCCAGATAAAGCGCCAACATTCGGCTCCAGATCATCTCCAAAGCCAGCGAAACGAATCCGGAAACACCAAAAGAAAGCAGAACCATCAGCCGAACTCGCCGCGCTGCGGCAGCATCCTCAACAGCCAAAGCCTTACCGGCCGCCTTGCCTGCCGCTTCAGAAGAAGCCTCCACCACCGGCGGACCATCTCCGCTTTGATTCGGAAAAAACAAAAGCGCGGCCACAGCTACCAGGACATTAATGACCACGCCGACAATGATCGTCCGCGTTTCTCCGATCTCCCCCAGCAGTACAAAACCGCTGATCAGCACGCCAAGCATCGCCCCGATTGTGTTCAGCGCGTAAAGCGTGCCAACAGTGCGCCCGACTTCCGCGGATCGCCGCACGCCATATGCACATAGTGTTGGCAATGTCGCTCCCATGAGCGTTGTGGGAATTAGGAGCGCAGTCGCCACCAGCAGGATCTGACCGGCCGTGAGGATCGGCCGCGAATCCCCGGCCAATGAATAGACCGCACGATAGAACGGCTCTGGCCATGAGTTCATGCCCAGCGTCAACAGCGCAGCCAGTCCGATTCCCGCCTCTAGAATCGCGTAAACCATCAGCGGACGCCTGACACGGTCAGCGTAGCAGCCAAATAAATAGCTTCCCAACGCCAGGCCACCCATGAAAACCGCCAGAATGGTGCTGGTCGCATACACTGTGCTTCCCAAGGTGCGTGTCAGCATCCGAAGCCACACCACCTGGTAAATCAAGCCACTGGCTCCCGAAATGAGAAACAGGGCGCAAAGCGCCAGAGGAAGGGAGCGTAATTGTTTTTCTATCGATGTGCTGGTAATCGAGGCATTCAAAGATGAATTGGATTCCATCGCCCGAAGTATATCGTCGCACCCGTTTGTTTCTTATTGCAATCTGCGCTCCCTCTTTTTCAAGGTTCGCAATATCGGGTTACCCTTGCCACTTATCGCTTGACAACTTATCGCTTCACTCTTGCCGCCTTCCCCTCCTCCGGCTAAAATACCCCCCATGCAACGCATCCTTTCCACCTCCCCCCTCCTCGTCTCCTCACCGGTGCTCCCCCGCCCGGTCGCCGTTATCTGAGCGGCAGACCCGCAACATCCCCCGCCCGCCAATCGCCTCCCAAGGCTCCCTTAACATTTGCGCTTTAAGACCTTACCGCTTTTAGGTAAGATTTCCCTTCCAAGACTAAAACCGTCTGCTGACTCACGTTTCAGACACAAAAAAGGCTCGCAACAATGTCCAAACAGCACAAAGCCAACCTCAATGCTTCCAGCATCTCCACACGGGGCACCGGCAACACCACCGCCAAATACACCGGCATGACCGGCGCACAAATCTTCCATGAAATGATGGGCGAGCACGGCGTCAAACACATCTTCGGCTATCCCGGCGGCGCCATCCTCCCCGTCTTCGACGCCATCCACAAATCCAAATTCTTCAACTTCACACTCACCCGCCACGAACAAGGCGCAGGCCACATGGCCGAAGGCTATGCCCGCGCCTCCGGCAAGGTCGGCGTGGTCCTTGTGACTTCCGGCCCCGGTGCCACCAACACCGTCACGCCCCTCCAGGATGCGCTGATGGACGGCACACCCCTGATCGTCTTCTCCGGCCAGGTCGCCACCAGCGCCATCGGCACCGACGCCT
>CAZGOM010000209.1:0-9332 GCA_964527265.1 uncultured Phycisphaeraceae bacterium | reverse complement strand
TCCTAAAACCCGGCCAGGCCCTCATCTTCAAAAAATTCCTCCCCCACGCCTCCGGCCCCAACATCAGCTCCGAACCCCGCATGGCCTACCAGTTCGGCTACGGCGTCCCCGGCCTCAAAAAAGGCCCCTCCCCAGACGTCACCCCCGTCGTCCGCAACGGCAAACCCATCGTCTAACCCCGCACATCCACTCTCACTCCCCTGCCACTGGCGTCTGCGCCAGTGGCCCGTTGGACTCACTTCCACCTTAAATCTGACTCACTCACCCGCATCCCCTTGTCTTTACTTATCCCTTATTCCTTATCATTTATCCCTTTCCGTCAATCCACCGTCCTCCCCTCCCCCGCCAACCGCGCAAACCACGTCATCACCACCATCGTCGCCCCCAGCCCGATCACCGGCACCGCCCATGTCCCCGTCCAGTCATGCAGCAGCCCGAAAATCACCGGCCCCAGGCCCGCAATCAGATATCCCACCGCTTGCGTCATGCCCGACAATTCCGACGCCGTCCCCGCCGTCCTTGACCGCAGCCCCAACAGCACCAGCGCCAGGCTCAGGCATCCCCCTGTCCCCAGGCCCATGATCGAAACCCACAGCCACGCCAGCATCGTCCCCGGCACAAGCAGCGACAGCGACCCGGCCACGCAGATCCCCCCGATCACCGTCCCCAGCAACACTTGGTCCTTCATCCGTGCCGCCAGGTAAGGCGCGGCCAGCGACGTAAACACGCTCACAATCTGAAACAACAACATCAGATACCCGGCATGTTCCGAACTCATCCCCCGCTCAATGAAAATCTTCGGCATCCACGCCGCCAGCGTATAAAAATACAACGACTGCAGCCCCATGAACGCCGTGATCGACCACGCCAGCTTCGACCTCCACACCGACACCTTCTTCTCTTCACTCTTGCCCACCTCCAGCGGCTTTGTAATATGCCGCACCGCGTACGGCGCCCACAGCAATCCCCCAATCAGCCCCGGCAAAACCCACACCGCCAAAGACAGCCGCCACGATCCCCCCAGCGCGTTCATCAGCGGCACCGCCAGCCCCGCCCCCAGGCCTGCCGTCAATCCCAAAATCGCCGAATAAATCCCCATGAACATGCCCATGTGCCCCGCAAAATCCCGCCTCACCAGTGCAGGCACCAGCACGTTCAAGATTGCGATTCCCGCCCCCACCAGAAAGCTCCCCGCAAACAAAAACGCCACCGGCCCCATCGACCGCGTCACAATCCCCACCGCCAGCACCATCAGCGCCCCCAGCATCGCCCGCTCAAACCCAAACCGCCTTCCAAGCCGAGGCGCAACAAAAGACAACAACCCAAACGCCATCACCAGCAGCGTCGATATCATCCCAAACGCACCCGCCGAAATCCCCGTCTCCTCCATGATCGGCGTCACCAGCGCGCCCACCCCCGTCACCGCCCCGCGCATGTTGAACGCCACCACCAGCAGCGTAAACAACAGCATCTTCTGCTCACCCAGCGCCCGCCCTTCATTCACATTTCCCGTCATAGCCCGCCATTGTAGACGCAACGCGCCCTCTGTCTGCGTGCCATGCTCTCGTCCGCGTGAGCATGTCTTTTCTTCCTCCGCACGCCATGCTCCCTACCCTGTTCCACTTCTTTTGTTCCCCCCAACCCAACCTCACAGCTTCCGAATCCGCTCCATCAAGCTCAATCTCCGCGCACCGCGCTTCACCCCCGCCTTGCGATTCACCCGCGGCACACTCCTCCCCCCACCCGCCTCCCGCTCGCCATCCCGCGTCAATTCGCAAAGCTCAAACATCCCCTCCTCCGTCTCCCGGAAGCAGAAAATCCCCGTCTCCCCCGTCGTCACCGTGCGCTTCCATTCCCCCTTCGCCACGGCATCCGCGTCCACACCCTCCGCACGCGCCTCCATCTCCTCCCCCTGCGGAATCAGCGCCGATAATTCCTCCGCCAGCACCCGCCCCTGCGCGGCAAACACATCCACCTCCACCCGCGCCACCCGTGTGTATCCCGCTCGCTTCTTCTGCCCCCGATCCGCCCTCACAGGCAGCGCAACCGCCGCCGACATCATCACCATCTCAATCAATGACATACCGGTGCCCATCATGTGCGTTTTCATAACCATTCCTTCAAATTGAGTGTGGAGGTGAATGCCTGCTGATACAAAATGCCCTAAAAGCAGGCTCGGCCGGACAAGATTCTCAACGCCATTCCTGCATCGCGCGTCTTGCCCTGCCGTCTTCACATGCAATACGCCGCCGCACCAACACTTATTGCAACGCCAGCAAAAACATTCACGCTTCCCCTCAAGCCCCGCACCATCCACGGGCCACATCACCCCTGACCACTCCCACCCCGATACCCCGAAGGTGTCATCCCCGTCCTCTGCCGAAACTGCTTCGAAAGCATATACACATCCCCATACCCCGCGCGCGCGGCAATCTCCGTCACGCTCAGCCCCGTGCTCCTGAGCAGTTCCTTCGCCAGCGAAATCCGCGCATTGATGATGTACTCCCTCGGACTCAAACCCGTCTGCGCCCGAAACGCCCTTGAAAAATGACTCCGCGTATACCCCGACCGCCGCGCCAGCGCATCCACGCTCGGCAGCTTATGCAGATTTCCCTGAATAAACGACGTCAACCCCCGCCATCCGGCCAGCGCCCCCGGCTTTAATCCTCCCTCCCCCTCCTCACTCGCATGGTCCAGCTCCATTAACAGCCCGCGCAGCATCTGCTCCGCCGTCTCCTCCGTCCGCCCATCCATCGCAATCCCCGATCGCATGTTCATCGCCCGCTCGGCAATCCACCGCGTCACATGTCCCACCAGCCCCGCATCGTTCACGCTCAGTTGCTCTCGCGGTAATCTTCCCGACTCCGGCCCGATCACCGCTCCCAATTCATCGATCAAGTCAAAATGAATCGCCGTCACACCCAGCGGATTGTTCGCCCGCTGCGTGCAGCTGTACGTCCACCCTGGCCGCGCCCAATGGCACACACCCGGCGCAATCGCCACCGACCCCTCGGGCAATAACCGTTCCCCGCGCCCCGCCCACCAGAACAAAAGCACATTTCGCCGCTTCTGCCTCTCCTGCGGCGTAAACGCCAGCGTCGGCGTGTTGGGCCACCGCCGCCGCCCGCAGCGTTTCCAGTCGATCTTCACGCTCACACCCGTCCAGTCCATACCGACAAAATAGCACAAAAAGACAAATTCTCATACGCACAATCAGCCATTTCATTCCCTGACACCGCAAATACAATCACGCCATAACAATCGGAGCCGCCCCATGATTCAATCCGCAACCCAATCCGCGCCTCAGACCGTCGACTATCAAAACCACCCTTGGATGGGCGTTTTCGCCGCCACGCTCTGCCCCTTCCGCCAGGATCAATCCATTGATGAAGCCGCCCTTGCCGATTACCTCCTCTCCCTCGCCCGTGTTCCTGGAATCCGCGGCCTGGTCCTAAACGGCCACACCGGCGAAATCATGTCCCTCCGCCCCGCCGAGCGCGCACGTGTCACCCAGATCGCCTCGCAAACCCTCCGCCAGCACGCCCCACACGTCAAAGTCATCACCGGCATCTCCGCCGAAGGCAGCCTCGAAGCCATCGACCATACGCTCGCCGCCAGGGAAGCCGGCGCTGACGGCATCCTTCTCATGCCCCCCCATCATTGGCTCCGCTTCGGTCGCAGCAGCCAGACCGCCGTCGGCTTCATTCAGGATGTCGCCTCCGCCGGTCTTCCCATCTGCCTCCACCAATACCCCGCCTGGGGCAAGGCTTCTTACTCTCTGGCCGAAATGCTTGAAGCCGTGAAGCTTCCTGAACTCGTCTGCATCAAGATGGGCACCCGCGACATGGCCCGCTGGCTCTGGGATTACCAGCAGCTCAAGGCCGCCGCCCCCCATGTCTCCATCATCACCTGCCACGATGAATACCTCATGCCCACCCTCCTGGAAGCTGGCGACGGCGCGCTCATCGGCTTCGCTGGCTTCGCCCCCGAACTCATGGTCGAGCTCGTCCACGCCTGCCTCGAAGGCGACCTTCCCCGCGCCAAACGCGCTCAGCAGACCGTCGCCCCCCTCGCCCGCCTCATCTATAACTTCGGCGAGCCCGGCTGCGGCGCCCACCAGCGCATGAAAGTCGCCCGCTGGCTCATGGGCGCCTTCGCCTCGCCGCACTTCCGCAAACCCGTCCGCCCCCTCTCTGATGCCCAAACCCAGGCCATCCGCGACGGTCTCAAGCAAATCGGCTATCCCGTCGCCCGCTAAACACGGCTCTGACACTGTCCGACCCCATCCCCCTCAGGGGGATGGGTGGATGAGGGTCGATACGGGTCCACAAAGCTCTCCATCACCATCCCCCGCAAAATGCGTCACATCTTTCACAACCTCTGCTTTTCCACTTCTCTTAACTTTGCGCCTTCGCGTTGAAAAATCTGCTCTGCTTCTCTCCCAATCTCTCTCCGCGTGAACTTTTCATCTATCCCGCCAAGGAGCCCGCCGATGCATAAATCTAAAAACCCAGGCTTCTCCCTCATCGAGCTCCTCGTCGTCATCACCATCGTCTCAGTCCTTTTGGCTGTCACCCTCCCCTCCCTCCAGCAGGCACGTGAAACCGCACGCCGCGCCGCTTGCGCATCCAACCTCCATCAAATCGGCCTCGTCCTCCACATCTACTCCGACGAATCCAAAGGCTGGTATCCCAGCATCCGCGACCACCGCGCCGCCACCAACCAGGAAATCCTCCCCACCGGCCCTGAGTGGAAACACCTCTCGCAGCTTGGCTGGTCACTCAAGGTCCTCACCTGCCCCTCCAGCTCCTTTAAGGCCAAATTCCGCATCACCGGTAGCAACGGCCCCCTTGTCTTTCCTTACTTCTACCTCGCCGGCGCAGCCGACCGCACCTCCTCCGGCAACTGGTTCGGCTACAACGACAACCAGGGCTACGCTACCCGCGCCCCCAACATGCGCCCCATCATGCGCGCCCAGGATTCCAACCTCCCCTGGGACACCGCTCTCTTCACCGATGCCAACCGCGGCGAAACCGTTCTCAGCACCGAAGGCCTCTACGTCCGCTTCGTCGAAGCAACCAGCGCCGGCAGCCACGACTACATGCCCCCAAACCACCAATCCCCCACCGACCCCCTCCTGCGTTCCGACGGCACAAATCTCCTCACCGTCGATCAATCCGTGCGCTGGAAACCCCGCTCTTCCACAATCTACCGCTGGGCCTTCCAATACCATTACGTCTACTGGTGAATCACCTCCCTCTATCTGCGGCATCCTTCCATGAAATTCCTCCTCTTCACCAAATCTCTCGCCCATCTCACCCTCCCCCAACTGGCGGATCTCGCCTCCACCCTTTCCATTGACGGCTACGACCTCTGCGTCCGCGAAGGCCACCACATCCAGCCCGACAACGTCCAATCCACGCTTCCTCAAGCCGCCGATATCCTCCGCTCAAAAAACCTCACCCTCGGCATGGTCAGCGCCCCCCCCAACTTCACCGATCCCGATGCCCCCCTCGCCCACGCCCTCTGCGCCGCCATGGCTCAATCCCGCGTCCCTCTTTTAAAAATCGGCTACTTTCCCTTCAATCCCGAGAAACACGACTACGCCCAATCCCTCGACGCCGCCCTCGCCCGCCTTGCCAAATGGCGCGATCTCGCCCGCGCCCACAACATCACTGTCTGCTATCACACCCACGCCAACTACCTCGGCTCCAGCGCCGGCGTCCTCTCACGCATGCTCGCCGGGTTTGATCCCAAACACCTCGCCGCCTACCTCGACCCCGCGCAGCTTCTCATTCAGGGCGAAGGCTTCCCCGCCGCCATGGCCATCCTTAAAAATCACACCGCCGCCATCGGCTTGAAAGACGTCTTCATCTCCCGCACCCCCTCAAACGACCACGGCATCTCCACCTCCAAGTGGGTCCACCCCGGCCAAGGCATGGTCGATTGGACCCGCGTCTCCCAATCCCTCGCCCGCACCACCTTCAACGGCGTCGTTTCTGCCCACGTCCTCATGCATGAAACCACCGCCGACAAGCTCGACACCATCGCTCAGGAAGTTCGCTTCTACCGCCAATTCTTCAAGGAAAATCCCGCGTGACCACCCCTCTCAAAGATCTCCGCTTCGGCGTCATCGGCTGCGGCACCATGGCCGCCGCTGTCCACGTCCCCAACATGCACGCCCTCCCCGGCGCAATCACCGCCGCCTATTGCGACCTGGACGAATCCAAAGCCCAGGGCCTGCTTAAAACCTTCGGCGGCGCCTACACCACCACCGATTACCGCCGCATTCTGGATGATCCTGCCATCGATGCAGTGCTCATCCAGATCGGCCCCAAGGCCCATCCCCGCTTTATCATCGACGCCGCCAATGCCGGTAAACACATCTTTGTCGAAAAGCCTCTCTCCCTTGAGCTTCCCGATGCTCTCGCCTGCGTCCGTGCCGTCGAAGCTTCAGGTGTAAAATTCATCATCGGCACCTGCAATCGCCTGGCCCCCATGATCAAGCTCGCCAAAGAACTCTGCCCACACCCGCGTTACTCCGTCATGCACGCTGCCTCCACCGTCACCCATGCCGCGTGCCACATCATTGACCTCGCCGTCAATCTCTTCCACGAAGCCCCGCTCCTGCGTGTTTACGCCCAGGGTGGCAACCATTTCACCGGCGATCCCTGCCGCCCCATTGATTCCTTCTCCGCCATCCTCAGCTTTGCTGACGGCAGCACATGCGCTTACACCCAGCATTTCCTGAACACCCCCGCCGAGGGAAAGTACGCCCTCCAGCTTTACGCGCCGGATCTGGCCGTCAACGTCCCCAACCGCTACATGGCCTGCCACCTTGAAAAAAAGGGCGGCCACAAACAATCCTGGGTCTACGAAGGCCAACCCATGTACCGCGGGCCGCACGGCTACATGGGCCATTACGACGAACTTCAAGACCTCTGCGCCGCCATTCGCACCGGCCGTCAGACCACCATGACCGTGCGCCATGCCGCCCTCCAGGTCGCCGTTGAGCTGGCCATCATCCAGAGCGTCCAGCAAAACCAGCTCATCGACTTCCCCGCATTCCTGAAAACCCACCAGGCCGACTTCCTCTCATCCGCCCCCAACCCTCCCTCCCCATGACTCCACAACCCCCCACTCCCGCCCAAGCCGCCCGCCTCGCCATGCGCAGCGGCCAGTGGACCACACCCACCAAGCACACCCTCCACGGCTACGCCAAGTGCAACCTCGTCATCGTCCCCCAAGCTGAGGCCGACGATATGCTCGCCTTCTGCCGCGCCAACCCCAAGCCCTGCCCGCTTGTGGAGGTCACCGCCCCCGGCCAATGGGAACCCTTATTCTGCGCCCCCGGCGCAGACCTCCGCACCGATCTCTCTCGCTACGCCCTCTACACTCACGGCATACGCCAGCCCGACCTCACCGACATCCGCGCCCTCTGGCAGCCCGACTTCGTCTCTTTCCTCATCGGCTCCGGCACCACCTGGGACCCTGCCCTTGAACACGCCGGCATCCCCCGCGGCAACACCTGGCTCTTTGAAACCACCCTCCCCGCCAACCCCGTCAATCGCATCCACGGCCCCACAGTCGTCACCATGCGCCTCCTCCTCCCCGAACACGTTCCCCTCGCCTCCCAGATCACCTCCCGCTTCCCACTCTTCCACGGAACACCCATCCACATCGGCAACCCTGCTTCCATCGGCATCAATCTCCAGACACCCCTCATCGGCCCGCCCCTCTCCTCCATCCCCCCAACCCACACCCCCGTCTTTTGGGCCTGCGGCGTCACTCCCCAATTTGCCGCCATCCATTCCCGCCTCCCGTTCATGATCACCCACGCCCCCACCCACGCCTTCATCACCGATATCACCCTGGAGCAAGCCGCCTGCCTGCCTGCCTCAATTCCGGGCAATTAAGCCACGCACTCGGGTGAGCAGCTTGCCGGGGGGCTCCGAGGTAGCACAATCCATTGAAGCTCAACGCCCTTTTGATACCCAAAACGGGAGTGATTCAACCGCTGGACACCCGACAACCCGGCCACCCGATCACCCGAGTGCATGGGCGTAAATGAATCCTTCACTTGCGATTGCCCCGGCCCCAATTTGAATCGTATGACTACAATCAATCCATGCCCAACCTGAAACCCAAATCGTTTCTGGCCTTGCTTCTGGCCGCCTCCTTCCTCGCCGGCCCCTTCGCTCCCGCCCTCACCTGGGCCAATTCTCCCCCGCCCATCACCATCCCCGCCGGCCAGGCCCCCGCCGCCGCCGCGTATATCAACTTCGTCGAAACCGTCATGGCCCAGGTCCGCCGCGACATCCCCCAGATCACTGCATCCGCAGACGCCGCCGCCAGCGCCTACATCGCCGGTAAAAACCTCGGCGTCCGCGGCGGCATCGGGCTCAACGACGAACTCGGCGCCCGTGCCGGCGGCATTTGCCTCTATCGCTCCACCCCCGGCAAAGAAGGCGACACCATCCTCTACGCCTTCGGCGTCATCGGCCCCAAGGATGCCGCCAACCCCAAAGCCGCGCTCGAAAAAGAAATCGCCGCCGCCAAGGACTTAAAGGACAAAGGCTCCCTGGTCTATGGGATCGCCTCCATTGACCACCTCAAATCCCTCGGCCTGCTCGACGCCGCCAAAGCCGCCACCACCGACCTCTTCGACAACCACTGCCCCGCCGGCGACGGCCTCGTCAAAACACCCGACGGCAAACAGCTCATCCCCACTTTCGTCACCGCAAACGCCGTCGTCGCCTGGGTCTGGATGGCCGAGTTCTTCGCCGCCTGCACCCGTCAGGGTAAGACCCTCGCCATGTACCAGTCCATCGTCAATGACAAAGACCGCACCCGCTACGACAAATACAAAGCCGTCCGCTTCCACGATGACATCACCGTCCCCCCCATCCCCGCCGGCCAGTTGGGCAATGCCTACCTCGATTCCCTCATCGGCTCTTTCAACAACATCAAAACCACCCAGTGGACCGCCATTAACCAAGCCTCCGCCAAAATCGCCGCGGCTCTCAAATCCGGCAACAAAGTCCACCTCTACGCCGTCGGCCATTACCCCCCCTACCACTCCGAAGGCCAGCTCGCGCAAGACCCCAAACTCTTCACCACCGTTAAGCCTGATGTAATCCGCACCGACAAGAAAAAACCCGAAGCCCCCCCGATCACCATCCCCGGTTCTCCCGATCCCGGCGCAAACGACGTTTCCCTCGCCATCGGCTACAGCCTTCCCCCCAGCGACGAAAAAATCTGGCGCGGCGCAACCGAAAAACTCCGCAAAGCCGGCCAGGGCACCATCTGGGTCATCGCCGGCTTCCTCACCA
>CAZGOM010000208.1:0-9351 GCA_964527265.1 uncultured Phycisphaeraceae bacterium | reverse complement strand
GATCTCGGCGGCGTCACCCTCTATTCCACCTTCTACCTCGCCATCGGCTTCATCTTCGCACACCGCATCAAGCAAGTCGTCGAATCACTCCAGTCCGCCTCCAGCAATCTCACCACCATTATCGTCGTAATCGTCTGTGTCTACATCGTTTACAAATTCCTCACCCGCTACTGGATGATCTACCAGGCACGCCGCCTCTCCATCGATGCCAACGAAGCCCACGCACGCCGTCAGGCAGACCCCACCATCCTCGTCGTCGATCTCCGCGGCCCCCACGATCACTATGCCGATCCCTTCACCGTCCCAGGATCTCAACTCCTTACCCCAGAACAACTTATCACCCACATTAAAACCCTCCCCAAAACCACACCCATCTTCCTCTACTGTAACTGCCCCAATCAGCACACCAGCACCATCATCACCCTCCAGCTCCGCAAGTTAGGCTTCGCCAACGCACACCCCATCCGCGATGGCATCGTCGGCTGGCGCAATGCCCAGCTCCCCCTCGCGCCTCTCCCCGCTTCCCCGTCATTGCCCCCGCAATCCCCCGCCACCTGCCCGCAAACCAGCTAAAAACACCCTTTTTCTTTCATCTGAATTTAAAACGTACTATTACACCCGCGTAAATCACGACTTAGGCTGGAATGTCCTCCACGCCGACGGCTCCGTCAAGTATTACTCCAAAGCCACCATGGACAGGATTGGCAAAGTCACCACACCCACAACGGGCACTGAAAACAGCGCCTTCTGGTGGGATATTTAATCTGATTCCAAGCCATACTTTTTTTCTCAAAACGCGAAATTTGATATATCAACCCTTGCGCCAAGAGCGTCCTTTAAGCTAAAATTAAGGCCCGTTCCATTACGCCACGGCTTATTTTCAACGCCATTTCTCTGCCATTCCCAACGAAAGCACTTTTCCATGCGCCCACCCTTCCGCCACGGGTTTACCTTAATTGAGCTGCTCGTCGTCATCAGCGTCATCGCCGTCCTCCTCGCCATGTTCCTCCCCGCCCTCGAAAACAGCCGCGAAACCGCCCGTTTTGCCATCTGCAAGGCAAACCTCCGCCAGCAAAACCTCGCACTCGTCTCCTATTCCTACGACTTCCGCAACTACGGCCCATGCGAACTCAACTTTTACCCCGCCACCTCCCTCCAATGGGCCTGGGTCGTCAAACTCGCTCCCTATCTCAATGCCGCCCCAGGTAATGCCGATTGGGTCGCCACCTCACCCGTCGCCCGCATGAAAGTCATGCAGTGCCCCACAAGCTGGTACCGCCCCATTAGCATCAATTCCCGCGTCTCCTACGGCATTAACGCAAGTATCTGCGGCGACGAAGGTTCCAGAAACGCCGCCCCCTTTACCACCAATGCCCCCATCCGCTTCACCGACCGTCTCATCAAGCCCGACCGCCTCTTTGTCATCTCCGACCTCTGGGGCTACACCACCAACACCCCGCTCCAGTGGGATCGCAGCGTCATGTCGCCCGCTGCTGGCACCCTCGTCGACTACTACGACAAATCTCATTACATCAAAGGCGAAAACCGCTCCACCGGCAACGGCCGCCTCAATTTCCTCTTCGGCGACGGCCGCGTCGCCGGCATCGGCAAATCCGAACCCGACCTCTTCGGCTCAACCTCCGTCGGCACCGTCTTCACCTGGGTCAGCTATACCGCCAACCCCGCCCAAATCTTCACCTCGACCTGGTAATCATAAGTGTCATTGAATAAATAATTTACATCGATATATTTTCACCCTCCACAAGCAAAGCCATCCTTTGGCCTCCGCAAATCAAGCATGTAAGTCTTGAGAATCTTGTAAATCATGTAGAACTCTTTTCTTTCCTTTCTGATCTTCTCGCTTTCGCGGTGAATTCCGCTTCACTCTTCCTGTAAAATCCCCACATGCCCCCCGAAATCTCCCGCGAAGAAGTCCTCCTCGAATATCTCGAAAAATTACCCTACGCCCCTTACCCCGTGCAGGAACAGGCTTTATACGCCTGGGCCGAATGCGACCAGGGTGTCCTCCTCTCCGCGCCCACCGGCACCGGCAAAACCCTCGTCGCCGAAGGCGCCGTCTACGAAGCCCTCCGCACTGGCAAATACATCTATTACTCCACGCCTTTGATCGCCCTCACCGACCAGAAATTCCTTGAACTTCAGGACACCGTCAAGCGCTGGGGCTACGATCCCGACCGCGTCGGCCTCGTCACCGGCCATCGCACCGTCAATCCCAACGCCCAGGTCAAAGTCGTCGTCGCCGAAGTCCTCTTAAACCGCCTCCTCCATCAGGAAGTCTTTGATTTCACTGATGTTGGAGCCGTCGTCATGGACGAATTCCACAGCTTCAACGAGCCCCAGCGCGGCATCGTCTGGGAGCTCTCCCTCTCCCTCCTCCCCAAACACGTCCGCGTCATGCTCCTCTCCGCCACCGTCGGCTCTGCCAATGAATTTATCTCCTGGATGGCGCGCAGTTTAGAACGCCGCGTCACCCTCGTCGAAGGCACCGAACGCAAGGTTCCGCTCACTTTCACCTGGGTTGGTAATGAACTCCTCCCCGACTTCCTCGAACAAGTCTCCCAGGGCCCCGATGAAGTCCGTAAAACCCCCGCCCTCGTCTTCTGCTTCGACCGTGAGCTCTGCTGGGCCACCGCCGAACTCTTGCGCGGCAAAGACCTCTTCGCCCCCGGCCAGCGTCAACCTCTTCTCGACCGCCTCGAATCCATCGACTTCTCCGTCGGCTCCGGAAACAAGCTTAAAACCCTCCTCTCGCGCGGCATAGGTGTCCATCACGCCGGCCTCCTCCCGCGCTACCGCCGCGTCGTCGAAACCCTCTTTCAGGAAAAGCTCCTCCCAATCTGCGTCTGCACCGAAACCCTTGCCGCCGGCCTCAATCTTCCCGCCCGCTCCGTCGTCCTCACCACCCTCGTCAAAGGTCCCCGCGACAAGAAAAAACTCATCGAAGTCGGCTCCGCCCAGCAGATGTTCGGCCGCGCCGGTCGCCCCCAGTTCGACAAAAAAGGCTTTGTTTTCGCCCTTTCCCACGAAGACGACGTCAAACTCGCCCGCTGGCAGGAAAAATACGACGCCATCCCTGAAGACACCCGAGACCCCAAGCTCATGACGGCCAAAAAGGCGCTCTTGAAAAAGAAGCCCACACGCCGGCAGGGGGTCGCATACTGGAACCCCGATCAGTTCACCAAACTTCAGGTCACCGCCGCTCAAAAGCTCTCCAGCAAAGGCGGCTTATCGTGGCGCTGGCTGGCTTACCTGCTCGATGTCGGCCCTGAAGTCGAGCCCATTACGAGGGTTATAAAACGCCGCTTAATGGACTCCGCCAGCATCATGGCGGAATTGAAGCGCCTCACCAAAATGCTCGTCACCCTGCACGAAATGGGCATGGTCGTCCTCGAACCGCCGCCTCCCGAATCCTGGCGTGCCGCCGTAAAGCCAGTGGGTGTAAATGCTTCCGGTGAAGTGGAAACACTGGATGACTCCGAAGAAGCCGAACCCGAAAAACCTCAGACCGACTTCTCCAATCAGCAGGACGTCAACAAACTCCTAGGCCAGCTCAAGTTGGGCGCGCTTGGCAACAACCGCCCAACCCAGCCCATCCTCGTCAAATCCGAGAAGGGGGGTAAAACGCCTGTTGTAAACCCCGGCGAGCCAGAGCCTTACGAGCCCGTCAAAGCGACCCCCACGCCCAAGCTCAAAGAGATGATGGTCTTCAAAGCCGTCCATCCCCTCTACGGCATGTTCCTCATGGACTACATCGGCCTCGCCGATAAACACGAACTCATCCAGATCCTCGAATCCCTCCTGGAAATCCCCGGCTCGGTCGCAAAATCCGTCCGCGTCCCCCGTCCCGACGATCTTCCCCCCGGGCGTCTCACCATGGAAATCATTGACCCAACATTACTTACATCCGGCCTCGTCTCCCAGGAAGACTTAAACCCGCCCCCGCCCCACGAACAACTCGATTTGCCCCCCGAGCTGCGCAAATACCCCATCACTCTCGCCCAAAAGATGCGCATCCTTTTCGAAAGCAAAATAGACCACGCCGGCGGGCTCTTTGTGACCCCCGTCTGGGCCATTGGTGATCTGGTCGACATGGGCGGCAATTTCGATTCCTTCGTCAAGCTCCGTGAGCTCTTAAAGCAGGAAGGGATCCTCTTTAAGCACGTCCTGCGCATGATCCTCCTCTGTGACGAGTTCGCCCAGCTCACCCCCGCCGGCATCGCCCAGGACGTCTGGAAAGCCAACCTGAAGGAAATATCCGACCTCCTCACCAAAGCAGCCCGCGCCGTCGACCCCCAGTGCACCGACGAAATGCTCGAAGAAATCGCCGAAGCCTGATCCGGATGACCAATTCCGGGTGGCACACTGCAACTGTCTTCAGTTGCGGTGTGTCTTGTTCCGCCAACCTATAACCCATTCACCATCCAAATCGCCATTAAGCGGTTAGCCGGAAACGCAAGTGACGACTCCTGCCGGTTTGGCGGTATTTCGCACAAACCGGCATCCCCTTACTCCTTCAATTCCAAAACCTTACCGATTCCTGCCCGCAACCATAATCATTTCATCCGTTCACCCACCCTGAATCTTGAATTCCGTCACCACCCCGTCTTTCATCGTCATCACCAGCACTGGCCTCACGCGTAACGCAATTCCCACATCCGTCCAATGGCCGCTAGTGATCCCCGGGCGCCCGGCAGTGGGGCCATACCCATTCGGCTTGCCCATTACCGCCACCACATCCGGCAAGTTCATCCCCGGCCTCAAAACCTTCATCCCCATCAGCACATCAAGCGAATACCTTTGCTTGAGTTCCCGCCATTCGTGGTGATGCCGCAGGGCGTCCTTTGCTTCTTTGAGCCCCAATCCTTCTGTGTTGATCTGCGGCAAATCCATCGCCACCCATTTCCGCGCCAATGCCAACGCCTCAATCACCGCTGGGTCATCATTCGGTAGGCTCGCCAAGCTCGCACAGAATTTCCGCAGATCCACGGCTAAATCTGGACCCGGCCGACTGTTATGCGGCTCTTTCTCAAAATCATCAGCCAGCCTCTTGACCGTCTCCATGACTGTCTTGGAAATCTCTTGAATCTCCAGCAGTCTTTGCAGTTCCGACTTCACCGGCGTCGTTGTGGCTGGCGCTGGCGTCGCAGGCGGCTCCCCCTGAATCGTCATCGCCGACATCCCCACGCCCGCAGCCGCAATCGTCGCCCAAATAATTGTTCTCATCGCCCCGGCTCCTGATTCCTGGTTTTCATGCCACTATCTCATTTGAACTGTTGATCGCCACGAAAGTTCCTGTCTCAAAAAAACAACCGGCCTCCGCAAAGCGGAGGCCGATCACCCTTAATTCTGCATCCGCAAGAACTTACCGATTCCCGCCCGCAACCATCACCGCCTCGCCCGTCACCCACTTCGAGTCATTCGACGCGAAGAACACCACCACCGGCGCGATATCGTCCGGCTGGCCAATGCGGCCCAGCGGCGTGGTCGACTCAATCAACTTCTGGAAGTCCGTCTTCTGCGCCGAAGTGATGCCTTTGGAGTTCGTCCCCTCCGTCTCCACCATGCCCGGGCTCACCGAGTTCACCCGGATCTTCTTGGGTCCCAGTTCTTTAGCCAGCGACCTTGTAATCGTGTCCACCGCACCCTTGGTCGCCGAGTAGACCGAAGCATTGGCCGGAGCGGCTGTTGCCACCACAGAGCTGATATTGATCACGCTTCCGCCTTCGGGCCCGAACGCCGCCACCGCCGCCTGCGTGGTGATCAGCAGCCCGAACACGTTCAGGTCAAACTGCTTGTAATAATGCTCAGCCGTGATCGATTCCAACGGCGCAAATTCGTAGATCCCCGCATTATTCACCAGCACATCCAACCGCCCAAAAGCCTTCTTCGCTTCGGCAATCAGGTTCTTGGCTTCCG
The DNA here is from genome assembly GCA_964527265.1 of uncultured Phycisphaeraceae bacterium. Taxonomy (GTDB): domain Bacteria; phylum Planctomycetota; class Phycisphaerae; order Phycisphaerales; family Phycisphaeraceae; genus CAZGOM01. Next base: position 3,414 of record CAZGOM010000208.1, on the reverse strand, counting down.
CTTCCTTGGCCACATTCGCCTTCACAGCCACGGCCTTCCCCCCCGCTGCCACGATCTTCGCCACCACCTTGTCGGCGCCTTCCTTGCTGGAAGCATAGTTCACCACAACACTTGCGCCTTCTTTCGCCAACTGCACCGCGATCTCCGCGCCGATGCCCTTGGATGCGCCCGTAACCACTGCCACTTTTCCTGCAAGCTTCTGAGTCATGACTTTCTTCCTTTGAGAAGGGGGGTAATGTCTTATTTGTACCGTTAAGTACAGAATACGCTTCCCGCTCCATGACGTCAAGCAGAATTGTACCGACCGGTAAGATTAATTTTATATTACCGAAACCCACCCGTGATCGGCAGGGTGGCCCCCGTCACCCATTTCGACTCGTCCGATGCGAAATACACCACCGCAGGCGCCACATCATCCGGTTGCCCGATCCGGCCCAGCGGCACCTGTTTGATGAAAACGTCCCGGAAATCGCTCTCCAGAAGTCCGCTCACCTTCGTCCCAGGCGTCTCCACAATCGCCGGATTCACCGCATTCACCCGGATATTGCGCGGCCCAAGCTCCTTGGCCAGCGACCGCGTCACCGCATCCACCGCCGCCTTGCTGGCGCTGTACACCGACGCGCCACCGGCTGCCAATGTCGAAGCCACCGAACTGATATTGATGACGCTTCCGCCTTTGGGCCCAAAGTGCTTAACCGCTTCCTGCGTGGTGAGGATCAACCCTAAAACATTGAGGTTGAAATGCTTATGGAAGTGCTCGGGAGTGATCGCCTCCAAAGGCAAGAATTCATACATCCCCGCATTGTTTACCAGCACATCCAACCGCCCGTAAACCCTCATCGTTTCAGCCAGCAAGGCTTTCACTTGAGCTGGATCTGACACATCCGCCTTCACGGCCGTCGCCGCACCTCCGCCTGCCATGATCTGCGCCACCACCGCCAGCGCCGCCGCCTTGCTGGAAGCGTAATTCACCACCACCGCAGCCCCTTCCCGCGCCAAATGCACGGCTATCCCCGCGCCGATCCCCTTGGACGCGCCTGTGACAATCGCGACTTTGCCGGCCAGTTTCTGGGCCATCTGCTTTTCCTCAGGTAAGGGAAGACGAACGAGAACGATTCTACACCCGTTTTTATTTATTTCTGTACTTTAAGGTATACAATGACCTATCCTTGTTAAAACATATTTGCTGGAATCCACCATGACGAAAACTTCAAAACCCCGTTATTCCGTCCTGGATCTGGCCCCCATCGTTCAAGGCGGTACCCCGGAACAAGCCTTTAAGCATGCCCTCGACCTCGCCCAGCATGCTGAAAAATGGGGCTATCACCGCTATTGGCTGGCAGAGCACCACAACATCCCCGGCGTCGCCAGCGCCGCCACCGCCGTCCTCATCGGCCATGTGGCAGGGGGGACAAAGACCCTCCGCATCGGCTCCGGCGGCATCATGCTCCCCAACCATGCCCCCCTGATGATTGCTGAGCAGTTTGGCACTCTCGCCAGCCTTTACCCAGGTCGCATCGACCTGGGCCTTGGACGCGCCCCTGGCGGCGATCACAAGACCGCACGCGCCCTCCGCCGCAACTTAGGCTCCAACGGCGACACCTTCCCCGCGGACCTGGATGAGCTTCGCTCCTACTTCCTCCCCGGCGGGCCTCAGAACGGCGTCCACGCCATCCCCGGCGAAGGCCTCGATATCCCCATTTATCTGCTGGGTTCCAGCGACTTTGGCGCGCGCCTTGCCGCCCAGCTTGGCTTGCCCTTCGCCTTTGCATCTCATTTTGCCCCCGATTTCCTCTTCGAAGCACTCAGCCTCTACCGCAACCTCTTCCAGCCTTCGCAAGCTCTTGATAAGCCATACGTTATGGTGGGGGTGAACGTCTTCGCCGCTGACACCGATGCCGAAGGTCACCGTCTCTCTACCTCCCTCCAGCAGGCATTTCTGAACCTCATCCGCGGCAGACCCGTTCCACTCCCGCCCCCCGTTTCCAGCATGGATAACCACTGGAACCAGGTCGAGCACGCCCACGTCTCCCGCATGCTCCGCATCACCGCCACCGGCTCTCCAGCCGCCGTCCAAAGCCAATTGCAGGCCATTCTTGATGAAACTAAGGCGGATGAGTTCATCCTCACCGGCGCCATCCACGACCACGCGGCAAGGCTGCGCTCCTTTGAAATCGCTGGCCAGGCCATGGCCAAACTCAATCGCGGCGCTCGGGTTCCTTGATTCGCGTCAAAAGCAATTGATGTTGGGAAACAGGCTCAAATTTGGACACCTTTTCCGTACTCCAGGCATACCCGGCCAGCGTCCCGTCATCGTATGAATAGAGTCGAAGGGTCCCGCGTCCCACGCCCTGGCCCGATTTCCCCTCTTCCCGATGGCGGGTGTCTTTGGGCCCATGCCCGGTTTTGCTTGAATCCACCACCGCCACTTCCCATTGATTCGTATCACGCACGATCGGCTCTGTCGCTTCCCGCGCCTCCGGCTTGGTCACCAGCACCATTACATGGCCCGTATCGCCTGACCCCTCCGGGTAACGCACAAAAAGCACATCTCCGGGTTTGGACGCCCCAAGTTTGGGGATCACTTTCAACAAACCCTCGGCTTTCCCGGCCTCAATGGCGTTGTACCAAACCCGCGCGGTGGGGCGCTCCCGCCCTGTGATTTCTTTAAGTCGTTCTCCTGAAACACGATATGAATGGCGAATCAGAAGATTGAAAAATTCGCTGCAATCCGTGCGGTTTTCGTACTTAGTCGCCCCCTCATACCCCTTCCATTTGATGAATGGATCCGTGTACGAATACGCGTTATCCGCCTGATTGATTTCCGTCGCGATCTTCTCCGCCGCAATCAAATGCGCTGGCTTGCGCATGCTTTCCAGTTTCACGTCAGCCGCGACATAAGAGGCCGTTGTCGCACATCCCAGCAGTAAGCCGGTCATCACAATTGAAAGGGCTACGCGCATGAAAAATCTCCCTGAAAAACGACCCGGTGAAATGAGACTGCTTCACCCATTAAACAAAACCGGCCGGCTTAGCGCCAGCTGGTTTTGCTAACTTCGTTGTTGACAAATAGTTGTGACTATTCCAGCAGGTTCACCGTATCGCTGATCGGGCGAAGGCGGCGCATAGACTGGTCCATGGCGTTCATCAGAAGCTGAACCTCGGGTGAAATCACCACACGGGAGGGTAAAACCCACTTGCTGGAGTTGCTGTTTTTGGGACCTTCATAAACAGTGAGCGTATAAAGGGTTTTGGCGGCTTCATAATCGCCGCGATCCAGATCGCGCATGCGCCAGGTATCAGATTCGATGGCTTTCTGGATTTGAGCCAGCTGGCTGGCTTCGATGAAGTGTTCAAGCGAAGCGCCATCGGTATCGGTGAAGGTCGCCTTGCCTGAAATCAGGTCGATCGTCA
>CAZGOM010000207.1:0-9412 GCA_964527265.1 uncultured Phycisphaeraceae bacterium | reverse complement strand
TGTTCCTCGGTGCACCGCCGTGGATGAGTTTTGACGCTTCACATCGCCTGGGCACATGACGTGCGAAACGTCACGTGCCGTGGGGTCCAGAGCCTCGCAAGTGGTTTGCCGCCTGCCCTTTGCTTTTTAGTTTTGATGGGTGAATGTTTTTCAGGTCAATGAACGTTCAGGGCCACGGCATCACCACGCCGGTGGACCCAGGGAGCGTGAGGCACGATGGGTCTTTGGGATTCGATCAAAAAAGGCCTGGGCATGAAGCCCGGCGAGGAAGGCGGCGCAGAGCCGGGCAAAAACCCCGGGCTCAGTGCTGGCCCAGTTGCCGGCAAAGTTCCAGTACAGCCGCATATGCCCGCATCGCCTGCTCCCTCGAAGGCTTCGGTTGCTCCTCTTGCGCCCGCGGGCAAGCTTGGCGAAGAATTTGATGATGACGATGATGAAGGGCCATCCAGCGGGTCCAAAGTGGGGCTGATGCCTTCTGGTAAAGCGTCGACGGGAAAAGCCGCGGCTCCTAAAGCTGCAGCAAAGCCGGAGGCTGCCGGTGGTCTGCTTAAAGAAAAGCACCGTCGCCGGGTCCTGCGCGATGCTCGCCTGGAGCCCAAAGCCGCCAAAGTCCATTATGTCGACCGTGAGCCGTACATTTCCAGGGAAGAAGCGCGGCTTCTTTTTTCCGACACTTATCGGACCAACGACAAAAGCCTGCGTTCGCTTCTGGCCGATCCCCAGCAGCTTGGACGCTGGGATCTACCTCATTTTGAAAGCTTAGATGAGCTGGCCCGTGCGCTGAGCATCTCCACCGGTGAGCTTAAGTGGATGGCTACGCACAGGAAGACCGATACGGTGATGCATTACGTCACCTTTGCGGTGCCCAAGCGCTCAGGCGGCGAGCGGCTGATCATGGCGCCCAAGCGCAAACTCAAAGCCGTGCAGGCCAAACTCAACATGCTGGTGGTCAACAAGCTGCCGGTCAGCGAGTATGCACACGGCTTTGTTCCAAAAAAGTCGGTGAAGACCAACGCACAACTTCATGCCGGCAAGCCGATCATCCTGAAAATGGATCTGAAGGATTTTTTTCCTTCCGTTCATTTTGGGCGTGTGCGCGGGCTTCTGGTCAGCGTGGGGTACAGCTACACCGTCGCCACGGCGATGGCGTGTCTTATGACCGAAGCGGTGCGCCAACCGATTGAGATGGGCGGCAAAACGGTTTTCGTCCCGGTGGGTAGCCGGCATTGTGTGCAGGGTGCGCCCACCAGCCCGGGCGTTTGCAATGCCGTGGTGCATCGGTTGGATCGCCGCCTGGCGGGCCTGGCCAAGCGGATGGGGTGCGCATATTCCCGTTATGCCGATGACCTGACGTTTTCTGGTGCCGGGGACATGAAAGTGGCGTCGGTGCATGCCATGGCCAAGCGGATCATCGAAGCCGAGGGTTTTGTCGTCAACGGCAAGAAAACCAAGGTGAGCCGAGCGGGGAGCAAGCAGGAAGTGACGGGCGTGAACGTCGCCAGCGGCACGCTGGGTATCTCGCGTGTGCAGCGGCGCAAGGTTCGCGCGGCCATTCACCAGTTGAACAAGCTTTCTTCAAGCACTCCGGAATACAAGGAACAGCGCGCCAAGGTCCTTGGCCGCATCGGATGGGTGGGGATGATCAACGAGCTTCAGGGCCGGACACTTAAGGTCCGCCTCGTCAGGAAGTAGAACTGGTAAGAAGAAATAGTGCGGTTGAAAAAATGTGAAGGTGAAGCAGCGAAATGGCCAATGCTTCACACCTTCTTGGCGCCGATCTTCGTTTCTGTACCTTCCCGAAGGCGTTTGATGTTCCCCCGATGGCGCAGGATCACCATTGCGCCCATGAGCACCGTGGTGAGCAGAAACGGCGCAGCCTGGTTCACTTTGACTTGGTTGATGAATCCATAGCCAAACACCAGGAAGGGGAGCGCGACCGCGGCCGCGATGCTTCCCACACTGATGTATCGGGTGATCAGCACGAGGATGATCCACAGCGCAAACGCCGCGGCCGCGGGAAGGGTCACCATCGGCCAGAACGCCAGCAGAACGCCAAGCCCGGTGGCGACGCCTTTGCCTCCACGGAACTTGAGCCAGAAGGGGAACATGTGTCCCAGCATTGCGGCCAGCCCCACAAAGAGCCAATGCCACGCTTCGCCGTTGGAGATGTTGGTTTTTCCAACCCAGCCCATCACCGCTCCGGCGATGATCACGGGCAGGAAGCCCTTAAGCGCGTCGGCCAGGAAGCAGATGTAGCCCCATTTTTTGCCCAGCACACGACCGACGTTGGTGGCGCCCAGATTACGGCTGCCCTCTTTCATGAGGTCTACGCCGTGGGCTTTGCCGATGATCCATGCGAATGAAACGCAGCCGCACAGATAGCCAAGTACGGGCCAGACAAACCAGGGGATGGCGTTTTTCAAGTCCCCGCCGGCAGGGGCGGTTGTGGTGACGGCTTGTTGGGCAAGCAGAGCGAGCATTGAGACTCCAGTCGATTGCGGATCGGTCAGTCAAGACCCGGGGAATCGGTCCTTGTTTGATGTGTAGCAGACGCCCGGGATTTTTTTTTTATTGCAACCGTTGGTTCAGGGTTTCACGGCGACGCCGTCGCGCGCGGATTTGTAAATCGCCTGAATAATGGCCACTGCTTTGCGCGCCTGCACACCGTCGATGTCCGGTGTGGTGCCTTTGTCCAGGTTGTCCAGAAAGGCCGCGATATTGCGCGTGTGATTGGTGTAGTCGATGGCCATGGGGTCGGATGCGCCGCCAGCGGTTTTGCTTTTGGCGCTGAACTTGTCGCGCGTGGTTTCATCGCCCGGGTCGGTATTGCGAAATTGATACGTCGTCAGTTCGTCGTTCAAAATCTCCGCCGTCCCGTCGCGTCCAGCCACCTGGATGCGCAACATTGAGCCGGGCCACATGGAGGTGCAGCCCAGGATCTGCCCCAGCGCGCCGTTCTTAAATTTCAGCACGGCCACCGCAGTATCTTCTACCTCAATCAGATTCGGATCGTGTGAACGCTTGGCTGTGAAAGCGAAGACCTGCTCGACGGGGTTTTCATCCGCCTTGAGGTTGGGGATGGTGTTGCCCACGATCCATTGCACCGCATCCACGCCGTGGATCGACTGGTTCATCATTGCGCCGCCGCCGTCCCACTTGAGCTTGCCTTGCCAGCGGTGGGGCGCGTAGTACGCATCCTCACGCCACCAGGGCACATAAGCGTTCACCGTCGCCAGATTGCCGAAGCGGCCCTGACCCGCGGCATCAAAAACGTTGCGTACCACAGGTTTGTAACGCGATTGGAAAAAGCCACCCAGCACCACCCCATGCTGCTTGGCCGCCGCAACCATTTCATCCACGCGCTCCGTGGTGATTTCCAGCGGCTTTTCGCAAAGCACGTGAATACCCCGTTTGGCCGCCGCCAGCATCGGCTCCAGATGCGCGCCCGAAGGCGTGCAGATGGTCACCATGTCCGGCTTTTCCTTGTCGAGCATCTGCTCAAACTCGGGATACCATCCGCAGTGAAACTGCTGTGCGAATTTCTGTCCTTTTTCCTGGTTGCGGCAGCTTCCGGCCACCAGCTTCACGCTCGGAATATCCCCCAGTGCGCGAGCGTGCATACCGGCAATGGCGCCGACGCCGATGATGGCGACTTTACGGACTTTGGACATGCGACCGGGCCTTTCAAATGCTCACCCCAAAAGCTGAGAACCAGCGTCTTTGGGAGTATCAACTTAAGTGCTTATGCGTTCATGAGAAGCGGTTACAATGTAGCTGGAAATCAGGTTCCCGGCAAACGTAAACCATAGAACACATTTAAAGACAAAAGGATCGGCTCATGGCACAAACACCAGGCGGCAAGGTGTACGAAGGCGACGCAGACAGGCTGCTTCAGGACATCCAGGCTGACGAGCGGATCATCCTCCTGCCCGACGCGCGCCCCTCGAAGGTGCCCGACCGCTCGCCCAAGATCCGTGTGATGTGGGGCCAGCACATGCTGGAAGACCTCCTGGCCGGGCGCTACCGAACCCTCGTCTGCGCCGTGAACGACACCGACAACAAGTCCGGCATCGTCACGCAGCTTGCCACGCTGCTGCCCACCAGCCAGTGGGATGAGCCTTCCATCACCGCGCACGCGAAAGTTTTCAGCACCGCCAAGAAAAACATGGTCCGCGTCATCAAGTACGACATGGATGCTGTCGAAGTGCTCGCCATTCTCCGCCCCAGCACCCGCAGCTACCTCACCCTTGAAGACCTCAGCCAGGCCTTTGGCACCGTGACGGAGATGATCTCCCGCCGCTCCGAACGCCTTCCCTCAGCCTCGGTGAGCTTCCTTGGCGCGCGCTCCAATGCCCTCCGTGGCCCCAATGGCCAGGAACCCAGCTTTGAAGCCGTGCTGGGCGCCATCCACGGCGCAGGCTATACCGGTGACATCTACCCGGCCCCAGCGATGTGGGAAGTCGCCCCCACTCCCGTTTATGCCCGTTTCCCCTTCCCCTCCTCGCTTGACACCATGCGCAACGGCGGGAGCTGAAGAGCGTTTAAGGAGTTGCGGTTGCCTACGCACTCGGCGTATCGGGTTACCGCGTTCCGGGGGCTTCGGAAATGATCCTGCCATTCCTGGTGACTGCCCTTTGAATCCTTATTCAGGCGGTGGCTGGCTTATGGACACCCGATAACCCGGTTCCCGGTAACCCGGGTGCATGTGTTTTATCGTTGCTATTTTTCCAACCTGGGTGGGATTGGTCGCGTGACGGCATGATTGAAGGTAATGTTGACGGGCCGCGCGCCAGCGATTGTCTTTATGCCCAGGAGACGGATGGTGGATCGACCCAGTCTTGACCAGATACGCCGGGAGCTTGTAGCCCATACCGCACGGGAGATTTACCCCGGCGGGCAAGTGGCGGTCCCCGAGCGCAACGGAAATGACTTTTTCGGTTTCACGCGCGGCGAGGCGGATTGGTCGGCCGTGGCCGCGGCGGAATGGGCGGATTCGGCAGGGGCTTTTTACAAGGACGAGGCGCTTAAGGAGTCCGCGTTTACCGCCATGGAAGGGTGCGCGGCAAGCTTCACCGATGAGGGGCTGGTCGGCACCATGGCCGATGGCAACGCGCCGTTTTTCGCCATGGTGCCCATCACCCTGGGCCTGGTGAAACTCAAGCAGGGGGGCGCCGACGGAGGCCGGATCGACCGCATTACCCGGGCGTGCGAAAAACTGTTTGACACCGCACTTATCAAACGTCCCCCGGTGATGGAGTATCACAACGCCCGGGCGCTGGAGGCTGCCTCGGCCCTTGGGCTTTATCAGCTCACAGGGCGCGCGGATTATCAGGCTCTGTGTAAACATCGCATGGAACTGCTGCTCAAGTCGCAGTACCCCTGCGGCGCACAGCCTTACCACATCGGCGGTTGGATATGGGGCCGCCGGCCCGCCCAGGTCTACCAGATATTCACTGCCGCCAAGATGCTCTATGTCGGGCGCGCCCTGGGCATGCCCGAAGTTGAGGGATTCGTTCGCCGGTTGCTGGATTATCAACTCCTCTCCATGACCTGGCGCGGCGACACCATGACCACACCCTTCGAAGGGCTTTACAAGGTGGCGCAGGGGCTTTGCCTCCCCTGGCAGTGGCCGCTGGCGCTGGCCAGCGGTGATGCGAAATACCTGCCTATGGCGGGCGTAACTTTCGACCGCTGGCTGGCGGTGCTGGATAAAAAGTATTCGCGCCGGTTCATGGGCCGATACTCCGATCCGGCGATGGGGCTTATGTGCATGCACATGCTGGGCGTCAAGGAGATGCCCGCCGGCGCGGACGAGTTTGTGCCCACGCAGGGCGTACACGAGCTCAAGGACATCAGCACCGTGTTTATCCATGAGCCCAAAGTGGATGTGGCCATGACCGTGCTCACCGGGTACAGCGCATGGGTGGAGGCCGAGTGCGGGGATGTGCGGGTGCTCGCCCTGGGGCCGGAAGTGACCGATTCGCCCACATACAGGAATTTTGGCACCGATGCGGTGCGGTTGGACTGGCAAGTCGCCAGCGAGCAGGACGCCTGCCAGTCGGCGGGCGGCAAAGCCATGCTCAAAGGGCGCGGCTTCACCAAGTGGGACTCTGAGAACGTCAAATGCACCGACCTGACCCGCCTTCACGCCCGAGAGCTTGAAACGGTGATGACCTACCGGGATCGGGAACTGGTGCTCAGCTACTCGACGCGCACGGACAAGAGCGTGGAAAAGGTGACGTCGCGCATTCTCCTGCTCATCGGCGTATTTCCCAAGGAGGCGGGGGGAACGCTGAAAATCGGCGATCAGACATGGCAAACCCCGGCGGCCGCGGCATCCGGGGAATACCTGATTCAGGCATCAATGGGAGAGGTGGAATTCAGCGCGCCCGATGGATCGCGGGTGGTGATCCAGGCGCGCATTCCCGGTGCGGATAGAGTGCTGGTGGAACGTCCGCCCGCGCGGGGACGAGATGGCCAGGTGGTCAAACCCGCCAACGATGGTTTTTTGCGGTTATCGTTTGAGGGAGCGGATGTGCTTAAACAGGGGGCACTGACGCTGAAGTTTTATCCCGGGGGAACATAATCATTAGGAATGGGAGTGGTGATGGGAAGGCTAAGCATTGATCAGATGCGTCGTGAATTGGTGGGGTTTTGCGCCAATGAGGTCTATCCCGGCGGGAGGATGGTCAATCCCGACCGCAACGGGGCGGATTTTTTCCAGTTTGTGCGTGGCGAGTTGGAGTTTGCCGCGGTGGCGGCGGCAGAGTGGTCTGACCCCAAGGGGCCTTTTTATCAGGACGCGAAGCTGAGGGAATCGGCGTTTACTGCGATGGAAGGCGCCACGTCGATCTTTTTGGAAGACGGCGCGGTGGGGAGGCCTGGCGATTCCAACTCGACTTATTTCGCGCTTATGCCCATGGCGTATGCGCTGGGGAAATTCAAAGCAGGCGGTGCGGAGGCTCAGCGGATCGCGAAGCTGGTGCCGCAGTTCACAAAGCTTTTTGATACGGGCATGCGGCTGCGGCCGCCGGTGCTGGAGTACCCCAATCCGCGGTCGCTGGAGGCGGTGGCGGCGCTTTGGCTGCACAAGCTGACAGGGCGGCAGGATTATCTGGATCTGGCCGTGAGCCGGACTAAAGGGGTGATCGCGCTGCAATACCCCTGCGGGGCGCAGCCTTATCACGTGGCGGGGTGGATCTGGGGGCGGCGGCCGGCGCAGGTGTACCAGTTGCTTTCGGCGTGCATGGCGATGCATGTGGGACGGGAACTGGGCATGACTGAGCCGGACGATTTTGCTCGCCGGATGATGGATTATGAACTGATTTCCACGACAAGCCGCGGGGATGCGATCACCACGCCTTTTGAAGGGCTCTACAAGATTTCGCAGGGAAGCTGCGCGGCATGGCACTGGCCCATTGCCCTGGCGCTGGGAGATGAGCGCTTCATGCCGCTGGCCAATGCGACGTACGACTATTGGTTTGAGCACATGGACCGCAGGACGCCGATCCGGACGTGGGGGCGCTTCCATGATCCTGTGCTGGGGCTGCTCTGCATGCATCTGGTGGGGGTTCATGAATTGCGGTCCGCGCCTGCGTTCAAGCCGACGCAGGGCGTTCATGCCGTGCCGGACATCAGCGCGGTTTTCGTGCATGAGCCCGGTATTGACGCGGGAATGAGCGTCTTCTCCGGCTACAGCTCCTGGGTGGAGGCCGATTGCGGCAATGTGAAGCTTCTGGCTCTTGGGCCGGAACTCACCGATGACCCGACTTACCGCAACTTCGGCACCGATGCCCTCCGCATGGATTGGAAGTTGGCGACGGAGTTGGATAAATGCCGCGTGGCCGACGGCAAATCCGTGCTTCGCGGGCGGCATTTCACCAAGTGGGACACCCCTGACGTCAAGAGCAAGGATGTCACCCTCCTGCACAGCCGCCAGCTTGAAACCACCATCACTTATCAGGCGCGTGAACTGGTCGTCAGCTACCGCACATTGATCGACAAAAGCACGCAGCCGGTTTCCTCCCGCATCATGCTCCTGTTGGGTGTTTTCCCTTGGACCGCCTCCGGCAAGCTCACGATTGCAGACGAAACCTGGACCACGCCGCCCGCCAACGAGCCGCCGACGGGGGAATTCCAGATTCGCTCAGCCTTGGGCCCGGTGGTTTTTGCCGCGCCAGATGGCTCACGTCTTCACATCACCGTGGATATTCCCGGCGTTGATCGGGTCGTGGTTGAGCGACCCAAGCCCGCTATTCGTGACACCCTTGTCGTCAAGCCTGCGCCCGATGGTTTTCTGCGTCTGGCGTTTGAAGGAACAGACGTTCTTAAAGCCGGAAAAATCACCCTTCGTTTTGAGCCCAAAGTCCAAGGCTGTGTCACAACCTGAAAACCCGCGCTAAAATGCCCGCGTGGAATCCAACCCCCCCGTAGTACCCGCCAGAAAGCCGATCATCGGCATCACCATGGGCGAGCCCGCAGGCATCGGCCCTGAGGTCATCGTCAAGGCGCTGGCCGATCCGGAGATCGCCAAGCTCGCGCGCTACGTCATCTACGGCATGAACGAGCAGATCAGCTATGCCGCCGACATCGCCGAGATCAACCCCTTCTGGTGGCGCGTACAGCATGATTCCACCCGCCTGGAACACGACCTGGTTCACGACATCGTCGTCCTTGATTACGACGAATATTCCGTCCTCTCCCAGCCTCATCCCAAGCCCTCGCGGCAGGGGGGGCAGGCCAGTTTGAATTTCCTTGACGACGCCGTTGCCGCCGCCATGAAGCCCGTCGGCGAACCCGGCCGCATCGACGCCATCGTCACCGGCCCCATCTGCAAGGAGTCCTGGGTTATGACCGGGTGCAAGTTCCCCGGCCACACCGAGTTTCTCCAGCACCGCACCAAGAGTAAGCGCGTCGCCATGATGTTTGTCGCGCCCAAGCTCAACGTCATCCTCGCCACCGTCCACATCCCGCTCATGGATGTGAAGAATTTCCTCACCATCGGCGCAGTCTACGACCCTATCGACATGGGCAATCAAGCTTGCTTGAAGCTCGGCATCGCCAAGCCCAAAATCGCCGTGTGCGGCTTAAACCCCCACGCCTCCGAAAACGGCCAGTTCGGCGATGAGGAAGCCCGCATCATCACACCCGCCATTCAAGTGGCCCAGGCCAACGGCATCGACGTCAAAGGCCCGTTCCCCGGCGACACCATCTTCATCGACGCTGTTCACGGCAAGTACGACCTGGTCGTCGCCATGTACCACGATCAAGGCCTCATTCCCGTCAAGCTGCTGGGTTGGGAAGATGCAGTGAATGTCACCCTCGGCCTGCCCATCATCCGCACCAGTGTCGACCACGGCACCGCCTTCAATATCGTCGGCAAAAATCAGGCCCACCCCGGCAGCATGAAAGC
>CAZGOM010000206.1:0-9418 GCA_964527265.1 uncultured Phycisphaeraceae bacterium | reverse complement strand
CCGAGGGTTGGAACGGCATTTTGGAATTGGCGGGGTAGAATGGAGGGCTTGGCCCTGAGCGGGCCAGGGTATAAAAGGATGGGATATGGACCGGTTTACTCGCAATGTGAGTTTGATGGGGCTGGGATTGCTGGTGTTCTTAGGTGTGTCGATCAATATGGTGATGAAGGGGGGCTTGAAGGGATGGGACGAGGCGAACGAGACCAAGGAAGCGCCAAAGGGGGTGGCGCCTGGGGCGACCCGCGATGTGACCGAGAAAGCCGTGCTGCCGCAGGAGATCGCAGTGACAGTGTTTGACGATAAGGGGGAGGCGGTGGAGGGGGCGCAGGTGCATGGGATGTCGGCCAAGGGAAATACGCAGGTGGTGACGTCCGATGCGCGGGGGCAATGCATTGTGAAGGCGATAGGAGAGGAGGTTGTGGAGTGGATTCACGCGGGGAAAGAGGGGGTGGGGCAAGGGCAGGTGAAGGCCGAGGTGGGGAAACCAGTGCAGATCGTGCTGGCGGCGGGGTTTGCGGCGGAGACGCGTGGGGCGGGTGAGGGAGCAGCGGTGGGTGAGACGGGCAAACCAGAGTTGGCAGCAAAGGGCGATTTGCAAGTCATGGTGGTGGATACGGCCGGGAGACCAGTTGAGGGCGCACAGGTGGGGCGTGGACGCTCCTGGTTTGTCGAAGGGGATGTGGCCGTGACGGGGAAGGATGGAACGTGCTTTATCCATTCTAAAATAGGAGAAACTCAAGCCCGTATTATTCGTGCAGATAAGGCCAACATAGGGTCGGGAAGTGTTGCATACGAGAAATCGAAAGAGGCTACGGTAGTGGTTGTGCTGGAGGAGCCGTTTCCCAAGAAGGAGTCGAATGCGTGGAGTGGTGAATTTGTCGATGTAATCGTGCGTGATCCTCAGGGCATTGTTGTGCCTGGGGCGACAGTTTACGGATATCGAGGTTTAACCGATAGTGAGCCGGCGAAGACGAATAGTGTGGGGTATTGCCGTGTGCGAAGGGTGATCGGAGGAGACAAAGGGGGACAGGTTGTAGGGTTTTCGGCTTTTTTGGGTGACCTGCGGGGTGGGATTAGTCGTTATGAGGAGACTGCATCTGTGGTGATCATTCTTCCTTTGCCGACACTGGAGTAGCAGGGATTTTTACAGATGTAGCGGCATGGAAGTGGGCGCGAGTACGAGTTTTCATTCGTTGTTTACCGGGGATGTCGCACGCAGACGTGCTGATCCCTGGTTTGCGCTACCCCCCCTGAGTGAAAACGCGTGACTTGTGGCGCTGGCGGCGGGTTTACTCCGGCGGCAGGTCGGCGAGGAGTTTTTCGAGCACGAGGGGGTCGACGGGTTTGACCAGGTGACGGTCGAAGCCGGCTTCCATGGAGCGGCGTTTGTCTTCATCCTGTCCCCAGCCGGTGAGGGCGATCAAGATGGCTTTTTTGCCCCATGGTTCCTGGCGGATGCGCTGACAGGCTTCATAGCCGTTGAGCTCGGGCATGCCGATGTCCAGGAGGATGACGGAGGGCTGGAATTCCGCGGCGGTCTGCACGGCCTGGAGGCCGTCGTTGGTGGTGCGGACCTCGTTACCCATGATCTTGAGGATCATGGCCATGGTATCGGCGGCGTCCTGATTGTCGTCGGCGACGAGGATGCGGCGCTGTGTATTTGTAAGCGGCTGGGGAGTGCTTGTCATCTGGGTATCGGCTCCTGAGGCCGCAGAGGTGAGGGTGGGGAGGCGGACAAGGAATTCACTGCCGTGGCCATGACCTTCGCTTTTGGCCTGGACGCGACCGCCGTGCATCTCAACGAGCCGTTTAACAAGGGAAAGGCCGATGCCCAGGCCGCCCTGGGAACGCTCAAGGGAGCGGTCGACCTGGGTGAACATCTCAAAAATAATGGGGAGCATGTCTGAAGGGATGCCGATGCCGGAGTCTTTAACGCTGATGAGGACTTCGGGGCCTTCAACGGATGCGGAGACCTGGATATGACCGCCCTTGTCGCTGTATTTGGCGGCATTATTTAAGAGATTGGCGAAGACCTGGCCGAGGCGGGTGACGTCTGCGTCGACCAGGATGGGTGTGGGGAGGAGCTGGATGGTGAGCTTGTGGCCGCCGTGTTCGATGATGGGGCGGCTGGTTTCCACGGCATTGCTTAAGACGATGGAAAGATCGATGGGCTCCTTGCGGAGTTGAAGTTTGCCGCGGCTGATGCGGCTGATGTCCAGAAGGTCGTCGACAAGGCGAACCATGTGGCCAAGCTGGCGCTCCATCATGGCGCGGGCCTTCTCGATGGAGGAGGTGTCGCTGGAGAGGCGCATGATTTGCAAGCCGTTGCGGATGGGGGCAAGAGGGTTTCGGAGTTCATGGGCGAGCATGGCGATGAATTCATCTTTGCGGCGGCCGGCCTCGGAGAGTTCTGCGGTGAGGCGGCGGAGGTCTTCGGCGGTTTGCTTGAGCATGTTTTCAGCGCGGCGCTGGTCGCCGATGTCGCGAAAGATGAGGACGCAGCCGATGATCTGGCCGTTTTCGCGGCGGATGGGGGAGGCGCTGTCGTCGATGTGGCGTTCGACGCCGTCTTTGGCGATGAGGATGGTGTGGTTGGCGAGACCGACGATGGTGCCTTCACGGAGTGCGCGGATGACGGGGTTTTCAACGGTTTTACGGGAAGTTTCGTTGACGATGTTAAAGACGGTGGTGAGGGGGATGCCGGCGGCGTCGGCATTGGACCAGCCGGTGAGGGAGACGGCGACGGCGTTCAAGTTGGTGACATTGCCGTGCGGGTCTGTGATGATGACGCCATCGCCGATGCTGGCGAGGGTCGTGCGGAGGCGTTCTTTTTGTTCAAAGATGGCTTCGGAAGCGCGGCGGCGCTGGGCGTTTGCGCGTTGAATGAGGATGAAGGTGATGACGACAAGCGCGGCAGCGATGACAGCGGGGCCGATGATGGAAAGCAGTGTGGTGCGGTAAGCGGAGCGGACGTTTTGGTTTTGACCGTCGAGAATTTGGCGCTCGCTGATTTCCATCTCGTCGATCTGACTGCGGATATCGTCCATGAGGCTCTTGCCGACATTCTGACGGACGCGGGCGACGGCGGTGTCGACGTTTCCACTGTCGGCCAGATCGATGGTGCCCTTTAATTCCACCATTTTCTTGTTGATGGTGTGCTGAAGTGCGAGGAAGCGTGTGGTTTGCTGGGTATTGACGGCGAGGGAGGATTTGAGGGCCTCGGACTGAGCCTGGACGCGGCTGAGAGCCTTTTGATAGGGGACGAGGTATTGCTTGTCGTGGGTGAGGAGATAGCCGCGCTGACCGGTTTCAGCGTCTTTGAGGGTGGAGAGAAGGGTTTCGAGGTTGGTGATGGTGGTGTGAGTGAGGACGACCTGATCGCGGAAGTGAGCGAGGCGTGCGGCATTGATGCAGCCAAGGACAGCGCCGGAGACAAGGACGACGAGCACGAGGGCGAAGCCCAGGAGGGTCAGATCGCGTGAGCCACCCAGAAGCAATGGGGCGGATTGGTTTGATTCCTGGTCGTGGGGAGAGTGATTCAAACGTGCATCCTTGGTAGAAAAACAAATGGGGCCTCGGACGCGGAGGGATCAATATTGTACGTATTGATAAGGCGGTTGAGGGGATGTGTGGCTGTGCGAGAGTGTTGACAGTTGGAGGGTTGGCCGCGCATTTGGAGAAAGCGGTGGCATGTGCGCATCGGTCGACTCTAATCCTGGAGTGCGGATGTCGATTGGTTGATTTTTGAAGATTCAAGTAAGCTTTTGCGTCATGGTGCCGATCACGATTTCAAGGTTGGAAAAACGCTTTGGCAAGACTGTTGCCGTGGACAAGATCGATCTGGTGATTCCAGAGGGGTCGCTGTTCTTTCTCCTGGGCCCTTCGGGTTGCGGAAAGACGACGCTGCTGCGGATGATCGCGGGGTTTACGGAGCCGACGGCGGGGGAGATCCGGTTTGGGGACAAGGATGTGACGTATCTTGCGCCCGAGAAGCGCAACTGCGGGATGGTGTTTCAGAGCTATGCGCTTTGGCCGCACATGACGGTGGCGCAGAATGTGGCGTTTGGGCTGGAGGTGCGGGGGCTTTCCAAGGATGTGATCAAGAAGAAGGTGGGTGAGGCGCTTGAGCAGGTGCGCATGAGCCACCGGGCGACGCATAAGCCCAATGAACTATCGGGTGGGCAGCAGCAGCGTGTGGCACTGGCGCGGGCGATGGTGATTGAGCCGAGCGTGCTGCTTCTGGATGAGCCGCTTTCGAACCTGGATGCGAAGCTGAGGCTGGAGATGCGGGCGCAGATCCGGGAGATCTGCAAGGCGGCGAAGATCACGGCGGTGTATGTGACGCATGACCAGAAGGAAGCGCTGTCGATGGCGGATGGGATGGCTGTGCTGCTGGATGGGCGGCTGATCCAGACGGGTGAGCCGCGGACGCTGTATGACCGGCCAATCAGCCGGTTTGTGGCGGATTTTCTGGGGGAGACGAACTTCATCGGGGCGACTGCCGCGCACCCACAGGACGGACAGGGCGTGTTTACGACACATGCGGGGATCGTGCGTGCGGAGACGGTGCCGCCGAGCGTGAAGAAGGACGACAAGGTGACGCTGTCCGTGCGGCCTGAAGCGGTGAGCGTGATGACCAGGAGCCAGCAATACGCACGGGCGGAATGGAACCAGATTCCGGTGAAGCGGGTGGAAAGCGTTTACCTGGGTGAAGTGGCGCAGCATACGCTGGATGCCGGGCAGGGTGTGATGCTCAAGAGCCTGGAACTCAACCCGCGGCTGCGAGGGGCGGCGGAGGGGGAGGAACTGGTGGCATGTTTTCACCCGAGGGATGTTGTGGCGTTGGCAGAATGACCCGGCGTGGGAACGCCGGGGCACTGGTTTGAGAATGTACTTGTGAGAATGGCGGGGGTGGAATCAGCGGCGATCTGGACGATCTGCACGATCTACACGATCTGGGCGGTCTGCACGGTTTCCACCGTCAGAGCGTCCGGAGGCGTTGTCTCGATTGGTTGAGCTTTCGCGACGGTCCTGAGATGGTTGAGGAGTGTTTTTACTGTCCTGGTTTACGGGTGGCCGGTTTGGGGCCTGGGCGGAGCTTTGGCCTGAACCGCCTGGGGCTTGAGCAGGAGTGGGCTTGGCGGGGGCAGGTGCCGGGGTTGGAGTCGGAGTGTTGGCCGGAGCGCTGGGGGCGGGACGGTCTGGCGATTTAGCCGGGGCGGCTGGGCGATCAGGTTTGTCTGAGGAAGGCGTGCGCTCGGGTGCCTGGGCGGAGCTTTGACCTGAACCGCCTGGGGCCTGAGCCGGCTTGGCAGGAGCAGGTGCGGGAGTGCTGGCCGCGGCCTTGGCGTCAGAGCCGCGGCTTGGGGCACTGGAGGCGCCGGGAGCGGCAGGCGCGGGGCGCTCAGGCGCTTTGGCCGGAGGCTGGTTGGGCGTCGGGTTGGCAGGGCGGACGGGGGCCGCAGGGGTGGTGGGGCTGGGCTGACCAACTCGGTCGGGACGGGGAGAGACGGAACTGCGGTTATTGGAAGAGCCGCCGCGGTCGCGGCCGGATGAATTGTCACGGCTGTTGTCACGATTGGAGGAGTCACGGCCGGAGGAATTATCGCGGCCGGAGGAGCCTTCGCGGCGGTCCTGATTTTGCTGCGATGAATTTTTGTTGTCCTGGTTTGAGGAGCCGCGATCCGGGGATTGAGCGGAGCTTTGGCCGGAGCCGCCTGGGGCTCTGGCGGGGGGCGGGTTTGAAGGCGCGGGGGCGCTTCCTGAGCCTTGGCTGCCGGAGTTGGAACCCCCGGAACCGGAGTTAGGGTTGCCCGGGCCTTTGGAAGGAGGGGGGGAAGCAGGGCGGCTGGGGTTTGATTGAGAAGGGCGGTTGTCGTTGCGGTTATCGTTGCGACTGCCGGAGCGGTCGGAGTTGGGCCGTCCATCATTTGTGCGGCCGGGGTTTGGCGGCGGCGTTTGAGTTGAGCCGGGGGAACCGGGATTGGGATTGCCGGGGCGTGCGGGAGCGCTGGCGACGGGGGAGCCTGTCGTTTTTACGCGGTCGGGGCCGGGATTGCTCCGCGGGTTGTTGTCACGTGAATTGTTATCGCGTGAGGGAGAGCCGGCGTCGGGCTTACGCGGGCTTGAATCAGAAGGACGGCGCTCAGATTCCCAGCGGCCGCGGTCCTGGCGGAATTTGTCGAACTGGGCGTCACGGTCGCTCACCTGGCGGCGTTCATCGGCGCTGACTTGCTGGAAACGAATGTTGTTGTTGCGATCCTGCGCGGCACGATCCAGAGGAGCCGCGATGCGCATGTTCTGGCGTTGGGGTTCAGGAGCGCGGGCGATACGGGTTTCCATTTCCCGATAGGTGCGCGCGGGCCGCATGTTGACGTCGCGGCGGCGGTCGTCATAGCCGCGGCGGCAGTCGTTGTCCCAGCGGCGGAAGTCGGCGCGGCCGTAGCGCCAGCGGTCATAGCGGTAGCAGGGGTCATACCAGAGGTGGCGGCGGTCGCATTCGAACCAGGGGTAGATGCCGACGTTGATGTAGACGTCGTCGTAGTAGTCGCCGAAGTAGAAGTGGGAGTAGCGGGGGCAGGCGAAGAGGTTGACGGTTAAGCCGCGCAGTTCGATGACGACGGAGGGGGAGTAGCGGTAGTGAGGGCGGGAATAGATGACGGGGGAGATGTAAACGGGGGCGAAGAGGACGCCGCGGCGTTCAAATTCGTAGTCCCAGTGTCCGGCGACGAAGACATAACCGCGCGGGGTGCGGGCGTAGTAGGAAGGGCACCAGACCCACCCGGGCTGGGCATTGAGCCAGTAGCCGTTGCGCAGGACGTATTGGTTGCCGACCCAGTAGTAGCAGGGTGGAACCCAGATGACATCGGGTGAGGGAGCCGCCGTGACGGCTTCGATCTGGACGGCCGGAGGGGCGGGGAGGTATTGGATTTCGCTGGTGGCGGATTTGCTCCAGAAGCCTGGGACCCATTCATAGCCGCGATCTGTGGGACGCCAGTAGCCCGGGACCCACTCCATGCCGGGGACGGTGGAGCGCCAGCATGCGGAGACCCAGATGTAGTTTTTGCGGTCAGCGTCCCAGGACCAGTAGCCGGGGACCCAGAGGACGTTGTCGCCGGCGGGGCGCTGGGCGGGCGGGTCTTCCTGGATGTTGGCGGGCGGGGCGCTGGGAGCCAGAGTGGCTTCCTGATCACCTGCGGGAACGGGGGTGGCGAAGGCTTCATGGACGGGACCGCGGGTGAGGGTTTCGGGCTGTTCTTCAGCCGGAGCGGCGGGGGGCGTGTCCTGGGCCTGCGCGATGGAAAGGAAGGATGGGGCGGAACTGGGGATGAGGGTGAGGGCGATTAAAGCGAGGACGGCCGGGCGGGACATAAGCGCGCGGCGGAGATTGTTGCTGTGGTATGAAGTGGTCATGGTGTGCCTCCTTGGGCTTCTACGTTTGATCGTAGGAGGGCAAGGAAGGCCGGACCCGCACGAAATGACGTGCGGGGATGGGTGTGGGTGAATCCGGAGCGAACAAACGGAAGAAGAGAGCAAAGTCAGCCGGCGTGTTGACAATGGTGTCAACAAGTGGATCAGCGGCTGAGGGATTTGCCCAGGGTGTCGGCGGCGAGGATGGCTTGGGTGACCATCTCGGGAGTGACGGCGAAGGGTTGGTTGTGAATGGTTTCGGTGGGGGCGGTTGCGCGGGAGGCGATCTTGGCCAGGAGTGCGGGGGTGGGTTTTTTGATGCCGATTTGAGCCAGATGGGTGGGGAGGCCGATGGAAACGCAGAAGTTGAAGACCTCGGTGATGATGTGGGAGGGTTGCTTTTCGAGGTGCAACTGGGCGAGGACGCCGAAGGCGACTTTTTCGCCGTGATAGAAGGCGTGGGTTTCATGCGCGGCGGTGAGGCCGTTGTGTATGGAATGAGCGGCTGCCAGGCCGGAGGACTCAAAGCCGAGGCCGGACAGGAGTGTGTTTGCCTCGGCGACGCGTTCAAGCTGGGGGGTGACTGTGCGTGCACGGACGGCAGCGCAAGCGGCGACGCCATCGGCGAGGATGGTGTCGTAACAGAGCTTGGCGAGCGTGAGGGCGGCGAGGGAGGAGGTGCCGCCGCGCGAGTGGGGTTTGCCGGAGGTGGCGCAGGCCTTGGCTTCAAACCATGTGGAGAGGGCATCGCCGATGCCGGAGATGAAGAGGCGGACCGGGGCGTTGGCGATGACCTGTGTGTCGACGAGGACGAGGTCTGGGTTTCGCTTGTAAAAGCGGCAGGTTTGAAAGACGCCTTCATCGGAGTAAATGACAGAGAGCGCGGAGGTGGGAGCATCGGTGGCGACGACGGTGGGGCAGACGACGATGGGGAGATCAAGGTCCGCGGCGGCGGCGCGGGCGGTGTCGATGGCTTTGCCGCCCCCGGCGACGATGATGAGTCTGGCATTTATGGATTTGGCGGCTGCGGCGGTGGCCTGAATGTTGGAGAGGGAGCACTCGCCTTCAAAGGGGTGGAGTTTGTAGGCGATGTGGGCCTGCGAGAGGGTGGCTTTCCAGATTTTAGAGAGTTCTTTAGCGGCGGATTTACCTGCGACGAGGAGCGCGGGGCCGCAGAGGCCAAGGCCGGAGATTTCCTTGCCCAGTGAAGCGGTGGCGTCTTTGCCTTGGGTGTAACGTGCGGGAGCACAGAAGACGGTGAGCATGAGGGCTCCTGGGATTTGTCATTTGAAATTGATGATGGGTAATTTACGAAAAAAACATGCTCGCATGGGGTGCGAGCATGTTTAGGGGGATTTTGTTGGCTGGAGGAAGACACAGCCCGCATTGGGGGCGAGCCGAGCCACCCGAAACAGGTTTTACTTGATTTCCGAGAGCTTGATGGGGGTCCGGTGACGGGCGGATTCGATGGCGGCGTGAAGGACCTTTTGGGTTTCGTAGGCGTCGGCGAAGTCCGGGAGAGGGACGACGGGCTTCTGGCCAGCGATGACGTTGACGATGTCGGCGGCCTGGTTAATAAAGCCGTGCTCGTAGCCGATGATGTGGGCATCGGGCCACCAGTTGGCGGCGTAGGGATGGCCGGCGCCGCCGGAGGTGACGTTGATGGTGGTCCATCCCTGGGTTTTGGCTTCGCCGGTGGCGTCGAACCATTCGAGCTCGTTCATGCGTTCGAAGTTGAAGCGGAGGGCGCCCTTTTCGCCGTGGATTTCGATGCGGTTCCGGTTCTGGTCGCCAGTGGAGAGACGGGTGGCTTCAAAGGAAGCGACAGCACCGCCCTTAAAGCGGGCCAGAAAGAGCACGGCATCATCGACAGTGGACTTGGCTTTCTTGGACTTGGAAGTCTTTGCGCCCTTGCCGGAGATTTCGCCGCCGGCGGAGGGGTTGGTGATGATGTCGCGTTCCTTGATGAAGGTTTCTTCGATGGCGCCGATGATTTCAGAGAATTCAT
>CAZGOM010000205.1:7639-9479 GCA_964527265.1 uncultured Phycisphaeraceae bacterium | reverse complement strand
CCGGCCACGCCCTCGTCAAAGACCTCATCGACATCGGCGTCGTCTCCCTCAAAATCGAAGGCCGCCTGAAAGCCCCCGACTACGTCGCCGCCGCCACCCAGACCTACCGCGCCGCCCTCGACGCCGCTGCCCACGGCCAGGCCTACAAACCCTCCGGCCGCCAGGAACTCGACCTCCAGCAATCCTTCTCCCGCGGCTTCACCCCCGGCTTCCTCGATGGCGTCAACCACCAGCGCCTCGTCCCCGCACGCTTCCCCAAATCCCGCGGCGTCAAAGCCGGCATCGTCACCGGTTCCTCCCCCCGCGGCATCGTCGTCGCACTCGACCCCCAAAACCTCGCCCTCGCCAACAACTCCCCCTCTTCTACTTCTACTTCTACTTCTTCGACTCGGGACTCGGGACCCGGAACTCGGGACCAATCTTCTTCGACTCGGGACTCCCTTCTCAAACCCGGCGACGGCGTCGTCTTCGACCTCTCCCGCCCCGGCGACAACGAACCCGGCGGCCGCATCTACAGCGTCTTCGTCCACAGCCATCGCCCCCTGCCCGGCCAGCAGCCCGGCCGCACCCTCGTTGAAATCGACCTCGGCCGCGAATCCACCGTCCGCCCCGATCAGCTCCCCGTCGGCACCATCGTCTGGAAAACCGACGATCCCGAATCCCGCATCCGCCTTGAGCAATCCTTCGCCCGCGATCAGGTCTACCGCAAGGCCCCCGTCAACGCCACGCTTGTCGCCAAGGTCGGCCAGCCCATCTCCCTCACCCTCGAAGATTCCCTCGGCGCAAAATCTCACGCCGCCTCCGAAGCCCCCGCACAAGAAGCCCGCAACCAGCCCATCAACCCCACCGTCGCCTTCGAGCAGCTCTCTCGCCTCGGCGACACCCCCTTTGAACTCGCCACCCTCACCCTCCTGGGCGATGACAACCTCCCCGCAGGCACCTCCAAAGCCATGGTGCCCAAGAGCGTTTTAAATGAGCTCCGCCGTCAGGCCGCCGCCGCTCTGGCCCTCAAATGTCAGACCCGCGCCATTCATCCCATCGTTAACCCCAACCCCCTCCCCGCCCTCCGCGAGGAAGTCAAAACCACCGGCGGCCTCAAGGTGAATTCCCCGCTCCAGACCGGCGTCCTCCCCATTGCGCATACTGACGTACCCCACATGCACGTCATGGTCCGCAACCTCGACCAGCTCGACGCCGCCCTCGCTTGGCGCGGCACAAACGTCCCCGCTCATCTGGAACGCCCCGCCACCCTCTACGCCGACTTTGAAGACATCCGCCAGTACAAAACCGCCGTCCAGAAAGCCCGCGAAGCCGGTGTCACCCTCGCCCTCTCCACCATCCGCATCATCAAGCCGCACGAAGAAGGCCTCCTCAAGCAGATCAAAGATTGCCAGCCCGACATGGTCCTCGCGCGCAACCTCGCCGCCATCAGCTTCTTTAAGGAACAAGCCCCCGTCCTCCCCCTCATCGCTGATTACTCCCTCAACATCGCCAACGAGCTCACCGCCGGCATACTCCGCGCCATGGGCGTCCTCCGCATGGTCCCCAGCTACGACCTGAATTTCCGCCAGCTCGCCGCCATGATCAATCGCACCGATGCCGGTGTTTACGAAGCTGTCGTTCACCAGCACATGCCCATGTTCCATACGGAGCATTGCGTCTTCGCCGCCACGCTCTCCAAGGGCAAAGACTTCCACGACTGCGGCCGCCCCTGCGAGGCCCACAAGCTCAGCCTCCGCGACCGTGTGGGCCAGGAACACCCCGTCATCCCTGACGTCGGCTGCCGCAACACCGTCTACAACGCCCAGGCCCAGTCCGCCGCCGATTACCTCCCCCGCTT
>CAZGOM010000205.1:0-7539 GCA_964527265.1 uncultured Phycisphaeraceae bacterium | reverse complement strand
ACATACACCCATAAATACCCCGAAGCCAACAGCCCCAACACTCCCCACACCAACTCCGGCCACAACACAAAACCCGGCATCCCGCCGGCGATAAAATGATTCGTCCGCATTCCCACCCCCACTTTCACCAGTCCCACCGATAACATCCACGCGGTCTGAGGGTAACGCGCATCCGACCAGTAAACATTCGTTTCCGCGAACAACCTGATTCCCCACCATGTCCCCACATTCACCCAGCGCAACAATCCATGCGCTCCGCAATCACTCATACAAACAGCCCGAATATTGGCGCACCTGACTTCCACGGCTTCTGAAAAAATCGGCATGCGCGATCCGTACCCAGGCCCGTTCACTTGTTTACCCCAGAAAGACCATCCAGGGGCAATCGCCGGCGGTCCGGGTCCGCCAAAACTCACGCCCATTGGATGAATGGAAGATTGCGACAATCCCTTCACATACCACTCAAACCCATGCGCCCCCAAAGCCAGCATCACAACCACTCCCAGCGCCACATACGCCCCACGTCTCGCCCACACCCGCGGTCGAATATTCAGTCGCGCTTGTACTTCCCCCACCGCGCTCAACATCAATCCCATCCCCAATCCCATGATCAACACCATCACCACTGGCATGCGAATCACTGCGCTCAACATGTAGCCCAGTTCATAAGGCACATGGCTGGTAGGCAACACCAGCGCCC
The DNA here is from genome assembly GCA_964527265.1 of uncultured Phycisphaeraceae bacterium. Lineage (GTDB taxonomy): Bacteria > Planctomycetota > Phycisphaerae > Phycisphaerales > Phycisphaeraceae > CAZGOM01. The sequence continues at coordinate 6,839 of CAZGOM010000205.1, read as the reverse complement.
CCCACGCGCTCGCCGTGCTCACAAAATAAACCACCAAAAGCACCATCAACACCACCCGCCTCCAAGCACCCCGCCCCCCCATATCCCCGCGCCTTGCTCCGCACAAAATCAAATACCCCCCGGCCAGTGTCATAGAAGGCACCAACACCAACACCGCCGCATTCACCAGCAAAACACTTTCCTCCCAAGGCACCCATGGCGTCCCCCGCTGCGCCGTGAATAAAAAATTCTCCCAAACCAGTATCCCCACAAACACCACCGCCCAAACCATCTCCATCACAAACGCCACCACCACCATCCACACCCCAACCCCCACCCGCTTCATTCTCCCCTGCTCTGCAACAAACCCTGCCACCTCCACGGCATTCGCCGACACCTCTCCGCACTCCGGACACTTCCCTTCGCGCGCCATCCCCACCAGCGGATACCCGCACCGCCCGCAGCGCATCTTCGCAACTTCCATCCCGGATGATTCACTCAAGAAAAACCCCAATAAAAAACAACCCTGAATTCCCACCCACCCCATACCTACGCCCCCCACGTCATCCCAGTTCGCCCTTCTGCTACAAAACACACCCATAAAAAAACAGCACCGTGCAGTAACGCAACGGTGCTGGTGGGAAGAGAGAGCTATGTTAGGTGAACCGTTTTGTGATCTCTTTGTTGATCACTCGGTCCACACCCTTACATTATCCCCTCGCGTTTCCAAATCAAGCAAAATCTTCAACATCACCCAAATATTCTTGCAGACTGCAACAGTATCAGGGATTCCCCTATGCTAACCCTTACCGAACCCCGATCATCGCCACCATCCGCCCCGTCAATCCCTTATCCCGCCGATGGCTGAAAAACGATCCGTCCTTCACCGTGCACACCCCCGCCACATCAATCTTATCTGATGCGATACCAAGCCTTTGCATCTGGATCACCGCGCTCAGCGCCAGGTCCACATGCGGCTTCTCCCACCCCTCACGCCGCACCACCGCCCCCCCTAACCCCGCCTTCTCAAATTCCGCCGCCACTTCCTCCCCCACCTCAAACGCCTCCACCCCAATGCAAGGCCCAACCGCCGCCGCCACGCTTCCCGCTTCCACCCCCATCGCTTCCATCGCAGACCCAATCACCCCCAGCACCGCCCCACGCCATCCTGCATGCACCGCCGCCACCACACGCCCCTCCATATCACTCAGCAGCACCGGCATGCAGTCGGCCACCCGAATCGTCGCCATCAGTTCCCCATTCCGCGTCACAATCGCATCCACCTTCGGCTTCTCGCCCGGCTTCCCCGGCGCAATGCACACATCCTTCCCATGCACCTGCTCAGACCACGTTGGTTCCCTTCCCACCCCGCCCACCGCCTCCTGGAGCCTCCGATAGTTCTCCATCACATTCTCACGTGAATCCACCACCGTCGCGCGGCTCCCGTCCGGCAGCGGCCCCACCGGATGCATCGCAAAATTCAGCGACTCAAACGGCCCCGAACTCACCCCGCCAATCCGCGTCGAAAACCCATGCGGCACCCCCACCCCCGCAAGCAACCCCGACCTCCAATACACCACCCCATTTCCCGCAGTAACCCGCTCAAACATCAGACAACTCTCTTTCTGCCTCTTCCTCTGACACTACCCAATACCCAATACCCAGAACCCATCTTCACTTAATCACCCTCATATCCTGAAAATTCGGCAGCAAACTCATGTTAATCCCCTCCGGCTCGCGGCTCGGAATCAGCGAATAGGGCGCAGGGTAATAAACATAAAACGCCCGACCCATCAAGAGCTCCCTCGGCACTATCCCCACCTGCTGCTCGTGCCCCGTGAAAAACCGACCCTTCACCCACGGGTCCACCTTCTGCCAGAAACGCCCATCATGGCTGAACGCCGAGTTATCACCCATGCAGAAAAACTGGTCATGCTCGATGTTCACCGGGTGCCCCTGGAAGTTCCCGTAATCATCCTTCGCCACCACGCCCGTCGCTCCCGCCGGCCCGTCCACGTAATACAAATCCCGGTCCACACCCACACGTTCCATCACCGTCACATCCCCCGCCAGGGTCACTTCCAGCTTCGGATATTTCGGCGGCGCCAGCCGATGCAACGCCGTGTTGATCGGGATATCAAACTTATGCCGCAGAATCGGCGATCCATTCTGCCACACGATCGCCTCAGCATCGCAATACCAAAGCTCCACGCGGCTGCTCTTGTCCGCGTCAAACCCCGGCCCTTTCCCCTTCTCCAGCACCGTCGTCGCCGCCACATCCCCAGGCAGGATCGACCGATCCTCAGCCTGCGCATCCGGCCCGTCGATCGCCTTGGGATGGAAATCCGTCTGCACCAGTTCCACCGTCCCGTCCGCGCTGAACTTTGCCGTCAGCCGCGACACCGGCGCCATTGGGTTGGGCAGCACCCGCGCCGTTGTGGAGACTTCCATCTCCAGTTTCCCCTGCGCGCATGTCACATCCGCAAAAAACCGCAATTCCTCGATCCGATCCTGCCCCAGGCCATACGCCCGGTCCTGCCCGCGGTACTTCAACTGGTTATAAGGCCCAAGACCCGGCCCCGACCCGATTGCCGAATCAAAATCAAAAACCATGCTCCCTGATTCAGGCGACGTCCGCACGATCTGCCGCGAAGGAATCCCCGTCTTGACATCCACTTCATGGATCTTCCACCCCTCCGCAGACGACGTCGGCACCCACGGCGCCTTCCAGGGGTTGATATCCCTGAAATTCCCCGTTAACCCCGCATCCAGTGGAATATATTGCGAATTGCTCAGCGAACGCCACAGGCACCGCTGCACATCCAGCCGATCCGTCTTGCGCGCAATCTTAAACCCCTCAAACCCTTCCTTGGGTTCCCCCGGCCTTGTGTAGATATTCCCCTCCAGCACCATCAGCGACTCATTCGGCAGCCCCACCAGCCGCTTGATGTAGCTGATCTGCGGATCTTCCGGGTTCTTGAACACCACCACGTCAAACCGCTTGGGCTCCTGCACCGCATACGCAAATTTCTGCACCAATATCCGATCACCCGACGCAAACGACGTCCCACCCGACACCGTCGTCCGCGCATGGCACATCGGACACACCACCTCCACCGCCGCACCCGTCGTCGACCGCTTCGCCACCCGGTCCGCCTCCGGCACATCCACGTTGTACCGATACCCGCACTGCATGCACTGCACCCCGATATGCTCACCCAGCAACGTCGGCGCCATCGACCCCGTCGGGATCACAAACGCCTCCACAATGAAAATCCGGAATGAAAACGCAAAAATCAACGCAATCGCAATCGAGATCGCCGTCTCCCGAAACCCTTCCACGGCATCATCCTGCTCCTTCGCCTTCCCCTTGGAGCCTACCTTCCCCGAATTTGAACTCGATCCGCCCACATGCCACCATTCTTTCTGCCAGTTAAAACTCACAATCACCAGACCCATCAACTTTAGCACACAAAACCCCTCCGGGTGACACACCGCCAACGCCGGCCTCCCGCCGGCTCCCAATCCACCCCCTTCCCCGACATAAGTGAACTGCATCCCAAGCCAAATCATCTCCAACCCTTTGCTCATTCTCGCCAGTATTTACACGCGAATTCCCACCCTCTCACTCCCTCTCCTTCTAACTCTGACCAGACCCCAGACCCAAGACCCCAGACCCTCTCCCCCTCCGCTATTGCACCCCCCCGCAATCTGGTAAACTCCCTCACCATGTTCTCAACCCTCTCAGAAAAATTTACCGACGCCCTCCGGAAACTCTCCGGTCAGGCAAACATCTCCGAATCCAACGTCAAAGAAGCGATGCAGGACGTGCGTGCCGCCCTTCTCGAAGCTGACGTCCATTACGACGTCGTCGAGAAGTTCTGCGCCAATACGCTCCAGAAATCGCTCGGCGCCGACGTCTTAAAAAGCGTCAAGCCCGGCGAGCAGATGATCAAGCTCGTCTATGACCAACTCGTTGAGCTCATGGGCAACAAGGAAGACCAGGCCGGTCTCATGTTCGTCTCCCCCGGCCCCACCATCATCATGATGTGCGGCCTCCAGGGCTCCGGCAAAACCACCACCTGTGGCAAGCTCGCCGCCAAGCTCAAACAGCAAGGCAAAAACGTCATGCTCTGCGCCGCTGACCTCCAGCGCCCCGCAGCCGTCACGCAGCTCCAGGTCCTCTCCGAACAAGTCGCCAAAATGGGCGGCGGCGGACAGATCTACTTCTACTCCGAACCCGATAAAATCGCCGAGTACGGCAAAGCCGTCGGCGTTGCCCCCAAGGTCTGCAAAAACGCCCTCGCCGCCGCCAAAGCCAAAGGTGCCGACGTCCTCATCCTCGACACCGCAGGCCGCCTCCACATCAATGACGCCCTCATGGACGAGTTGAAGCAGGTCAACACCGCGCTCAACCCCCATCAGGTCCTCCTCGTCATCGACGCCATGACCGGCCAGGATGCGGTCAACTCCGCCAAAGCCTTCAACCAGCAGCTTGAACTCGACGGCGTCATCATCACCAAGTTCGACTCTGACACCCGCGGCGGCGCCGCCCTCTCCGTCAAGACCATCACCGGCAAGCCCATCAAATACATCGGCGTCGGCGAAAAGCTCGACGCCATCGAAGAATTCCACGCTGACCGCATCGCCTCCCGCATTCTCGGCATGGGCGATGTCGTCTCCCTCGTCGAAAAAGCCCAGGCCCAGGTCTCCGAAGCCGAAGCCCAGGAAATCACCGAGAAAATGTCTCAGGGCACCCTCACCCTGGACGACTTCTTGAGCCAGCTCAAAAAGATCCGCGCCATGGGCCCCATGAAAAACCTTCTGGGCCTCCTCCCCGGCATCGGCACTCAGCTCCAGGGCATGAACATCGACGAACGCCAGATCGACCGCACCGAGGCGATCATCAAGTCCATGACCAAGCGCGAGCGCAACAAGCCCGCCATCCTTGATAATGGCCGCCGCCGCCGCATCTCCAAGGGCTCCGGCACCCATCAGGAAGACGTCAGCCGCCTCGTCAAAGGCTTTGAAATGGTCAGCGCCGCCAGCAAGCAGATCACCTCGCAGGGCATGCTCGGCCGCCTCAAATCCATGGCCGGCATGAGCCCCGCCCAGATGCAGGCCATGGCCAAAGCCGGTCCCCCGAAACCCGAATCAAACAAACCCAAATTCAAAATCCGTAAACGCAAGTAAACCCCTCTGGGTGCCACGGCTTGAGCCGAACTCAAGCCGTGTCTTGCTAACCCTCAACAACAACCCATCAAAAATCCTCCCCCAAGACGGGCCCCAAAAAGGCCCGTCTTGTCATTAACAAAAAAATCACTGCCAACCACAACTTCATTAAAAACCTCCTCCCCTCGCTTGTAAAACCTCTCCCAAAAAGCAAGAAAACCATCACGTAATCTTGAGCATCTCTCCAATTCTCCTCAAAAAAACGTTCCTCAATAAGCATTCAACCCCCGATCCCCCATTCCAAATCTTTGTAAATGTGATTTCACAATCTGGTAAATCTTTGTCCAAATCGATTCACCTCAGACCCCAAACAATCCCCTCCTCCCTTCCCCTATAATCTCCCCATGAAACGCTTCATCGAACCTAAGCTCCTCGCCACACCCCTCCCCCCCGGCGCCACCCTCCTGGGCTTTTCCCAAAACCCCAATTACAACCACGCCACCCAGGGCCTCGTCATCACCCTCGAATCCGGCGAAACTGTCTGGACCGTCGACGGCAAAAACTTCCGCCCCCTCCCCGAAGGCTGGAAGGACAAACTCCAGGGTCAAAAGCGACCCTTCATCTCCGCCGAGGAAGACCCCGACCAATTCCACGTCCTCATCCGCAACCGCCGCGCCGCCAAGCACATCAGCCTCCGTCGCCTGGGCGAGCTCTCCGGCGTCCCCTACAAAATCATCATCGACTACGAACTCGGCAAAGTCGATCTCGAACCCGAAGACATCGTCGCACTCATCAAAGCCCTCGGCGGTCGTGTCACCTGGAACGACGATTCCTCACCCACTTAATCCTGAATCCGCGTGGCATGCTCTCCTATGCCTTATTCCTTTTAACTTATCCCTTATCCCTTTCCCAAGAAACCATCCCCGCATCTGCGCACCCCTTCCCCCAATCCACCACCAGCCGCCTCTCCCCACACGCCACCTCCACCACGCCCCCAACCAACACCTCCGCTTCTCCCCCATTCTCCATCCCCGGCAAAAACCGCGGCGCAGTCTTCTCAAACGCCTCAAGCCGCGAGCTCACCGGCCCCAACTGGTGATCCCCACCTTCGTAATACACCGTCTCCACCCGCTTCCCAAGCTCCCTCATCCGCTTCTCCAGCTTCTCCGTATGCGCGTGCGGTACTTCCACATCATTCGTCCCATGATCCAGAAACACCGGACACAAAATCCGTTCCGCATGCCCGCTCACATCCCGGTACGCCACTTCGTGCGGCAATAGCTCCCGCCCCGCCCACTCTAAAAACGTCGGCTGCACATACGTAATCGCACACGACGCATACACCGCCGCAAACGTCTTAGGCGCCAGTACCGCGCTCAAAAGCGCAATGTGCCCCCCTTGGCTCCCCCCATAGTGAAACAGCCTCCGCGTATTCAGCCCCTCCTTCAGCGAAAGCAAGGTTCGTAGACCATTCATCACATCAAACACCTGATAAAAGCTGAAGTCATACGGGCAGTCCCACCCCGTCCCCCGCTCCAAATCATGGTCAAATCCGCTCTGGCGATATTCCACCGATATGCACACCACGTCATACAGCTCGCAAGCGTGTTCCATCTTCTTCACACCCCGCCTGCGGCTGTTTCCCCACCCATGCGTAAACAGCATCGCACCCGTATTCGCCCCCACCC
>CAZGOM010000204.1:0-9494 GCA_964527265.1 uncultured Phycisphaeraceae bacterium | reverse complement strand
ACGGTTCAAATACAAATCGGCAGCCTTCGCAAAATCAAATCGCATGGGAACTCCATAAAGCAGGTCGAGAAATGGCTTGAACACGACGCTGGAGCAATCGCCTGCATTATCGTGCCAAACCACAGTGATTTCAACAAAACCAAAAATCAGTGAATCTTTCAGTTAAACACCCGAAACTTCCTCTCCAAATTCACGTCTACCCCCTTGCACCAACCATTTGTCATGACATAAAGTCTCCCTTTACTCACACTTCACTCCAACGGATAAAACATGCGCAAATCCACTCTCACGCACACAGCTCTCTCCCTCCTGGCTTCCCTCGCCGCTTCCCCACTCTTCGCCCAGGAAACTCCCAGAATCGTCTATCCAGGCCCCTCCCAGGCCAAACCCGCAGCCCCTTCCACCACCCTTCCAAATGGTGCTTACTCCCTTGAGCAATTTGGCCCTGTCGCTTCCGACACCGATGCCAAAGCCACCTTCAAAAAAGCCGAAGACGCCATCCTTGCCGCCGGCGGTGGCGTCCTGATCATTCCCGCAAACACCGCCCCAAACTTCACCGCCACCCAGACCGTCCAGCATCAGCTTCGCACCCCCGAAGCCCCCGCCCTCACCAAGTCCTGGAAACTCGGCCCCGGCATCACCGTCATCGATCTCCGGAAAATGGGCTCCATCACCACACCCATGGCACGCGGCTTCACCTTCAACCGCACACTCGAGCTCCCCGTCGGCGAGTCCCTCCCTCACTGGGACATCGACCCCATGATCTACATCAAAAACACCATCCTCCGCGGCTCCACCAGCTACCGCGACTGGCTCCAAATCGACATCCCCGGCGGAAAAGACCAGAAGTTCTACGTCGCCACCATCCGCGGCGTCTTCCCAGGTGAATTCTTGAACTCCGGAGACTACGGCTCCGTCGAGCGCCTCTGCGTCAAATCCATCGGCTACGACAAAGAAAAACAAATGTGGTACTTCGTCGCCGATTGCGAAAACCCAATGCACAAAGGCGCAATGATCCACAATAAAAATCACACCAACATCCTCCGCATGGACACCTACTCCCACAACGAAAACCAAACCTTCGACCTCATGCTCTGGCGTCACAACTACTCCCAGGGTGATAACTACCTTATCGATGCCCGTTTCAAGTACATGGGCGATATCCACTCCACCTCCGGCGATGAAAACGGCGCACTCTTCGCCGGCTTCATCGAGCAGCATTCCGACCCCTTCCAGGCCAAAGTCGACTCCTTCAACCCCGCAGACGGTCGCCTCGTCTACGACGGCAACGCCAAAAACAACAACACCCTCGGCTCGGGCCGCCCCATCATCAACCTCAACCCCAAAAAAGCCGTCACCACCGGCAAAGTCCGCATCGTCCGCCCCGCCGACTGGTGGAACGCCGACGCCGATCCCGCGCTCTGCGGCGTTTACGAAGGTAAAACCTATCCCACCGTCATCGCTCCAGACCGCACTGGACAGAAAGTCCTCAGCATGGGCGGCCTCATGCGCCTCTCCAAAGACTCACCTATCGATCAGAAATACGCCGGCTGGTACTTCGCCATCACCGACGAATCTGAAAAAATCCCCAAATCCGGCCAGCTCCGCTGGTATCTCATCGATTCAGTCACCCAAAACCCCGACGGCACCAAAGACCTGAAAATCATCCGCCACTGGTGGGGCGCGAAGGTCGCACGCTCCGTCACTCTCTACAAAGATTCCAACTACACCACCGACACAAACGACAAGCCCCTTTCCTTCATCGTCGCACCCGGCGTCAATGCCTATGACGTCGCCGACGGCGTCAAAGATTCCCCTTCCTTCGACCGATCCATCAAGCTCGCTCCCTCTCCAGTCATCGGTACCCCCAACGACTTTGAAAAAGGCGATCCCATCGTCCAGGCCGTCGGCCCCGATCCCTTCCGCCCAATCTCCTTCAAATCCTGGCTCTTTGAAAATGTCCCCGGCGCATTCCCCGGCGCAGTCATGGACATCCGCAACCTCAGCCCCATACAGAAATACGCCGTCATGAAAGTCGGCTCAGGCGCCGGCGCCACCTATGCCGACAACGCCAAACGCCAATACGACCAGAAATCCGCCTTCGAAATCTTCTTCGACTTTGAAGCCACCGCGCAGGACGGCTTCCTCTTCCGCGGCGACGTCAAACGAGGCTTCCACTTCATGCAGCCCTCTCAGGAAGCCGCCATCTCCTGGAACTATGCCAACTTCAAGGAAGCAAATCTCACCGTCTCTCGCGACACCGGCCTCATGAAACTCCAGGCCACCGGCCTCCAGGTCGCAGCCCCCGTCACCCAGGTCACAGGCATCTCCGCGGACGCCACACAATCCGCCAACCTGCGCGGCAAAAACATCCCCGTCTCCTCCGGCAAAAACAAAATCACCGTCAAATTCCCCAAGCCGGAACCCGATGCTGACTACGCCCTCTTCATTGAAACCACATGGATCACTCCACGCGCCATCACTGAGCAAACCCCCGAAGGCTTCACCATCGAATTCGAAAAAGCCCCCGCCAAAGACGCCAGACTTCACTGGCTCCTCGTCCGCTGATTCATCCATCCAATTCCCCTTCTCTATAAATTTCGGAGAGGGCCTGCACACACAGGCCCTCTCCTTGTGATTCCAAACGCTTGTAAACCAGCCTCAAAAAACAAACACCCACAATCAAGCTCCCCGCCCTCTGGCAAGACCTAAAACCCAGAACCCATCCCCAGGTTTCGCTTTCGCCAAATATTGGATTGAAATAGGCGGCTCAGCACTCCCGGTCATGCTCTACAATCACATCGTCCAGGCATTCCGTCCATACTCAATCCGCTCGCAATTCCGCCAACTCACTTGTGTGTTCCATTATTTCCAGGGCCCTTAAATCTAACGCTCCTCCCTCATTCTTCGAGCTCTCCCGGAAAAACCTATGAAAAATCAAATATCCTCTCGCCTCAAGGGCTTTTCTCTCATTGAGCTTCTCGTCGTCATTACCATCGTCGCCGTCCTGCTGGCCGTGATGCTCCCATCCATCGCCCAGGCCCGTGAAATGGCTCGCCGCACCCTCTGCCTCAGCAACCAACGCCAATACGGCATTTCTGTCACCGTACACGCCACCGATTTCAAAGGCTATTACCCCGGCATCCTCAGCTTCACCCAGGAAAAAGCAGGTAACTGGTACGACAACAGCAGTCATTTAAAGTCCTGGATGTGGGAATCAAACAAGGCCGTCGCTCAATACATCCCCAAACCCATCACCGTTTGCCCATCTGCCGATCCACGATTCGCAACCGATAAAAATGCGTGGTCCAGCGATCCCACAGGTCAATACTTCTGGGGGGCAACCGACTACTCCCTCAAAGTCGGCTTCGGTTCCTTTCACATGGACGGAAGCTTCGATGATCTTGGCTACTTCAATGAATTCCGCATGCATGATGGCACCTTCGGCATCCGAGGCTATTACCAGGAAAACTGGCGTTTCCCTCATAAACGCAAAGGCTTCTTCCTGAACTGGCGCGTTGAACAACCAGCCAATTGGGGCGTCCAGCAGCACAGCATGGCTGTCATGCTCTACGATCGCCAGCGTTCACCCGCATTCAGCCCCTGGGATGGAAACGCCACCCAGATGTACCGCGCAAACCACGTCTCCGCCTCTCTGCCAAACGGCGGCGCCGAAGGCGCCAATGCACTCTTCAAGGACGGCTCGGCCCGCTGGATGTACCTCGCCCCTCTCTGGAATAACGCCGCTGTCATGCTCCGCCACTATTACGATGAATCCAGCTACGCCGAAGGCAGCTACTCCGAATACGTCGACGACGCCATCGCCGATCTCATCCCCTTCCCATAACCCCCTCAGGCTCCTCCAGACCTCAAAGCTCAGTTCCCATACATCACAGATTTCACATTCCGGCCAAACCCTCTCACCAATTCTCCCGATTCAACCATCGCCCACTCCTTCATAAAGTCCACCACTCGCCCACCACAACCTGCACTATAACAAAATACCACGAAAAACAAGTATTTGTTATAAATTTATCCAATTTTATATGTTTACATAAATCCATTACGCCAAACATCTTGCAAATCGTCACCTCGGCCCCCCTCCAAAAAAACAAAAAAAATCTTTCACTAGCCACCCTTCACTCCTGTGGAACTTTTCAGTCGACACTTACGTCTACCCCATTGCTCTAACGTTATGTCATGACATAATGACACCATAGTTCCTCTTACGTCCGCCAAGGGAAATCCGCCTATGTTCCAATCCAACCTTTCTCGGGTCGCCATCACCATCCTCTCCGCAGCCATCGGCTTATCCGCCGCCCACGCGCAGGAAAAACCCAAAGCCGTCGCCCCCGCCCCTTCCTCCAGCTCAACATCTCTCCTCCCCGCCGGCGCATACGTCCTCGACCAGTTCGGCCCCGTCGTCAATCCCGCTGACGCACAAGCAGCCTTCAATAAAGCGGAAGAGGCAATCCTCGCCGCCGGCGGTGGCGTCCTCATCATCCCCGCAAACACCGCCGCCTCCTTCACCGCCATCCAGGCCGTCCAGCACCAGCTCCGCTTCCCTGCCCCCCCTGCCCCCGCCTCCAAAACCTGGCGCACCGGCCCAGGCATCACCGTCATCGACCTCCGCCAGGCTGGCTCCATCACCACCCCCATGGCAAAAGGCTTCTCCATCAACCGCACACTCAAGCTCCCCATGGGTGAAAGCCTCCCCCATTGGGGCTATCAGCCCATGATCCAGATGAACAACACCATCCTCCGCGGCTCAAACTCCTACCGCGACTGGCTCCAGGAAGACACCGACGCAGGCACAGACAAAAAATTCTACGTCCCCACCATCCGCGGCCTCTTCCCAGGGGAATTCCTTAACACCGGCGACTACAGCAACGTCGAACGCCTCTACGTCAAATCCCTCGGCTTCGACAAAGATAAAAAATCCTGGTACTTCGTCGCCGACTGCAATCTCGCCCACAAAAAGGGCGCCATGATGCACAACAAGAACCACACCAATCTCGTCCGCATGGACACCTACTCCCACAACGAGAACCAGACCTTCGACTTCATGCTCTGGCGTCACAACTACTCCCAGGGCGACACCTACCTCGTCGACGTCAAATTCAAGTACATGTCCGACGTTCACTCCACCTCCGGCGATGAAAATGGCGTTATCTACGCTGGCTTTGTCGAAAGCGACACCAACCCCTTCTCCGGCACGGTAAAGGCCTTCAACCCCGCCTCCCAGGAACTCACCTTCACCGACGGCAAGCTCACCAACACCCTCGGCTCCGGTCGCCCCATCATCAACCTCAACCCGAAAAAAGTCGTCACCGCCGGCAAAGTCCGCATCGTCCGCCCAGCCGAATGGTGGGACTATGAAGCAGATCCCGCCGGCAATGGCGTCTACCAGGGCAAAACCTACCCCACCACCATCGCCCCCGATAAAATCGGCATGAAGGTTCTCCGCATGGGCGGACTCATCCAGCTCTCCAAAGATGCTCCCATCTCCCAGGACCACCTCGGCTGGTACTTCGGCGTCACCGATGAATCCGAACTCGTCCCCGTGTCCAAGCAGGTCCGCTGGTACCTCATTGACGCCATCACCACCAACCCCGATGGCACCAAAGATGTCCGCATCATCCGCCACTGGTGGGGCGCTAAAACCGCAGGCTCCCCCACCCTCTACAAAAATGCCAATTACACCACTGACACCAACGACAAACCCCTCTCCTACATGATCGCCCCCGGCACAAACGCCTACGACGTCGCCGATGCCGTCAGCGACCCCAAGGCCCTCATCCGTGTCGCTCCCGCTCCCTTCAACGCTACATCCAATGACTTTGAAACCGGCGACCCCATCATCCAGGCCATCGGACCCGATCCCTTCCGCCCCATCACCATGCGATCATGGCTCTTTGAAGCCGTCCCCGGCGCCTTCCCCGCTCCCATGCTCGACTTCCGCAACCAGGGTCACGTCCAGCGCGAAAGCATCCTCACCGTCGGCGGCGGCACCAATAAAATCTCCGAAGTCGGCAAGCGCTTCGACCAGAAATCACCCTGGAAAAATTACCTCGTATTCGACTCCGCCTCCGAAAAAGGCATTACCTTCAACGCAGATGTCGCCAAAGGCATCGTCTTCGCGCAGCCCGGCGTCGAATCACCCATCATCTGGAACTATGACAAGTTCAAGGAAGCCACACTCTCCGTCACCCGTGACACAGGCGTCATGAAGCTCCAGGCCAATGGCCTCCAGGTCAATGCCCCCGTCTCTCAGGTCACAGGCCTCTCCGGCAGCAGCACCGCCTCCAACAACCTGCGCGGCGTAAACATCCCCGTCCCTTCCGGTAAAACCACGATCTCGGTCAAATTCTCCAAGCCCGAAGCCGACGCCGAATTCGCCGTCTTCATCGAAACCTCCTGGCTCACCGGCCGCGCCATCACCCAGCAAACCGCGGATGGCTTCACCATTGAGTTTGAAAAAGCACCCGCCAAGGACGCCAAACTCCACTGGCTCCTCGTCAGGTGAGGCTCTCTTCGTGCCATGCTCTCGTCCGCGTGAGCATGTCTGCTTTCAGCGCAGGGGTGGAACGCAACCACCCCTGCGCTAAAAAGCTAGGATACTTCTCAACCACATCACTCCCAGGCCCCGGGACCAGCCGCATGAAACGCCACACCATCAGCCTGCTCATTCTGGCGCTCGCCGCGGCTATCGCCCCACACCCGTCAGATGCCCAATCCGAGGCGGCTGAATCCAAAAAAACCAACGTCAAAAATCCCAAAGCCCTCCCGGGCGCTTACATCCTCGCTCAGTTCGGGCCTATCGATACGCCCCAAAACGCCGCAGACACCTTCAAAAAAGCTGAGGCCGCCATCCTCGCCGCGGGCGGCGGCGTCCTCGTCATCCCCATCACCGCCGCCTCACAATGGCGTCCCGCCACCGCACAGCAAAACCAGCTCCGCTTCCCCGATCCCCCCGCCCCTGCCAGCAAAACCTGGCGTCCCGGCCCTGCCTACACCATCATCGATCTGCGCGAGCCGCAAATCCTTCCCCCAAGCTCCACCGGCTTCTCCATCAAACGTCAACTTAAAATTCCCCAGGGCCAGAGCCTTCCCCACTGGTCCTTTGACTCGGTCTTAAAACTCCGCCAATCCCTTCTTCGCGGCGGTTCCAGCCATCAATCCATCGCCCTCTCCTCTGCGCCCCAGGGTAAAAACGTCAAGCTCTTCCTCTCCACAGCCCAAGGCGTCTTTCCCGGCCAAACCCTCTACACCAGCCAAGCCTTCACCGGCGCCTACGCCACCGTACGTTCCCTCGGCTACGACACCGACACCAGGTCCTGGTACATCAACTGCGACACCACCGGCCCCATCCCTAAAGACGCCAACCTCGTCTCCGTCACCCACACCGCCGGCGTCATGGGCGAAACCTGGTCCCACAATGAAAACCAGACCTTCGACATGATGGTCTGGCGTCACAACTACTCCCAGGGCACCAACGAACTCGTCAATTCACGCTTCAAATACATGGGCGACAATCAGCCCTACGCGCCCGACGGCGGCTCGGTCATCTTCAACGCTACCGCACGCTCTGAAATCCGCCCCTTCTCCGGCCACGTCGAAGCTTACAACCGCGAATCCCAGACGCTCACCTTCTCCGACGCCGTGAACACCGACACCCTCGGCTCAGGCCGCCCCATCATCAATCTCAACCCAGCCAAATGCATCACCTCAGGTTCCATCTTCATCATGAACCCCGGCGGAGCGCTCTTAAATTGGGGCGGCTCCGTCCGCTTCACACCCGACGCCCCCATCACCACCGATAACATCGGCGACTACATCGCCATTGATGACCCATCTGAACACATCCCCGGCGCCGATGGCGTCCGCCGCTGGTATCTCATCAGCGCCGTGGATGAAAAATCCCGCAACCTCAGCGTTATCCGCCACTGGTGGGGCGCAAAGCCCAACGCAGGTATCAGCCGTCTCTACAAAGCATCCAACTACACCAACGACGTCGAAAAACCCGTCCTTCTCAAATACATCATCGCCCCCGGGGCCAACGTCTACGACGCCAGCGAAGGCGCCACCTCTCAAGGCGGCTCCGGCCCCGACGCTTACAAACATGCCCTCCGCCTCGCCCCCGGGCCAACAAATACACCCACTCCATCAGCCGCCACCCGCCCTGCGGAATTCCCCTCCCGAGAATTCGCCCCCGGCGATCCCATCACCCAGGCCGTCGGCCCGGATCCCTTCTCGCCCATCTCACTCCGCTCATGGATCTTCGAGGAAGTGCCCAGCGCTTTCCCCTCCCCCGTGATGGATATCCGAAACTACTCCAAGATTGCCCGCTACGCCGCCCTCCGCGCTGGAAACTCCGACATTGCCTCCAACGGCCAGAACTTCAAAGGCCCCGCAGTCCCCTTCAACAGCTTCATCGAAGTCCACAGCGTCATCCAGAACGGCATCCTCTTCAAAGGCGATGTCCCCGGCGGCGGCTTCATCTTCGGCGGCCTCTCCGGTCAAGGCCGCAACAGCCTCTTCACCTGGAAGTCCTACCACCTCAAAGAACTCCTCACCGGTAAGCCCCGCGAGTCCAACATCACCATGGCCACCAGTGCCTCCGGCCAGTTGCTTTTGAACTCCAGCGCCGACTTTAACGGCCAATCCATCAACATCACCGGGCCCATCGGCAAATCCGGCGCACCTTCCACTCCCGACTCTTTCCGTCAAACCGCCATCCCCATCCCCAAAGGCCAGACCACCTTCGAAGTCCCAACCCAATCTCCCGTCCCGGCTCAATCACAAATTCTCATCACCCCCTCGTGGATGACCAGCCACGTCATCAAAAGCCGCGGCAAAAACGCCGGCTTCACCATCGAATTCGACCGCCCGGCGCCCGAAAACGCAACCCTCAGTTGGATGATCATCAACTAAGTCAGCCTGCGATCACATAGAGAAAGACCAGACATGCAACGCCCCTCCCAAACCACCCGCATCCTCATCGCTGCTTTCACCCTCCTTGGCGCTCACGCCGCGGCATACGCCCAGCCCGCGCCGCCCCCACCCGTCTTCAAGACCAAGCCCGCCGATAAATCCGCCGCACCTGCGGCAGCCCAGGTCGCTCCTCAAGCCATGAGCGGCATTCCTCTCCCTGAAGGCATGTACGTCCTCGAACAGTTCGGTCCCGTCAAAAACCGCAAAGACGTCGAGGAAACCTACGCCCTTGCCCAGGACGCCATCCTCGCCGCCGGCGGCGGCGTTCTCCTGATCACCAAGGAAGCCGATCCCGGCTGGCAGCCTCAGACGCCCCGTCAGGACCAGATCCGCGTCCCTCAGGCCCCCGCGCCTGCCCGCACCTGGAAAGCCGGCCCCGCAATCACCCTTGTCGATCTCCGCAACGCCGGCGCCATCATGCCCCCCATGACCTCTGGCCTCCAGCTCCAGCGCCAGCTCCTCCTCCCCGAAGGCCAAAGCCTCCCCCACTGGAACTACCA
>CAZGOM010000203.1:0-9532 GCA_964527265.1 uncultured Phycisphaeraceae bacterium | reverse complement strand
CTTCTGGAACTTCTTCAACACCATGCCCTACGGCCCGCACACCGACCCCACCGAATCGCAACTCCGCTGGCAGATCAACGCCTCACTCGTCTATGGCGCAAAAGGCATCCTCTACTTCTGCTACTTCACGCCCCAAGGCTGGGAATTTCCCCTCGGCGGCGCCATCATCGACGTCAACGGACGCAAAACCCGCCACTACGCACAGGCACAGCGCATCAACGCCGAACTCAAAAATCTCGGCCCCGTCCTCATGCAGCTCACCAGCCAGGCTGTCACCCCTCGCATCCAGGGGATGGAAGCCGCCGCCGAAGCCCTCGCCAAAACCCCACTCAAAAAAATCACCAACGCCTACCCCAAGGAAACACCGCTCGACATCCAGATCGGCTCCTTCTCCCATGCCGACCCCGCCTTCACCGGCGCGGCAATCATTCAAAACTACTCCTACACCCACACCGCATGGATCACCGTCGAATTCAACGCTGACCAAACCAAAATCGCAGAGATCGACAAAGCCACCGGTAAACCCGTCCCCCTTTACGATGAAAGCCCCGCCACCCCCGGCATGCAAATCTCCTTCGACGCCGGCGACGCCCGCCTCTTTGTCGTCCAGAAATAGCCTCTAGGTACATTTCCGGGTGGCACAGCTGGCGTGCGTCTTGCACGCGCCAACTTCCACCCAGTCTTCCTTATCCCTTATACTTTTTCACTTATCCCTTTCTTCTATCTAATCATCGATTAGATTCATCCAAATAAAAAAACCTGGGCCAAAGACCCAGGCTCTTATCGCATCGCGCGCACTACGCCTTCTCAGGCAAAGTACTTCGCGTTCTTTTCCACATATGACGCCCAGTCAGCCGGGAGGTCTTCCTCAGGGAAAATCGCCTTCACAGGGCATTCGTCCACGCACAACCCGCAGTCGATGCAGGTACCCGGATCGATGAACAACTGGTCCACTTTATCATTGGCGGGCTCATCCTTGGTCGGGTGAATGCAATCCACCGGGCAAACCGCAACACACGCCGTATCCTTGGTCCCAACGCACGGCTCAGCTATGACATGAGGCATGTTCAACTCCTTTTCTTTAAGTTTGATGCACTCGCAAAGTCTTAAGACAAGTATAGGCAGATCATCAACGCATGCAACTTGCTCAACCACACCACCCCCGCTCCTAACTCTTCCATTTACAAGGCATTATGTTGAGAAAGAGTCTCAAAAACATCCTCGCTTCAGCCCCCCGCCTTTCTCGCATAGTAGTCCGCGTTCCTCTGAATAAAACCCTTCCATTCATCAGGGACATCCTCGTCGGGAAAAATCGCTTTCACCGGACACTCATGCACGCACAACCCGCAGTGAATACACTCGATCGGATCGATGAATAACTGCTCCACCTCCGCAAACCCTGCCTCCTCCCTGGTGGGATGAATCGCATCAACAGGGCAAGCCTCCACACACGCCGTATCTTTCGTCTTGATGCACGGTTCAGCAATAATATAAGCCATATAAGTTTTCCTTATTGTCTACGATTCGATAATATAATATTGTCGCCACGCAACCGCGTCAATCCGCCACACCAAAAGTCCGTGTAAAAACCATCCACAGCGCTTTCGGGGGGAAGCGTCCTCCCGCCTCGCGCTCAACCCACTATCACGACATAAGCGATCTGCTTGCCCAGCCGGCCAATCCAATCACCCGCCTCAACCTACAAACATCTTTACTCTTCGACTCTGGACTCAGGACCCAGGACTCGGGACCCGGCCCCCCTACCTCGTCACCGTTCCAAAGACCATCTCTCGCTTGCAAACCACCGCTTCCTTCCCACCCTGCATCACCACCTCCGGCAATTTCACCACCACCGTCAGCGTCCCCGTCACCTTGTCGTGTGAAAGCTCGCCCGTCAGCCCCTTGCCCGCGTCCAGATACTTATCCGTGATCGTCCGCGTCGCCTTGTTGTAACGAATCCGCACCGCCTCAAACTTACCCAGAGATACCTTGCTGTCCCCAGGCTTGAACATCACCGGCACATACTGCCCCCCATCCAGCACCTCCAGAATCACGCGATCACCCGCCGCCGCCAGATATTCCGTCTTCGTCGAGGGCTTGGCGATCTTCTCATCACCCACCTGCTTCAGTTGCGTCTCCATCGCAAGCGTGTTGTCGATGAACTGCGCCTTCGTCGTCGCCGCCCACGGCGCACTCGACACCTGTGCCGTCACTCCTGCCGGCCCCGTAAACGTCACACCCTCACCAGCCTTCGCCGGGCCCCCCGTGAATTCACCCGCGCCCCACGGCTGCACCACCACGTTCTGCATGATCGGCAGTTCCGCGTAATACGCCTTCCACACTCCGCCCTGCGACGGCGCCACCAGCGCACGCACCGTGTCCCCCTCCAGCGTCATCACTGGCCCGCCCGACTGCTTCAGCAGCGTCTGGTAATAAGACACCGCTGTCCCCGTCTCCCGCGCTGCCCCTCCGCGCAGATTCTTTACCGCCGCTTCCACCTGCGGCCTGATATCAAACGCAAAGTCCGAGCGCACCAGCCGTCCGTCCTTCTCTTCCAGCAATCCCGGCTCCCAGAACCGCGCCACCTGTAGCCCAGCCCGCAGTTCTGCCACACGCCGCGCATAAGTTTCGCCGCCCGCCGCTTTCTCCGCTTCCACAAGGATCGCATCCAGCGCGGCCATGTTCTCCTTCGTCAGGTAGCTCCGCATCGGATCTTCCAGTTCTGACACCGGCACCGCCTTGGGCGTATTTACAGTCGCGTCCAGCGCCGCCAGATACTCCATCACCTTCCCCGATGCCGGGCCGTAATACCCCTCGCAGAATGTCTTCACCAATCCCGCCGTATCCGCCTTCGGGTCCCACAGCTTCCGCGAAAGCACCCAGTTCTTCATCACCACTGCGTCAGAGCCCGGGCTACCATGGCTCCCCTCCACCATCACGCCCGCAATGCCCAACCCCTGGTAATACGCCAGTGTCTGCCCCAGCGCCGTCACATTCGGGAACGGCACCAGCAGATTGTCGAAATTCGCCCCCGCCTCCCACACATGCGTCTTACCCGGCGCCAATTCATTCCACTTCTGAATCTTCCTCAAAAATGCCTGGTTCCGCGCCGATCCATCCACCGCATGCACCGCATCCGTGTTCATCCGCCGCACCTGCACAATCAGGTTCCTCGCCGGCTTGGTCACCCCTGGAGGCGCATCCTGCGTCAGTTGCGCCAGCACCCCCACCTGAATCCCCGGGTATCGCTTCTCAAGAATTCCCGCCACCTGGTTCATCATCCGGATCAGGGTTGCGCTGTGTCCGGGATATTTGCGCCCTTCCGCATCCGTCCAGATTTCTTCCTGATACACCTTCTGGCATTCATTGCATTCGCACACGCCCCCCTCGGTCCCTTGCGGGTTCCCCGGCCCCACAAAATACACCCAGTCCTTCACGTTCCCGCGCCGCCGCTCCACCATCCCGCCCAGTGAATCCGCCAGCGCATCCGCCAGCCCCTTGGCTGAATAGCACAAATGCAGGTTGTTGGGCCCCCGCACGCCCTGGCGATCCATCGGGTACGCATCCGGGTGCGATTCCACATAGTCCGACGCCAGCGCGTACAGCGTGTGCGTGCCGGTGAATTTCAACCCGCTCATCGACCGCGTCGCAAACCGGAAATCTCCCGCCATGTTGTCCGCTTCACGGTTCCACAAAAACACATTCGCAAATCCAGGCTTCACATCCCGCTTGCCGTCCTTGAGCACCGCCGCCGAACTGGGCATATCCGCTTCATTAAACGACCAGAACTTGAACCCCATGTCATTCTGCAAAAAGTCATACACCGCCATGCGCACCGCCGCACTGTCCGCCCCGTCGATCGCCACCCGTTTGCCGTCCTTGATCTCTACGCTGTACCCCACCCCGCCGCTGGGTGTTCCAAACCCCACATAAAACCCCGCAGCCGTCGCATCCGTCGGCACGTTCGACACACCCACAGGCCGCCCCGTCGCCTGGCTCAGCCATTGCGCCAGCGATTTGGCCGCCGCCAGTTCCCCCGCGTCGGCCGCATCTACATACACGCACTTGTCAGGCATCGGCGCCTGGCTCATCGCCGCCACCGGCGCCATCCCCTGCGCCCGTGCACACGTCATCCCTGCCCCATAAGCCGCCAAAAACGCACAACCGCAAGTGATCAGGAACCGCTTCATCACAACATCTCTCCACGCGCTCGGGCAGGCCAAATCAACCCGCTACCCGACAGCACGCAACTATGAGTTTCACTTCAATTCCAACCACAAGCCCCAAGTGTATCCCAAGATCGAAAACTCCGGGCGGCATGCCGCTGGCCGCATCGCCCTCTACAACCTCAGATTATTCAAATCATCCCCCGGCGGCTCCGTCCCCATGGGCGTCGCTGTCCCCTTCACCGCCTCCCCTGATTTCCCCTCTTCTTCCTTCCGCTTCGCCTCCGCCGCAGCCACTCCCTGAGCAATCCCCGCGGCAATCGCCTCCCTCACATTCTGATTCCG
The DNA here is from genome assembly GCA_964527265.1 of uncultured Phycisphaeraceae bacterium. GTDB lineage: Bacteria > Planctomycetota > Phycisphaerae > Phycisphaerales > Phycisphaeraceae > CAZGOM01. The sequence goes on along the minus strand of CAZGOM010000203.1, from coordinate 5,021 downwards.
GCCCGAAACACACAAATAAATTCCCAGCCCCCCGGCCACCAGCGCAATCAAAATCATCGGAATCCCGATGCAGGCAAAAATCAACGTAAACGTCAATAACAATCCCAACTTGATGCCCAGTAGAGCACCAACGATCAACACCACGCCAATAACAATCTTCACTGTCCCCGTCATAATCCCCCAATCATACCGTCCCCCTAACTCTCTCTCCTTCTTCATCCCCTCTTCGACTCGGGACCCGGGACCATTTGTCCCTTTAAAACCCATACCTCTCCGATTCCACCGGCCAACCCCGCGATTCCGCCCCCACCTCGCTGGGCTCACGCTGCCACCTCACCACCTTCTTGGACCCCCAGAAATACGCCGTCGTCGCAAGCGTCCAATCCAGCACCTCCTGCTCCGGATGCACCCAGTCCCCGTTCTTATTCAAACCCTCAGGCCGCGGCGTCACAAAAAACGTCAGTAACTCTTCCGCCTTGAGCGGCCCAGGCTGGCTCAAAAACGTCGCCAGCCGCACCTCCGCCTTCCCCGATGCCGCCCAATACGCCGCGTCCGGCCCGTCCAGCGGCAAGCCAAACAACTTCAAATACTCCAGCCGCATCGCCGCCTGATGCTTCCCCACCGGCGAATTGATATCACGGCAAACCATCCCGCTGATGTGATTCCGCCCATGCTTGTCAGGCCCATTCACCTGGATGAAGTTGTAGCTGCATTTTTCAATCGCCGCCGTCGGGTTCTTCCCGTCAAACAGCAAAATATTCTGCTTCCCGTAAAAACTGCAATACCGTGTCAGAAATGCCACGGCCTCCGGCACCGTCGTGCACAGTTCCTTGCACATCACCGGCACCGGCAAGGGGAAAGTGTCCTCCGGCTCATTGTCCAGATGCAGCCCGCTTCCCGTCGCATCCCACTGCAATCCATCCTTGGGAAACTCCGTGATCGGCGGCCGCTTTTTCCAGAACGTAATCGGGTCATCCAGGTTCTTGATATGCACCACCCCCTCATCCGTGTCCGGCACATAGGCCACACGGCATTTCTCCACCTCAAACGTCGACCGCGCCGCGATCTTCGCCCCCATCATCCGATAACCCCGAAACGTCATATACGACGCCAGGCTCCGATAAACCGCCATCTCCTCATCCGTCAATCCCGCCAGCTCCTTCACCCGCGCATCCAGTTTGAGCTGATGCTCCGCCCACCGCTGCGCTTCCGGATACTTCGCCTTCGCAGGCACCTTCCCCATCCGTTCCACGTGGAACTTGCGCACCTCCCCCGCCACCTCCGCACGATCCAAAAATGGCGACGCCTTCATCAGCCGATTCAAATACGCATTCACCGTCGCATCCCGACTCGCCAGGATCCGCTCCGCCTCAACCCGCGCACTCTTCTCCAAATCAGCAATCGGCTGTTCCATGACGCAATTCCTTCAACAAAATGAAATTCAAATAGGTCCCCCATTTTAATCCACCCCCATTAAAAATGTCTAACTTTCAACTAATATTCAAATCTAAAATCCAGCAATTTATCGGATATAACCTTATTTCATCATAAAATTTAAATTAATTTCAAATCCCATCCTCTGAATCATCTTCAATCTTCTCAATCCCCGTCAAAAATGTCTCCTTCTCAGCGTTAAGATTTAATCCTTTCCTCCATCAAACCACCGGCTACACCCCAATGACAAACCTTCTCGCCCACTGGCCCCTCTCCCAAAACGCCCAGGATGCCACCGGCCAACACCACGGCTCACCCACCTCCGTCACCTTCCAAAACAACGCCGCGCACTTCAACGGCCGCGACAGCCTCATCCAAATCCCGGACTCCTCCAAACTCCAACTCGGCTCAAAACCCTTCACAATCTCCGCCTGGGTCAAATGCCCCCCTGCCCTCCGCGGCACGCACGGCGACATCCTCTCCAAATTCGACACCTCCCGCCGCTGCGGCTTAAACCTCTACCTCTCCGCCTCCGCCGCCGCCTACTCCTCATTCGGCGATTCCCGCCATGTCCACTTCGGCATCGACGACGCACACACCTCCCCCTGGGTCGATAACGGCCACCCCGGCCACGACAACCCCCTCATCTCCACCCTCGCCACCTTCAAAGGCCGCCTCTACGCCGGCACCACCGACTCCGCCAACCCCAAAGACGCCTGCAAGGTTTACCGTTGGGACGGCGGCACAAACTGGATCGACACCGGCCGCGTCACCGACGACCTCACCTGCCCCAGTGTCATGTCCATGATCGTCCACAATGGCGCGCTCTACGCCGGCACCGGCTCCTGGGACTGGGGCCGCGCCGAGGAAGGCCGCAACGCCAAACCCCCCGTCAGCATGACCCGCCTCTGCCGCTACGAGGCCGACGGCCAATGGCGCGATCTCGCCCTCCCCGGCAAAGGCCAGCGCGTCCTCTCCATGGCCAGCTTCAATGGCTGCCTCTACATCGGCATGGACCGTGGAGATCAGGGCCGCTGCTACAAGCTCGACGGCGACACATGGTCCCCCGTCGGCCAGATCGACGGCCCCACCGACAACTTTGAATGCCTCATGCCCGTCCACGGCACGCTCTACGGCGCATCCCACTTCGCCATCTTTCGCCACGAAGCACCCGACCGCTGGGTCCTCCTCGCCCGCCGACCCTTCGACATCACCCAGATCCACTCCTTCGCCACCTACCAATCCACCCTCTGGGCCGGCACCTGGCCTCAGGGCTACGCCCTCCGACTTGAAAAAGATGGCCAATGGACCAACACCGGTACCCTCGGCCTCGCCACCCGCCGCCCCGGCGTCCCCCAGATCAACGAACTCAACGCCCTCGCCACTCACAACGGCATGCTCTACTCCGGCGTCCTCCCCAAAGCCGAAGTCTACCGCTACGACCATGACAGCCACAGCAACCAACCCGGCCACTGGGCAAACCTCGGCTCCCTCGCCAGCAGTCCCAATTGGGACCCTGCCGTCTGCCCCACCTGGATGCGCGTCCTGAGCCTCACCACCCACCAGGGCCGCCTCTTTGCTGCCACCGGCGCCTCACAGGCCCGCACTCAGGATCTCGACGCCGACAAAACCGCCGGCCGCGTCCTCTCCTGCCAGGCCGGCATCGTCGCCAGCCACGAACACGACATCCCCGCCGACTGGACCCACATCGCCGCCGTCCGCACCCCCCGCGACCTCAAACTCTTCATCAACGGCAAACTCTCCCACACCGCCAACATGCCCCCCCAGCGCTACTTCGACCTGGGTAACGCCGAACCCCTCACCATCGGCTCCGGTCCCACCGCCACCTTCCAAGGCTCCATCCGCAACGTCCGCCTCCACGCCGACGCCCTCACCCCCGACCAAATCCAATCACTCCAAACTGAAACCTCTTCTTCTTAGACCCTGGACTCGGGACCCCGGACCCTGGACTTCTTCTAAGAACACTGCATCACCCCCCACACATTCCCAAACTCCAACCGCTCCAGTTCCTCCCGCCGAATCCAGAAATACAACCGCCCCATATCCCCCCACATCCACCCCAGTTCGTCCTCATCCGAATCCACCTGAAGCAGCAACTCCCAATCCGCCACCCCAGCCTCCAAGGCTGACCTCCGCGGGTCGGCATACCCGGCCGGATCGCCGCAATAAATCCCATGGCTCACAAGCTGGCACTCCAGCCGCATCTCTCCCTGCACCTCATCGGGGTGCCCGCCGCACCGATGGATCACCCCCGAAGCATCCACCGCCCCCGACAACTTCTCCAATAGCCCCATATGCGCCCGCACATACTGCGTATCCCTCAGCTTTTCTGGCCCCACCTCCGTCGGCAGCGTCCACTCCGCCGCCACCCGCACGCTCATCCGCGGACTCAAAAACTCCTCCTCTAAATCCCCCGGCGCTTCCACCTCCACCAGTTCCGCCCCTTCCGGAAAATACAGGACCTGAAAACTCCCCCGATCCTCCGGATCAAAGCCCCACGGGCTCACCACCCGCTCGTAGAAAAATGCCAGCGTTCCCCGCTCCGGCCATCCCGGCAAGGGTGCCCGCGTAGAGATTTCCCGCAAATCCAACTGCCCCAGAAACGCCAGCGGCAAAGGCCCAAGCCCCCGCTTCATCCCATCCAGGTAATCCTGCAGCCCCACATCCCCCGGCCGCTTTTCCAATCGCTTCTGGGCATCCGCGATTCGCCTCCGCATGTGCCCCGCCGAATCCCACACCGGCCACGCCGTTCCCTTGGGCATCCGCGGCAATCCCCCCAGATAACACCCTCCATTACCATCCCCCTTCACCAGCCGCGCCGAAGGCGCCAGCAGCTTCACCAAAGCCTCGCCATCCTCACCCAATCCCGCCCCCCGAATCATCTCAATCGCCTTCGCTTTATTCATCCCCCCACCATATCACAACCCCACCTCCGCACCGGGAGCGCCGGCGTCCCGCCGGCTCCCAATCGCCCACCTCCCCGACATAAGTGAACTGGCGCGCCTACGAGCCTCGCCCTCCCTCTCTTCACCCGAAACCCGCCTTTCAACTCCTTTTTCTTACCTTCTCGCCTTCGCCGTAAAATTTCCGCTTCCTCTTACTTATCCCTTGTACCTTATCCCTTTTACCTTTCCCCCTCCCCCCTCACCGTCCCCAATCCCCGCCCCGCCGCCCATGCCGCGATGTCTTCCTTCCGCAGCGCCGCCGCCATCATCTCCGGAAACACCTCCGGCGTGCACGCAAAGCTCGGCGCGCCCAGTGCCGCCAGCTTCGCCGCCAGATGCTGGTCATACGACGGCGCACCCTCATCCGACAGCGCCAGCAGCACCACCACCTGCACGCCCGCGCTCACCAATTCATGCGTCTTGCGCAGCAATCCCTCCTCCACGCCCCCCTCAAACAAATCGCTGATCAGCACCATCACCGTCTCCGTCGGCCGCGTGATCAGGCTCTGGCAATAACCCACCGCCCGGTTAATGTCCGTTCCGCCCCCAAGCTGTGTCGAAAACAGCACCTCCACCGGGTCATCAAGCTGATCCGTCAGATCCACCACCGCCGTGTCGAAC
>CAZGOM010000202.1:0-9610 GCA_964527265.1 uncultured Phycisphaeraceae bacterium | reverse complement strand
TGTCGGGTCGCAAGTAAGAGCAAGTCGGAGGGATAAATACATTTTCGGCAGAAAATCTCAGGCATAACCCGCCAAGCCCTTACTGTGCATCAACTTATGTCATTTCAATCTAATTTCACAAAACGGCAACGCCCCCATCTGCGAAGGGCATAAGAAAAAAGTAAAAGGCACCCTTGGAATCCGATATGACCAAGGGCACATTTCAAGCCATCTCCGTGACTCAAACGGCTTAATAAGGATCCTACGCTCTGAAGTACCCCCCAAAAACTGGAGGCGTAATCATCCCCCTTTTCTTCCTTGTAGAATTATGTGCCCTTCAAAGGGCCGTGTTCTGTCACTTCGCTCGGAGTCGCTTCTCCCGCGGGCGGATTTTCGCTTGAGCCGAGTTTCATAACCACGACGCCTGAGACGATAAGGGTGACGCCCAAGATTCTGGTCATACTTGCCGCGTCTCCGAATAAGATGAGCCCGATGATAAATGTGCCCGCCGCGCCGATGCCGGTCCAGACTGCGTAGGCGGTTCCGATGGGGATTTTTTGTTGTGCCAAAAAGAGCAAATACCCCGATATGGCCATAAAACAGACGGCGATCATCACGCCCACCACCCCCCGTCCGGGCATCTGTGCAATTTTAAGCCCCAGCGGCCAGCCAATCTCAAGTAACCCCGCAGCAATCAGACAAATCCAAGCATTTGACATAACGGGTCTCTGTGAGAGGTGGTTTGGAGAGAGACGATAGCGTAAGTTGGAGAGTGTGACAATATTCTGAAGGCCGCGCTTGTGACCCTTTCTCCATGAGAAAATCAAAGGGAAAAAATCAAAGAAACTATGAAAGCCGGACCTCCTGGCGAGGCGGTGCGTTGATCGAATCCATAGGATTCGTTTGCGTATCAAAACGGGCTCCGGCGTATGCCTGGCCCAAATCACCTTTTGTCTCACTCAAGGAGACCCGGCATGAAGATTCTCTCACTGGATCTGGGCAAGTTCAAGAGCGTTGCCTGCATTTACAACAGCCAATCAGCCGAGCACTCGTTTGTCACCATCCCCACTCGCAGCCTGGACGTGCACGACCTGCTGGCCGAAGCATCAGCCACAGCGGCTGGTCATCGAGATCGGCCCCGCCGCAGGCTGGGTCCATGACCTGGCGGTGTCGATGGATATCCCCGTGCAGGTCGCCAACACCACTCACGAGGCATGGCGCTGCAAGAACGTCAAACGCAAGACCGACAGGGACGACGCCCTCAAAGGGGCTCAGCTCTCGGCAATGAATCAACTGCCCACTGTGCAGCTTCCCTGTAGCAGGGTGCGTCAGTGGCGGTCACTCATCGGCTATCGGTGGATGCTGGTGACACGCCGCACAGCCATCAAGAACCACATCAAAAACAATAAAATCACCTCTTTCACCCAAAGGACCGGGCATGAATCATTTCTCAATCGCATTCATGAACACAGATCGCCAGGCCCGGCATGAACACCGCTGGGTCGAACTTCAACTTGGCAACGAGGTCGAATGCTGGGACGCCTACCTGGGTCATTGGTCCCAAGTCGACTATGAATCTCAGTGGAGCAATGCCCTCCACAGATTCGTTAAGGGCTACACTTCCAAAGAAGTGCTCGTCTCGTATTTCTGCAAAGACCGTTATCACTTGATTAGCTGCTGGGCAATGTACCGCTTCAAATCAACAGTCCGCTTCCAAAATCACCACTACCCCAAACCAGCCCGACGCCTCCGCCCTAATCACCCGAAAATCATCACCATGGCCCATGATTATGAGGGTTTAAACAGAGCATCTGAATGGGAAGTCCCCTTCGCTGATGTCGCCGCATTCACACATCAAATCAACCAAGATTAAGCACCCAAAACAAATCCGCCCAGGGCCATCATATCCTCACGCACACCCTGCCCTGAGCGGCTCATCATCCACTCCGCAAACCATCCAACCTCCCGCTCACACCGCCGAAAATCCAGATTCACCGGCTCCGCATTAGCCTTAGGCAACGGAATGCCTTCATGAAAACGCCTCCCCGTAATAGGCACATCGTCGCCCATCCCTTCCATCTTCAACCCATTAATCCATGCCGTGCCGTTGCCAAAGAGAGGCGCTCCATAGGTGATGCTATCGGCCTGCTCCGGCACTTCCAGCACCAGCTCATACCGCGTCCAATCCATGTCCCCCACCACCTTTCGATCCATCATGTTGTCCAGGCTTAGAAGATCAAACCAATTGTCCACGCGCATCCAAAAACACGCCCCGTCGTAGCCCGGGCCAACTGTTGCAGGCTTCGTGGGTCAATCAATAGGGGCGTCCTTCGGTCGGTTTCGATAATCGACGGGCTAAAGTGTTTATTCACCTCTCCCATCCCACCAGCCGCCCCAGAGGTAAGAGCCAAAGCCCAATCTCGTGATTCACAACCAAAAACCACTGATGTACACTACAAGACATCACCCAATACCCCGAAAGACACCATGACCACCCTCCAACTCTTCCCCGCAAAACACCTCTCCGCACGCATGCCCGTCAGCCGCGATCCCTTCATCAACACCCCCCTCCTGCGCGTCTCGCCCGACCCGGTCACCGGTGCCGAACGCTTCTGGATCTCCACTTACAACGCAGGCATGGGCGCCATGGGCGTCCTCATCGATGAATTCGGCAACCACCGCATCCTCCGCACAAACAACTCCAAATTCCCCGGCTTCTACTCCGCCGTCATGGACCCCGTCGACCCCGACACCCTCTGGCTCACCTGCATCTCAAACTGGGTCGTTAAAATCACCCTCTCAACCCTCGCCTGGGAAAGCTTCCCCGCCAGCGCAAATCAAAACCTCGTCTTCCAGGGCATGGCCGCCGACCCTGTCACCCGCAAGCTCGCCTTCGGCGCATACGATTCCCCCACCGGCCGCATCACCATCTTCGACACCCTCACCCGCAAAACCACCTTCGACGGCATTTCACCCTCCAAAGGACTCTACCTCCGCGCCTCCTTCCCCAATGGCGACGGCACCATCTCCCTCCTCTTCCACCTCCCCGGCACCCACATCCTCATCTGGGATCCTAAAACAGACGCCCTCACCGATGTCACCCTCGCCCAGTCCATTACCTACAAGCAAGCCCACTTCTTCTATAACCCCGTCGTGCAAAACGACCAGGGCGACCGCTTCATCCACGATTTAGGCTGGTACCGCCCCTCCCTCCGCAAAATCGTCGACGCCGGCCCCCATCCCGAGTTCGGCGTCACCGTCATCGCCCGCCATAAAGACCGCTATCTCGCTGCCAAAACCGTCGGCCAGGCCGTCTCCGTCGGCCTCACCGACCCCCAAACCGGCAAATTCACCCCCACCTGCTCCATACCCGACAGCCAGATGGTCAACATCAACCTCACAAAATCCGGCAAAATCGTCGCCATCAACACCTACGGCGAATTCTTCCGCTTCAATGCCGAGAACGGCGCCCTCGAATGCTCCAAACGCCTCGACGCCAATTCCAACCTCAACGTCGACTGCCTCGTCCGCTCCACCAAAACCAAAATCCTCGGCACCACCTTCATCAATCAGCGCTTTTTCGAAGTTGATATGGAAACCGGCATCGGCTCCGACCTGGGCCGCTGCGCGCCCGGCGCAGGCGAAGCCATGATCGCAAAACGCCTCAACGGCATCATCTACATGGGCTGCTACACCGGCGGCGAACTCACCGCCTACGACCCTGCCAAGCCCGCCCGCTTCCCTGAAAACCCCCGCGTCGTCGCAGATCCCCCGGGCGCGATGCGCCCCGTCGCCGCCGCCCACGACGGCAAAATCCTCTTCTACTCCTCCAGCAATGAATATGCCATACTCGGCTCCACCATCACCCGCTACGACACCTCCACCGGCCTCGCCTCTTACGCCCTAAACCCCCTCCCTGATCTCCAGATCCACTCCCTCACGCTGGCCGCCAAAAACGCAACCCTCTACGCCGGTTCCACCATTCATGCCGATTGCGAATCCGCCACGCCCACGCAGACCAGCGCCGCCATCGCCATGTTTGATGCCGACACCCTCGCCCTCAAAAAACGAGTCAACCTCCCCGCAGGGTTCATCGACGCCCGCGTCCTGGGATGGGTCACTGAGCACACGCTCCTGGTCATCGTGAAAAACCCCCAGGGCACGCCTTTGCAATTCCATCTCGACGCCAAAACCCTCGCCCTCCCCGACGCTTCCACCTTCAAGCCCACCACATGGTCGCGTCCCCTGGCCACCAGAATCCCAGGCCTCTTTGTCCTCTCACGCGACAAGCAAATTGAAGTCTGGGACTTCCGCCTCCCCGAACCTGGTCCCGTCCGCCTCCTCCATGAAAAGGATGAAAAAATCCGCCACGTCAGTGTCGACGGCGACGAGGTCCTTTACACCTATCCCACCCAGGTCAACTCCATCCAAGATTTCCTGCAAGGCCTCAAATAGAGTGGGAGTAAGGCGTCCCGGCCATATTTGCTTGACTCTCCACTTCCACTGTTCCTCCCAACTTGTCCCTTATCCCTTATTCCTTGTACCTTTCTTCCATGCAACTCACTCATACCCAGCTCCACGCATATGCCGTCGGCCTCTCTTCCAGCAGCACCATCGACGGCGCATGGCACCCCATGCGCATCCCCGCATCCATGGTCTCCCTCTACGAAAAGACCCCGGCAGCCAAAACCCGCATGCACTGCCCCGCCGGGGTCCGCATCCGCTTCAATTCCAACACCCGTTCCCTCAAAATCCTGCTTAAGTTCGACGCCCGCGCCCGTGAAATCTTCAAGTCCGCCCTCATCGTTGACAGCGAAGCAGCCCTTCCCTTTGGCCCCGAAACCCACACACCAACCTGGGCCGGCGAAATCTTCCAGCAGCCCGCACCCGTCAACCGCACGTTTGACATCTGGCTCCCCCACATGGCCCAGACCGACATCCTCGCCCTTGAAATCGATGACGGCGCAGCCCTCTCCCCCGCCCCTGCCCTCAAACTCCGCTGGCTCGCCTACGGCGATTCCATCACTCAGGGTATGACCGCTAAAATCCCCACCCAAACCGCCATCGCACGCACCGCACTGGCTCTCAACGCTAACGCCCTCAACCTCGGCATCGGCGGCGCTCAGCTCGACGAAGAACTCCACCAAACCGTCCCACCTGAACACTACGACGTCATCTCCATCGCCTACGGCACAAACGACTTCGCACACATCCCCGTCGAAACCTTCTCCTCCCGCGCGCGCCTCCTCGTCTCCGCCCTCAGCCAAACCCAGCCCAAACGCCCCATCATCCTCATCACCCCCCTCACCTGGGTCGGCCAAAACACAATCAATAAATTCGGCACCACCCTCGACGATCTCCGCCGCTCACTGGCCCCAATCGCCTCCGACTTCCCCCACGTCACCCTCCTCCACGGCGAAAAACTCATCCCCGAAGACGACCAGTTCTTCGTTGATAAAGTCCACCCGAACGCTCAGGGCTTCGAACTCTACGCCAGCCACCTCACCGCTGCCATCCAAAAAGCCCTCCCCTGATGGTATAACCAACCCATTCCAGGAGGTCCCATGCCCACGCTCACCTTCACCGACCAGGCCATCGCCGGCAATCACTCCCCCGCCATTACGCTCACTTTCCCTTCCGAGCAGATCACTGTCCGGGACCTCATCCGCGAACGCGTCTACCAGGAAGTCCACGACCGCAACCACGGCAAGTCCCTCACCAACACCCTCATCACACCAAGCCCCGTCGAAGCCGCGCTCAACGCCCCCAAAACCATCAAGCCAATCGACTGGCGCCCGCAATTTGAAAAAGCCTGCGACGCCTTCACCGCCAACCGCTTCATGGTCTTAATCGACGACAAACAAGCCGAATCGCTAGACCAGACCTTCACCCTCCAGCGCGCCACCGTCACCTTCCTCCGCCTCACCCCCCTCGTCGGCGGCTGAATTCCAAATCTCTCATCACGCCCCACCGGGAGCACGGGCATCCCTGCCCGCTCCCAATCGCAGAACGATCACAAAAAGCGTCCCCTCGCGTTTCCCCCCGCGATTCCTAAAAACACCTTCTCTTAACTTCGTGTCTTCGCGCCTTCGTGGTAAAAAATCCGTTCCCTCTTCTCCCCCTCCCCACTTTTCCCTTATCCCTTTTACCTTTCTTCCGCCCATGCAAGACAACACCATCAACCTCGACTCCCTCCCCCCCGAGGCCCGCCAACTCCTTCTCGCCCTCATTCAAGACGCCCACACTTTCGTCGACAACGCCGGCTCCAACATCCAGGTACTCCTCAAAACCACACCCCCCGATTCCTTCCCCTCCATGGCTCCCCTTCTGGCCCTCTCCGCCCACCACCGCAAGCCGATTCTCTTCCTCCTTACCCCCTTCATCGCCCACGTCACCCAACTCTCCTCCGGCATGAATCTGCTCGCCACCCTCGAATCCAACCCCAACAACGCCTTCCAAACAATCTTTCACCGCGTGGCCGTCATCAACACTCTCACCCGCCTGCGCACCCGCCTCAGCGACACCGATCTCCATCTCTCCCTCAACGAACAAATCCAACTCATCCAGCAACTCACCGACCCCATCGCCCGCGGCACAGCCGTCACCACCGAACATCTCTACCTCCGCCCCATCCTCATCGCCAACCCCGACAACATCCTCCCGGACCCCGTTAAATCCCAGCTCCAACTCCTCGTCGATGCCGTCAAGCTCAACATCAAGCGCTCCTTCCAGCGCCCCAAGGACGCGGCCCAACTCCTCCAACTCCTCGATTCCCTCCTGGGCGTCGACAAGCAGCCCGACTTTGTCCCCTTAAATCAAGGCGACGCCTGGGCCGACAAAGTCATTGAAGATCTTCACTCCTTCCCCCTGCCCGTCCGCCAGAAGTGGCAGGCCCTCCTCATGCACGCCCGCTCCCTCACCTCCGCGCGCCCCACCGCAGCCTGGGCCAAGGCCGCCGCTTCCCTCGTCAAAGCCATCGGCCCCGACGACTTCGCCGCCGTCGTCGCGCCATGGCTGGCCGCCCTTGATCTGCCCCGCTCCAAATCCATTCCTCCCCTTGAGCGCGATAAAGTCCGCTCCCGCCAGGACTTTCTCATCGGCCATCTCCCTCCCCATTTGGACGCCAAACTCCTTGACGATGTAAACGCCCCCGTCCTCCGCGGCATCATCCTCGCCGCCGGCGCACTCAAACACCCCGCGCTCACCTCCGCCATCGGCAATGCCATCATCAGCGCCTACCACAAAATCCCCGAATACGGCGCACGCTCATCCATCCTCGGCAACGCCGCCATCCTCGCCCTCAGCGACAACCCCACCCGCGAATCCCTCGTCCAGCTCGATCTTGCACGCGACAAAGTCAACTACATCCAGGCCCAGAAACTCCTCGCCAAAGCCTTTCAGGACGCCACCCGCGCCCTGGGCGTCTCCCAGGCTCAGCTCAATGAAATGATCGTCCCCACCTACGGCTTAGACCCCAACTCCCGCTACATCCACACCTTCCCCTCCGCCACCTGCACCCTCGCCGCCCACCCCACGCGCGGCGTAACCCTCACCTGGGCCGACCCCCAAGGCAAACCCCTCCGCTCCCCCCCCTCCGACATCAAAACCTCACACCCCGACCTCCTCAAATCCCTCGCCAAAACCGTCAAGGAAGCCACCTCCGTCCTCCAAATCCAGAAAAACCGCCTCCAGGACGGTTATCTCTCCCGCCGCGCCTGGCCCTTGGAAGAGTGGCGCAAAAACATCCTCACCCACCCCCTGGTCGCCGTCCTGGCCAAATCCCTTATCTGGTCCTTCCACACCGCCCCCGGCTCCCCCGGTGCCCCCGACGCTCCGCCTCCCCTCTCCGCCATATGGGACCACGACGCCCTCGTCGATCACACCGGCTTTCCCGTCACCGTTCCCCCCGACGCCACTGTCACCCTCTGGCATCCCCTCCTTGAGCCTGCGCCCTCCGTGCTCGCATGGCGCGCCTTCATCCAGTCCCGCCTCATCGTCCAACCCTTCAAACAAGCCCACCGCGAAGTCTACGTCCTCACCGACGCAGAACGCGCCACGCAAACCTATTCCAACCGCTTCGCCGCCCACATCCTCCGCCAGCACCAGTTCAAAGCCCTCTGCGACGCCCGCGAATGGTCCTTTGATCTCCATATTCCCGGAGCCGACACCGGCGCTGGCAACGCCCTCAAGGCCATCCCCGCCCACGGCCTCGTCGCCGAATTCTTTATCCAGACTGCCGCCGAAGATGACCGCACCGCCGCCGGCGTCGCCCTCTACCTCGGAACCGACCAGGTCCGCTTCTACACCGTCGGCCAAATGTCCCAATCCCTTCACCTGGCCTCCATCCCTCCCCTGGTCCTCTCGGAAATCTTCCGCGATGTCGACCTCTTCGTCAGCGTCGCTGGCCTCGGCAACGACCCGGACTGGATCGACGCCAACCCTGACGCTCCCTTGCGCCCCCAATGGCTCAAGGCCTCCTTCGGCGATCTCTCCGTCATCGCCCAATCCCGCAAGGACCTCCTCCAATCCATCATCCCCCGCTTGAAGATCGCCCCCCACTGCTCCTTCTCCGACAAATGGCTCATCGTCAAAGGCAAGCTCCGCACCTACAAAATCCACCTCGGCTCAGGCAATATCCACATGGAGCCTAATAACCAATACCTCTGCATCGTCCCCTCCTCCGCAGCCAATAAAACCTCCGGCTCCATTTACCTCCCCTTCGATGGGGATTCCACCCTCTCCATCATCTTGAGCAAAGCCATCATGCTGGCAGCCGACGACAAGATCACCGACCCAACGATCACCCGCCAGATCAGTCCCTGATCCCACAATCGCGAAAAAACAACACGATTCTTCCGAGCGCGCACACTCGATTCCATTACGATGCTCCCAACAAACCTCCCGGGAACCACATCCATGCGCTACCTCATGAAACAAAAGCTCTTCTCTTGGGGCGACGACTTCATCATCAAAGATGACCAGGGCAACGAGCAGTTCTACGTCGACGGCAAAGCCTTCTCCCTGGGCAACCAACTCTCTTTCCAGGACATGCAGGGCAATGAACTCGCCTTCATTCGCCAGAAGCTGCTCGCCTGGGGTCCCACGTATGAAATCTATCGCTCCGGAAAACTCTATGCCGTCGTGAAAAAGCACCTCTTCACCTTCTTCCGCTGCTCCTTCACCGTCGACATTCCCGGCCCTGACGACATCGAAGCTCAGGGCAACTTCATCGACAAGGAATACACCTTCTATCAATTCGACGGCCCCATCGCCAAGGTTTCCAAAACCTGGTTCTCTTTCACCGACACCTACGGCGTGGAAGTCTCCCCAGGCCAGGATGACATCCTCCTCCTGGCCAGCACTGTGGTCATCGACATGGTCTGCCATCAGGACAAAGACTAAAGCCCAGTCACCCGCAAGAATGTCTCCGGCGCTTTGTCTATAAAACTCACGCCTTTAAACGCCGCGCACACTTTGTCCAGCCGTTCGATCTCTTCATGCCGCGCGTTGGTATCCCCAATCAGCCGATCAAGCCGCGCCACCACCGGCGCCGGATCGCCAAAGTGCGGCACGAGTTCCGTCACCGCCCGATGTCCCGTCTGCCACTCCGCAATGATGTTCGGCAAAGTGA
>CAZGOM010000201.1:0-9665 GCA_964527265.1 uncultured Phycisphaeraceae bacterium | reverse complement strand
ACCACCCGATCAAGATCACGGTGACGAACAAGAAGGACATTGCGCGGGCGATTGCCACGGGCAAGACACGTTCGCCGCGGAGCTTTGACCCGGCGATTTCGCCACGGCTGGAGAAAGTGCTGAATAAAGCGCTGGCACGGGCGCCTGAAGCGCGGCATGACAACGGGACACTTCTGGCGCGTGATCTATACGCGTGTGCCGGGGATGGCCCGGCGGAAGATACAAAGGAATCGGTGGACGCGGAGTATCTGCTCTGACCTTTGGTCAGGGTCACGTGTCCTGTGTCCAGAGTCCTGGGTCGAAGAGAAGATGTTGTTTTAAGCGTTGAAGTGGGTTGGCTGGCGTCACTTGGTGAGGCGGTTTTTGTCGTTGATATGGGGTAAGACACAACCCGTATTCCAGAAGGGGTCGTGCCCCCGGAGGCGGCGGCATCGGGAGCTTGGGGTTACCACCAGAAGTAAGGGCGGTCAGGGAAGGTGGTGGTGTTGTTGCCGCCGCGGTTGAAGTCGCCGTAGGTGAAGACGATTCCGGTCAAGCGGATGGAGGCGGTGTGGCCGTCGGTGTAGACGGCATTGATGGTGTTGAGGTCGTTGTGGCGGAAGTCGGCGCTGAAGGTGGAGTAGTCGACGCGGATCGTGCCTCCGCGGGCGTCCTGGAAATTTAAGACCTGAGAGGGGGTGTGGATGAGTTGGGTGTCTCGCCGGCGGGTGATGTAATCATTGGTGGAAACGGCGTCCATGTGGAGCGCGGTGTTGAGGGAATAATCGGTGACGCCGCCGGAGGTGATGGTCATGACGCCTTGTTCGTAGGGGCCGGTGAAGGGGGTGTTGACCTGAACAAGCGGGCATTTGAAGGGGTGGGCTTGGCGGTATTTGATGTGGCTGTTGCCGTAGCCTTGCCAGATGTAGTTTTCAGGGGCGGTGCCGGTGTAGTTGGCGAGGGCGGGAACGTAGTTGGCGACGGCGACGAACCAGCGTTTGTAATCATTGCGGTAGGCTTCATCGGCGATGCCCATCTGCCGAAGATTCGCGGTGCATTTGAGGGTGAAGGCGGCACTGCGGCTTTTCTGCAGGGCAGGGAGAAGGACAGCCAGGAGTATGGCGGTGATGGCGATGACGACGAGCATTTCGACGAGGGTGAACGCGGGGGTGCGATGGAGATGAGAAATCATGATGCCTCGCAGAAATGAGTGGGGCGAGAACGGATCAAGTGAGCATACCGAAAGAGTGGGGATATATGAATGGGAATTAATGGTGAATAAAGTAGAGCGCAGATCGCGGGGACGGGATTAGAAAAGGAGGGAAGATTCCAGAGGTAACGAATGAGGACGTAATAGTGCAAATGTCGGGAGGGGTGTGTCGCCGGGAGTGTGATGATTGGGATCTGGCGGGATGCTGAGGACGGTGATAAATAACCTAGTCTATTTTTCGGTGTCGGAAGGGCGGATGGCTTCAAAATATTTGCGGATGGTCTGGCGCTGGCCCAGGGGCAGGGGCTCGGTTTCAAGCACGGATTCAGAGAGTTTTTGATAGCGCTGGTGGGTGTCGCGGTAGGAGGCTTTGGATTTGTCGGAGCCTTGGGAGGTGTGGGTGGTTTGGGATTCGGAGTCGCCGGATTGACCGAGCTTGCCGGTGAGCTGCTCCTGCTGGCGCTTGGCGTCGATCTTGGTGGGGTCACCGAGGGGGTCGCCGCCTTCGCCGGTGCCCCACTGATCGGTTTTGGAGGATTTCTGGCCCTGGCTTTCGCCGGATTTCTGGCCTTCGCCTTCGGTGGAGGCTTTGCCTTGGGCTTGCTGGTCGCCCTGGCCCTGCTGGTCGCCGGGGGCGGGTTGGCCTTGGCCCTGGTCGCTTTTTTCCTGCGATTTGGTTTCCTCATTTGAGGTGTTTTGTTTTGCTTCATCGAGGCGGGCGAGCTGGTTTTTCATCCATTCGTCGTTTTTTTTCTGCTGGTCCTGCTGGCGGGTGAGCTTGCCGAGGGACTGGGCACCCTGGGAGAAGTCGGAAGCGTTGTTCTGCTGGGCGGCGTCGCTGAGTTTTTGAGTGGCCTGGGCGAGGTCCTGGAGGCCGGCTTCCTGCATTTTGTCGGCGGCTTCCTTGAGATCGCGGGCGAGCTTGTTGCGGTCGGCGGCGGAGGGGGGGAGGGTGGTTTTTTCGTCGAGGGCTTTGGCGGCTTCCTGGTTTTTGCCTTCCTGGAGGGCTTTGCCGGCCTGGGAAGTGGTGGGATTGGCGGCGAGGGCCTGGCCGAGGGATTTTAAGTGTTCCTGGGCGAGGGAGGTGTTGAATTTGGCCTGTTCCTGGCGGATGGCGGCCTGCATCTCTGAGAGTTTGGCAAGGGCTTCGCGGGGGGCGGGAGCGGCTTCTTTTAGCTCCTGGGCGAGCTTCTGGAGGTCTTTGGCGAGGTTTTGGAGCTGAGGATTGTCTTGTTTTTTGATGTCTTCCTGTGCTTTTTTGAGCTCTTCTATGAGTTTTTGGGTCTCTTTTTGGATGTTTTGAGTGATCTGGGGTGGGGTGACGGAGCCTTGAGGGTGGTTGGGAGAAGGAAGGGCGGCGAGGAGGAGGACAACAGCGGCCAGGAGCGCGGCCCACCTTGCGTTGCGGGGGAGGACGAGGGGGATGACCTGGCGGGGATCGATCTGGGTGAGGTGGGTTTGGGCGTCTGCGAGGGCGAGGGATTGGATGGGTGAGGGGTCTTTGAGGGAAGCGAGCTCCAGGGCTGTGATGGTGCGGTCTTTGAGGTTGTAGCGGGCGTCGATGGCGGCGGCGGCGTTTTTGTCGGAAGGGGTTTTGAAGGCGTAGAGGATTGCGCCGAGGAATGCGGAGAGGGGGAGGGGGAGGATGGCGGCGGCGGTGAGCCAGAGGGGTTGGGAATTGCCGGTGGAGCGGCGGGCGATTTCGAGGAAGACGGCGATGCCTGCACCGATGGCCAAGCCGCGGAAGAAGCCGTCGAGGGCGCTTAGGGCGCGCTGGCGGGAGCGGATGGGGCTCAGGCGGGATTGGATGGGGTTGGACATGTGAAGGTAGAAGTTAAAAGTGAGAAGTAAGAGATAAGACGTTAGGAAAGCTTAGGTGATTCATCGAGTGTCAGGGAATTTTCTTTTGGGGAAGTAAAGGGTGAAGTCGATGCGGCGGAGGGCGACGTCGAGGATGAAGAGGAGGACGGCGGCGGCGGTGAGCCAGGGCCAGAGGGGTTTGGCGTCCTGGGCGGTGGTGGCGGGCGGGTCGAAGACGTGGTCGGGGGTGATGTTGTCGGTGGCGGCAGTGGCCTGGGCGAGGGAGGAGAGGAGTTTTGTGTTTGGGGGGGCGATGCGGAACTCGTCGGGGTAGCCGGTGACGAAGGCGCGGGATTGCTGGAGGGATTGGCCGTTGGGCTGGGGGAGGGTGGCCTGGAGGTGGTAGGGGCCGGGGGCGGAGGAGTCGAAGGCGGCTTCGTAGCGGCCGGGGGCGGTGGGGGTGAGGGGGAGATCGAGGGCAGAGAGGTCGGGACGGATGATTCTCAGCGTGGCCCCGGAAGTGGCCCCGTTGGGTGTGATGAAGGTGTTGTTGTCGTTGACGGCGTCGAGGGAGATGCGGGTCTGGCCCTGGGAGCCCCCGGAAGTGTCTGGGGTGAGGTTCAGGGTGAGGTTCTGGGAGGCGGCGCGGCGCATGGCGTGGCGGACGATCTGGGCCCAGAAGCGGGAGTAGCCGGGCCAGGCGGACCATTCGGCGGCCCATTTGGGTTTGGCGTCGGAGGTGAAGGCGACGGACATGCCTAAGCCGTAGCGCCACCAGACCAGGAGGGGGTCGCCTTGCTCGGTGAGCAGGATGACCTGGCTGGTGGGTTTTGCGCGGGTGCGGACGTAGCCCAGGAGGAAGGGTGCGGAGTCGAGCCCGACGCCGGCGAGGACAGGAGTGGGACGGACGATCTGGGGGAGGAAGGGATCTTCGGTGATGGCGCCTTTGCCGGCGGTGATGGTTTCGCGGGCGAAGACCTGGGGGATGTTGGCGGGGTTGTTGACCTGGTAGAAGCGTCCGCCGCCGATTTTGGCGATGCGGGAGAGGAGGGTTGCGTCGGCGTCCTGGCCGACGGCGACGGAGGAGATGGTGATTTTGAGGTCGGCCATGCGGGTGGAGAGGCCGTCGAAATCGCCGGGGGAGCTGATGCCGTCGGTGAGGACGATGACATGCTTGAGACGGGCATTGGCGGATTGGAGTGCGTTTTTGGCTTGCTCAAGACCGGGGGCGATGCTGGTGCCGCCGGCGGGCTTGATGGAGGCGATGCGGGCGTTGATGTAGGTTTTGTCGGCAGCAGAGCGGAGGTCACAGACCCAGTGGGGCTGGGAGTCGAAGGCGACGATGCCGACGAGGTCTTTGGGGCCTAAAAGGTCGACAGCGGCCTTGGCGGCTTCCTTGGCCATTTCGAGTTTCTGGCCGCCCATGGAGCCGGAGCGGTCGATGACCATGACCATGGCGAGGCCGGGTTTTTCGGATTGCTGCTCAAAGTCGGAGCGGACCGGGAGGGTTTGTTCGATGGGTGTCTTCTGGTAGCCGCCTAAGCCGAAGGATTGGTCGCCGCCGATCATGATGAGGCCGCCGCCGAGGTCCTGGACGTAGGTTTTGACGAGCTGCTGTTGTTCGGGGCGGAGGCTGGTGGCGGGGACGTTGGAGAGGATGAAGACGTCGAAATTGGTGAGGTCCGCGAGGGTTTGGGGCATGCCCTGAGCGGGGCGGACTTCGACCTGGATGTCCTGTTCCTTCAAAGCGTCGTCAAGCATGCGGGCGGATTTGACGTCGGATTCAACGATGAGGACGCGGGGCTTGCCGCCTGCGGAGACGATGGCCTGGGATTCGTTGTTCTGGGCGAGGGTGTCGGGGAAGCCGGAGAGGCGTACGGAGAAGAGGGCGGTTTTGTCGTCGGTGACGGTTTGCTTTAAGCGGAGCTTGTTTTCGCCGGGCTGGAGGGTGAGGGCGTCGTCTGCGACTTTGTGCGGGCCACGGAAGACCTGGATGGAGCCCTGGGCTTTTTGGGTGGCGTCGATGGTGACGTCGAGGAAGAAGGGCTCGCCGCGGCGGACGTCGGCGGGGGCCTGGACGGAGCGGACCTGGACCTCGGGTTTTTGGCTTTGGTTGCCCAGGAGTGGGACGGTCGAGATGCGGATGCCCAGGGCGGCGGCCTGATGAAGGGCGTTGCCGGCGGTCTGATTGCCGTCGGAGAGGAGGACGATGTGTGGGACGAGGTTTGGGGGAGCGGCGGCGGCGGCGGTTTGCAGGGCGAGGGCGATGTCGGTGGCGTCAGCGTTGGAAGGTTGCGTGTCGAGCTGGGGGGGGAGGGTTGGGTTCTGGAAAAGGCCCGGGGTTTTGGCGAAGGGGAGGAGTGTGGCCTGGTTTTTGCCTTGGTGGGGGATGGACTGGGTGATGAAGGCCTGGGCTTGTTTGGCTGCGTGGTCGTCGATGCTGCGGCTTTGATCGAGGAGGAAGACGATGAATTGCCTGTCGGTGGTGGTGAGGAGGGTGAGGCCGGCGAGGGCGAGGGTGAGGAGGAGGATGGCGAGCATTCGGACGGCGAGGGAGGCGCGTTGCTGGATGCGGGGGAGGTCGACGAGGGAGCGGGTGTAGACGTAGAGGATCACGGGCAGTGCGAGGAGGGCCAGCAGAGCCGCGGGGCGGGCGAGTTCGAGGGCGAGCGCGAGGGTGGTCATGCGATCCCCCTCGTGAGAGGAGCTGGAATTTTTACCGCGAAGGCGCGAAGACGCGAAGTTAAGAGAAGGAAGAGGCGGAGTATTAAACAAGATGAACAGGATGGGGGGGCAAGATGAACAAGATGGGATTTTTTTGTGGTTTGTATGTGTTGGAGTGAGATGAATGGGGTGACGGATGGGTTTGGGGGGAGTGATGGAAATCGTGTTGGTGCGTGCAGGAGAAAGCACGCCTTTGGGAGTGTCCCTGAAATGCTGTATCGCTCGGAGATGGTGGTGTTCATGTGATCCACCTTCGCTGGTAGAGGTACCACTCGAGGGCGAGGAGGGTCAGGCCGGCGGCGAGGAGGTAGAACCAGAGGGGTGCGCCGGAGGTGAGTTTTTGAGAAGAGGTCTGGGCAGGCTGGGTGGTGGGGGTGGCGGGCGTAAGGTTGGATTCACGGGCGTCGCAGAGATTGACGGGAATGGGGGTGGTCTGGTTGTTTTGGGTGAGGAGCCAGAAGCCGGTTTGGGTGAGCGAAGGGGTGATGATGGATTGGGGTGTGAGGGCGAGGGGATGCGTTTTGCCTTGCGGGTCGGTGAGGGTGGGATTGGCTTGGGTGTTTGTGGTGATGGGGCGGGGGAGGGTGAGGGATTGGCCGGTGGGGTGGGCGGGGGTGAATTCGCCTGTGAGGCCCTGGAAGTAATTGACGGAATTGGCGAGGAGGATGGGGAAGGCGGTGCGGAGGGGGAAGTCACCGGTGTCGATGGCGCCGGCGAAGACGAGCGCTTTTGAGCCGTCGGTGCCGAGGGCGGAGAAGAGGATGGGGTCGCTTTCAGGAGCGAGGGTGGTGACGAGAGGTGTGACGCTGCCTTTGGGAGTGAGTTTCTGGGCCTGGGGGAGGTATATGCCGTCCCATTGGACGTTGGTGAGGAGGGGGGAGGCGGTTTGATCGGGAGCGGTTTGGAGGGCGGGGTTGGCGAGAGGTTTTTGGAGGGTGAAGAGTTCGGTGTCGGATTGGGGGTCGATGATCAGGAGGGGGCCGGGGGGAAGCGGATTGGGGAGGGTTTTGTAGAGGACGGTGAGGTCGGGGGCGCGGGTGTTGCCCGGGGGGGCAATGTCGACCAGGGGGATGGATTCAAAGGCTTTGCGGAGGAAGAAGCTTTGGGCGTGGGAGAGATCGACCAGAGTGCGGCGGGCGGGGGGGACGACGGCGAAGGCCTGGTTGTCGGTTGAAAGGGCGTCGGGATGGATGAGCCTGGCGGTGAGGCGGCCTGGGGTGGCCGCTCCCGAGGTGCTGGATTTGGTGAGGGTCTGCTGCCAGGGTTTTTGGCTGTTGAGGCTGAGGGGGTAGACGTCGATGAGATTGCCGTCGAGGGAGAGCTCGAGGGTGCAGTTGATGGGGTTGGGGTCAAACGAATCGATTTGGATGAAGATGTCGTAGCTGATGGGGTCTGCGAGGCTGCGGCGGGCCTGGAAGCGGGTGATGCCTGCATTTGGGTTAGACCGCGCCGCTGATCCTGGGGCCGTTCCCTGCTGCTGGGGCGTGACGGGGATGAATTGGATATCGGGTTGATTGAGGAGTGCGGAATCAAAGCAGCCGTCGGAGATGAGGACGATGGCGGGGTTTTTCTCACCGGCCAGGAGGGTGCGGGCCAGATCGATGGCGGGGGAGAGGCGGGTGGGGTTGTCGGTGGGGGTGATGTCGCTGACACGCTGGCGGAGGGTGGCCTGGCGGTCGGTTAAGCCGGAGATGATCTGGGGTTCACCGGAAGCGGCGATGATGGCCATGGTGTCGAAGTAGCGGAGGCCGTCGACGAGGCTGAGGGCTTCCTTCTTGGCGCGGGCGAGGCGGGTGCTGCCGCCTTCAGGGGCGCGCATGCTGGCGGAGTTATCCAGGATGAGGATGGTTTTGCGGGCGCCGTCGGCGGTGCTGGAGAAGGTCGGGTCCGCCAGGGCGAGGACAAGCAGGAGGAGCAGCAGAAGCTGGGCCAGGAGGGAGAGGGGGTGGCGGAGTTTCTGGAAGAGGGATTGGGGGGCTTTTTCCTGAAATACCTTGTTCCAGAACAGGAGGGTGGGGACGGTGACTTTGCGCTGGCGGACTTTGAGGAAATAGAAGGCGATGATGGGGAGGGCGGCGAGGCCGAAGAAGAGGGCCATGGGGGAGAAGAAATTCATCTGACCACCCCTGTCTGGCGCATCATGCGGAGGATGAGCTCGTCAAAGGGGATGGCGGTGGAGGCCTGGGTGAGGCCGACGCCGTAGTTTTTGCAGTAGCGCTGGAGGGAGTCGATGAAGGCGGCGTAGTGCTTTTTGTACTCGGCCAGCGAGGATTCGGTGAGGGTGACTTTGCGGGTTTCGCCGGACTCGGCATCGACGAGCTCAAGATCGCCCAGCAGGTCGGGATTGGCCTCGGAGGGGTTGAAGACCTGGATGATGTGGGGTTCGTATTTGTGGTAGCGGAGGCGGTTGACGGCGGGCTCAAAGCCCTGGGGGTCAAAGAGATCGCTGATGAGGATGGCGGGGCCGGGGTGGGCGTTGCGCTGGACGATGGTGTCGACGGCTTTGGCGAGGTTGGTCTGGGTGTCGGCGGGGGTGAGTTTTTCGAGGAATTGGAGGATGGGGAGGGTTTGGGCTTTGCCGCGCGTCATGGGGACCTGGGTGACGATGCCGTCGGAGACGGCATGGATGGCGACGCGGTCGAGGTCGTTGAGTGCGATGTAGGCGAGTGCGGCGGCGATCTGGCAGGCGAGGGTGAATTTTGTTGAGAGGGCGGGAGTCGAAGCCCCGGCATGGTTGGCTTCTGACATGCTGGCGGAGCAGTCGACGATGATCTGGACGTGGAGGTCTTGTTCTTCGTGGAAGCGGCGCAGGAGGAGTTCATCGTGGTGGGCGAAGGCGTTCCAGTTGAGGTAGCGGAAGTCGTCGCCGGGGACGTAGGGGCGGTGGTCGGCGAATTCGATGCCTGAGCCGAGGCGGCGGGAGCGGCGCGCGGCCATGAGCTGGCCGCGAAAGACCTGGCGCGAGACGAGCGCGAGGTATTCGAGGCGGGCGAGGAATGTTGGGGGGAAGAGCATCGGATTGGGTCTTGGGTTCTGGGTATTGGGTTCTGTCAGAGGAAGAGGTTTTGTGTTCTGTGTCTTGCTTCCTGCGTCTTGTGTCTTGCGTCCTGTGTCGAAGAAAGAGTGGGCGGGGGTGGGTGGGGTTTTTTCTGACAGAACCCAGAACCCAATACCCAGAACCCAAACCCCAAGTCATTTGATCGAGTCGATGACCGCCTTAATGATCTGATCGGTCTGGATGTTTTCGGCTTGGCCTTCGAAGTTGAGGATGATGCGGTGGCGGAGTGCGGGGGTGGCGGAGGCGATGAGGTCTTCGCGGGCGACGTGGAAGCGGTTGTCGAGGATGGCGCGGATTTTGGCGGCGAGGATGAGGGCTTGCGCGCCGCGGGGGCTTGAGCCGTAGCGGACGTAGCGCTTGGTGATGTCGGGCGCGCCGGGGTGGTTGGGGTGTGTGCCAAGGATGAGCTGGATGCCGGCCTGGCGGATGTCGGCGGCGATGGGAATCTGGCGGGCGAGGCGGGACATGGAGAGGATGTGCGCGCCGTCGAAGATGCGGGTGGTGACGGGTGCGGTGGTTTCGGTGGTGCGGTCGAGAATGGCTTCCAGTTCGGCAGCGCCGGGGAACTTGACCAAGAGCTTGAAGAAGAAGCGGTCGAGCTGGGCTTCGGGGAGGGGGTAGGTGCCTTCCATTTCGAGGGGGTTCTGGGTGGCCATGACGAAGAAGGGCTTTGGCAGGTCGTAGGTGCGGCCGGCGATGGTGACGGAACCTTCCTGCATGGCTTCCAGGAGGGCGGACTGGGTTTTGGGGGTGGCGCGGTTGATTTCGTCGGCGAGGAGGACGTTTGCGAAGATGGGGCCCTGCTGGAATTCGAAGCGCTTGCCGCCGGTTTCGGATTCGAGGACGACATTGGTGCCCATGAGGTCGGCGGGCATGAGGTCGGGGGTGAACTGG
>CAZGOM010000200.1:0-9727 GCA_964527265.1 uncultured Phycisphaeraceae bacterium | reverse complement strand
GCAAGCGCTTCTGCCGCGGCTTCGGCTTTGAGCTCCAGGCCGCCGCCAATGAGGAGGCCATCGTCATCTCCCTGGGCCTCCAGCACTCCTTCCCGCTCGAAGACGTCTTCAACTACCTCCACCCCAACACCGTCAAAGACCTCCTCACCCAGGCCGTGCTTGATCAACCCATGTTCGAGTCTCGCTGGCGTTGGAACGCCACCCGCTCCCTTGTCCTCTCCCGCTATCAAAACGGCAAACCCGTCGCCCCGCAGATTCTCCGCATGCGCGCGGGTGACCTCCTCGCCCAATCCTTCCCCGCCGCCGTCGCCTGCCCCGAAACCATGCCTCCCGGCAATCTTCCCATCCCAATGGAGCACCCCCTGGTGCGCCAGACCATCGAAGACTGCCTCACCGAAGCCACCGACATCGAAGGCCTCATCCAGGTCCTAAAAGATCTCCGCGAAGGCCGCATCGAGCGCGTCGCCATCGACACCGTCGAGCCCTCCGCCTTCGCCCGCGGCATCCTTAATTCACAGGTCTACACCTTCCTCGACGATGCACCCCTCGAAGAACGCCGCACCCAGGCGGTCATGTCCCGCCGCGGCTTGGACGCCCGCCTCCAGGATGACATCGGCGCGCTCGACTCCGCCGCCGTCGACCGCGTCCGCCAGGAAGTCTGGCCCCAACCCGAATCTCTCGAAGAAGTCCACGACGCCCTCCAATGGATGGGCTTTGTCACCGACGACGAAGCACGCCCATGGCTCGACTGGCTCTCCGCCCTCGCCCAGCAAAAACGCGTCGAACACAAAAACGGTCGCTGGTTCGCCGTCGACGGCCTTACTGACGACAAGAAAATCCTCCTCGGCCGCCTCGAAGCCCTCGGCCCCGTCTTCGAAGACGATCCGCGCGTCCAAATCGGCGATGAACCTCAATCCCTCTTCCTCCACCTCCAGCACGAAGGCGCCATCCTCCAGACCCGCCTCCAGGGCCGCAAAGCCTGGTGCGAGCGCCGCCTCCTGGCCCGCATCCACCGCTACACTCTCGACCGCCTCCGCCAGGATATCGAACCCGTCTCCGCCTCCACCTTCCTCCAATTCCTCGCCGCATGGCAACGCGTCGATCCAGACCGGCAACTCGAAGGCCCGCACGGCGTATCACTCGTCCTCCGCCAGCTCGCCGGCATGGAGCTCCCCGCCTGGGCCTGGGAAGAAGAAGTCCTCCCCCGCCGCGTCAAAGACTACAAACGCGAATGGCTCGACACCGTTACCATGAACGGCGAGTTCGCCTGGGGCCGCCTCTGGGGCGGCGCATCCACCGCCATCCGCGTCACCCCCATCGCCTTCATCCCGCGAGAGGAACTGGACACCTGGCTCAAGCTCGCCGAGCCCCCCAGCATGGAAAAGCTCTGCGGCTCAGGACGCGACATCCAAAAGGCCCTCCTCGCTCAAGGCGCAATGTTCCCCCAAAACCTCCAGAAAGCCGCCACACTCGTCCCCGCACACATGGAAATGGGGCTTGCCGACGCCGTCTCCCACGGCATCGCCACCTGCGATTCCTTCGCCGCCCTCCGCCAGATGATCACCCCACCCTCCCGCCGCCGCATCGCCCTCCAACCCGTCGGCCGCTGGAGCCTCTTCCGCCCCGCCGTTCCTGCCCCCCCCGATGAAGCCACCCACGAGCTCATCGCCAAGCAGCTCCTCGCCCGCACCGGCGTCGTCTTCCATCGCATCCTCACCCGTGAAAAACTTCCCATCCCCTGGTCCACTCTCATCCGCATCTACCGCCGCATGGAGTTAAAAGGCGAGGCCCGCGGCGGCCGCTTCATCTCCGGCTTTACCGGTGAACAATTCGCCCTCCCCCTCGCCGTGGAGCAACTCCGCAGCCTCCGCCGCGAAGGCGTCCGTTCCCCCATCAGTCTCCCCTCCGTCGACCCTCTGAACTTCCAGGGCATTCTCACCCCTGAAAAACGCATCGCCCCCTCACGCCATCAGGAAGTCCTCGTCGGCTGATGCCCTTCCCTGCGGCTCCTGCAACCGATCCTCCTCCACCCCATCCGTCAAAATCACCCACCCGTCGCCATCACGTCTGAATTCCACCCGCTTGTCACCTATCTGAATCACCGCCTCACGCTCTCTCGCCACTGCCACCCGCGCATCCCCGCCCGGCGCTATCACTGTCGTGAACCACGCCCCTCCATTCTCATCCGCCGCCACGCGCCATCTCGCATGCGACACTTCCCCCACCACTGAATCCCCATACAACGCCATCGCATCATGCAGCCGCATCGGCATTGTCTCCACCGGCGCGCACGCCCCAGGCCGGGGTCGAATCACCGGCGCGCTCGTCCCGCCTGATCCCGCCACTGCAAACACCACTCCATCGCCCCTCACCCACCCTTCAGCATCCGCCTCCAACCCCATCGGGCAATGCAGATGCAGATCATAAAACCCCGGTTTCACCCCGCGTTCATCCGCCCGCCACAGCCGGTCGAATATCACCCATGTTCCCAGGTGGGAGAACAAAATCGCACGCTCCCAAGCCACCCCTCGCGCATGCCGCCAGGCATCGCTGCGCATCACCAGGATGTCCCCCCGCTTCCCGGCATGCCAACCCGTCCGCCACGCAACTTTCTCCGGCACCGCGTCATCCACCGTCACGACATTGTGCGCTTCGGCATTGCGATACCAGCCCAGATAATGCGGGTCCGCATAGTTCAGCCCCATCCCAGAATCCACCGCCACCGCCTGCCCCCTCAGGTACGCCACAAAACCCATCGTATCCACATGGCTGTGCTGCCCGCCCAACGGCCCATGGTCCACCGCCATCGCATGCCCGCCCCTCCCCGACCGCATCACCGTGAATCCCGATTCATCCATGCTCACCGACAATGCGCCCTCATCCTTGCTCCCACTCAGATCCATCCCTTCCAACAGCTCAGGAGCCGCCCGTTTCACCGGCCCCAGGCAATCTCCCCGCCCCCGCAGCATGGCCCCCTGCAAAAGCAGCCGCGCCTGCGAATGCACGCGATAATCCCCAAACGGCGGCAACGTCCCGTCCGGCATTGCCATCTTCACCACCCAACCGTACATCCGGTCGATCGCTTCCAGCACCTCATCGCACATCAGCGGCGCAAACCGCGCCTCCTGACCGCTGGTTTTGATCGCCGCGATCGTCTGCGCCGTAAAGGAAAGCGCCACCGCGTGGTATCCGCACCGCTCCATGTATCCCCCGTCGCTGTACACATCCCCCAGGTAGTGCATCCGCATCGCCAGCGATGCCGTCTCTGCCCATCGGTCGCTCTCCTGAAATTCCGGAAATAAACTGGCGATCGTCCCCAGCCCCGCGCTCTCGTGCGCCTGGTGGTTCCCGTAAAAATACACCAGTGAAATGTTCTGATCGGCAAAGCGCCCCGCCCGCAGCATCCTGAGCATCACCGCCGCATGCACCCGCTCGTCAACCTTCCCATGCCGCACCAGTGCGAAATAAAGATGTCCCAGAAACACCGCCTGCGTCACCTGTGAATCCGGATACAGCCGCGCATGCTCATGCCCCACGGGCATTCCAGGCTTCTCCAGAATCGCCCGCCAGCACGCATCATGCGCCATGATCGCCTTTTCAATGGCCTTCGCATACACATCCTCACCCGTCAACATCAATGCATCCGCAAGCG
The DNA here is from genome assembly GCA_964527265.1 of uncultured Phycisphaeraceae bacterium. GTDB lineage: Bacteria > Planctomycetota > Phycisphaerae > Phycisphaerales > Phycisphaeraceae > CAZGOM01. Next base: position 6,075 of record CAZGOM010000200.1, on the reverse strand, counting down.
GCTCCGCTTGAATCATGTCCAGGTGCGCCACCGTCGGCGCCGACACATCCCAACCCTTGATCTTCTCCATCGCTTTCCCCGCCAGCGCCATCACAGTCGCCCGGTCGCACTCGGGCACCTTTCCCGCCTCCCATCCGTCCCACCGCACCGGACCCGGATGCGCCCGCCGCGCCAAATGCGCTCCCCACGCATTCCAATCCTTGGGCGCGCTTTCATCCTCACCCACACGCAATTGTCCCAGCGCATCCACCTCACCGATCCCGTTGATCCGCCTCTGAAACCCCTCACGCTTGATGCGCCAGTATTCCCCATACGCCGTCACCTCCGCCTCATCATGGCGCCCATCACAAGCCCCGGCCTCCCCCGCCCTCAGAAAATGAAGCTCGCCAAAAAGCGAAGGCCTCAGCGCTTCCCCGTACGTCGGCGCCCATTGTGAATACCCACCCTCCTCATCCGCATCCACCCTCACAAGATTCAAACCCCACACATCCCCTGCGCGCGGCGTCTCCCCCAGCGCATCAAACCCAATCCGCGCTTCCACCACCCATGCCCCCGCTGTCTGCTCCAGCGTCACCTTCAGCCCCACCTTCGGGTGATACCCATCCACATGGCGGTTGCTGTATCCCTCGTAAGCCACGACCTCACCGCCGGGCGTCAAAATCAAATGCGCATATCGCTCGCCCGTCCGCCCCATATCAATCTGCACTTCCAGCGAGTCCGCCCCCCATCTGTCCCGCCGATACGCCTCCGGTTTCTTCGCCAATTCCTCCACCCGGTCCAGCCGTGTCGTAAACAGCTTCGCGTGAATCCAAAATGCATCTGTCGTCCACCCCAGCCTGATCTCACTTTTGAGCTTCGCAGCCTTATCGCCTCGTCCTGTTACCAGCGTCCGAAGCGGACGCACACGCTTTATCTCATCCCCGGCGGTCGCTTCCTGCCCCAGCCAATGCACCTGCGTCAATGCCGTGGGAATGCTCAGCAACTCCGGCCGCCCCAGCCAATCATGCCCCACCCTCAAAACACCTTTATCTGCAATCGTCATGCTTTCCTCACTCCCTCTTCCATCCGATGGTCCCCCGCCAATTGCCGCGCCACGGACAACGCAAACAAATGCTGGCCCGTCCGGTTTGGCTCGGCCCGATGCCACGTAAAGTTGTTGAACAGCACCGCGTCCCCAGGGTTAAGCCGCACAATCACCTCTTTTGAAAAATCAATCTTCTCCCTCGGTATCCGAAACCGGGAAAACGCCTTGCCCGTTGCGCCATGGTGATAGCTCGGCTCATCGTGGTATTCCTCATGTTCCGTCAGCGACCACCCCAGATGCGAACCGGGAATCAGCGCCAGCGCGATCGCTCCCGGCCCCACCTCATCGCAAGCAATCCACGCATTGCAACCCGCCCGCGCCTTAAGCCGAAAGTACCACGAATCCTGGTGATAAAAGCTCTGCCCGCCCTGCTCCTCGCTGATCCAACCGGTTTTCATGATCCCCTGATCACCCGTCAGCACATGCGCCCCGCCCAGCAATTGCGTCATCGCCGACATCAATTCCGGATGCTCCCGCGTCTGCGCACAAGCCTCGATATGGTTTCCGGGCATATGCACGTTCACCGCCACCGGCCCGCCGGAGGGTGCCCGATACCTCGCCGGGTCCAGCACCTGCACCCGCTCAATCGGGCACACATTCCCCTCCGATGCCATCACCTGCATCAGCCCCTCATGCACGCGGCGCATCAAATCCATCGGAATTAACCCCCGCACCACCACAAATCCTTCTTCGTGGTACAGCGCCACCTGCGTCTGGCTCAGCGCCAACCGTTCTTCAACACCCTGATTCATAGGAACCTCTCAGTAGTACCACGTCGCATCCGGCATCACATGCGTGAAGGGGTACCTCTTCACCTCCGCATGCCCATCCACAAACGACACCGGCTTGCCCGATTCCGGCGGTGATACCGTCGTCGGAGCGCTCGCCTGCTCTGTGTGTGAAAAGTTGTACAACGCCTGGCTATGCCCAAACACGCCGGAACTGGCGTACCAGCTATCCGCAAAGTTCGGCACCTCCGACGCCATATGCCTCAGGCTGTCCACCTTGCGGATCGAAAATTTATCCTGATTCGTCGCATTAAAGGTCGGCTTGTAGCTCACCAGCGCCGTCACTGGAGTCACTCCGGCAACATACTCCCACCCTTCCTCGCCATACCGCCCATGCAATGACCAGTTAAGCACCACATCCGTGTTGTGCCCCCCGTTGGTGTTCAGCGACATCCCCGGCGTTGAGGGGCAGTCGAAAATCGTCTTTTTCGTGCGCACCACCGATGCTGGTCCGAAAATGGAGCCATGCGCCGTATTCGTATAGTCCTCCAACAAGTGCGTATAAGGCAGCCACGACGGCGGGCCGGGCGCTCCCAATGTCGCCCCCAGCGGCGATGCCAGCTTGAACGGCGTAAACCAGAATCGATGGTCTGTCGTGTACACGCTGTCCGCATTCGCCAGCGCACGCTTGTACGACACGCAAAGCTGCAGCCGCGCCGTCTCCCGCGCCCTTTGTAGACTCGGTGCCAGCAGCGATATCAGCAATCCGATGATTGCCAGCACCACCAACACTTCCACCAATGTAAATCCGCACTCTGCTCTTCCGGGTCTTTGGTCCATAACCTGTCATCCTTCCGAGGCTCATTTTGAAATCAAACTCCCCCACGCAAGCCCCGGTCAAAGACATGATTCTTCAACCAATAGCCTAAGCCCCACCGCAGTCGAAAGATACGTGCATCACATGCGATTTATTGGATATTTGGTCGATCAATTCAACATATTCTCACTAAAACGCAAATCCACCTCTGCGTCAAAAAAGATCACTCCACGCCAATCCCACAACCTCCACCAATCACTTTCCCCCGCCACGTGCATGCCTCAGCGGCGGTGCACCCACCACGCTCTTAAACACCCGGTTAAAGTGCGCCGGGTCCTTAAAACCCACCAGCCCCGCCACCTGCTCCACCGTCAAATCCGTCGACGCCAAAAGCGCCTTGGCACGCTCCACACGCCTCTCCCGCACATACCGCATCGGCGACTGCCCCACCCTCCGCCTGAACCACTGCGCAAAATGCGTCCGCGAGAGCCTCGCCGCCGCCGCCAGCTTCGGCAGGTCCAATCCCTCCGCCAGCCTCGATTCGATGATGCCCAGCACATGACGCAGCGTCTCTCCCTCCGGCCCCGCTTTCTCGGCCCGCCCGCCGCGCCCTTCCCGCTTCATCGCAGCCCCCAGCAAACGCGCCGCATGCCCCCACGCCAGCACCCTGTCCCCCAGCGTCTCCTGCTCCTTTAATACCTCCACCAACCCTTCAAACGACCGCACCACTTTCTTAAGCACACCCGTCTTCAATCTCTGCCGCCCGCTTTCCTTCCACGCCGCATCCTCTTCCCCTTCCCAACGTAAATCAAAATAAACCACCAGCACCCCCAATGGCTTCTTCGCCATCACCTCCACGCGATCTCCTCGCGCAAGCCACACCAGATCCCCTCGCCTTACCTTCCCACACCAATCCCCTACACGCAGACGTCCACCCGCCGACGTCACCAGCGCCAGCCCCGGCACACCCAGCACCTCGCCGGGTCTGCACGCGCCCCCTCTCCATTCACGCGCCTCGCCCTTCACCACATCCAGCATATACGCCGGCTTCTTGGATTCCCTCTCCCTTGCTTGTCTTGCCTCAACCACGCTTTACCCCCTTGCTCCGCATCCCCGCAACAAACTCCCTCAAACCCTTCCCCGTCTCCTCACGATACACCCGCGCAAACGCAACCCCATCGCGATACCCCACCCGCCGCGACACCTCCTCCACGCTCACCCCTTCCGACAACAACACCTTCGCCAGCGCCATCCGCCGTTCCTTCACATACCGCATCGGCGTCTTCCCCATCCGCCCCGCAAACCATCTCGAAAAATGCCCCCGGCTTAAATTCGCCCAACCCGCCATCTCCTCCACCGTGATCGCTCCCCCAAGCCCCTTCTCAATCATTCCCAGCACCAGCGAACCCCGGTCATGCGCTGCCTTGCGCATCACCGACTTGTCCCCCGGCATCCGCTCCGGCCCCGCATGCCTCAGCCCAGCATGCAGCAAAAACATCAATCGGCTCACCGCCTCCAATCCACCCTCTCCATCCACGCTTTTAATCAACCCCCAGAACATCTTCACAAACCGCCGCCGCTCCTCGCCCTCCAGCCTCACCATGTCCGGCACAACACGCCACCCCAGCAAATTCATCGCTCCCGCCACATCCACTCGAAAACCCGTCGAAAGCGTGCTCACACGCCCCTTCCCCTCTCGCTGAGCCCGAATCACCTGCCCATGCAGCATAAAAAACAAATCACCCGTCCTGCCCTCATACTCCCGCCCATCCAGCCAAACCCGCACCCGCCCGCATAAAACATAAAACAAACCGTCAAACGGATGCACCACATCCTTGATCCGCCAATTCACTCCGCACACATACTCACCCGCATGCACGATCTCAGCCGTGCATGCACGGCCAAACGACGCTGGATTGTCATGACCCTGCTGCAAATGTTAATCCCGTCACGCATATGCCCGCCGCATCCACTGTAACCATCTCATAAAATCACTACTCCACTCACCAACCCATCAATAAAATGACATAACATATTCGCCGCCGCTCACTCAAACCCAAACCAGAATCAACATGTTCCAACATAATTTCCCCTTCGATCCCACCTACGGCTATTCCCAGTCCCAACTCCTCGCCATCAACCCACCTTCCGAAATCCCCGGTTTCCAGAACTTCTGGCGCGACACCTACGCACAGACTCGCGCCATCCCCCTGAATCTCTCCCTTAAAACCAGCACCACCTTCAAAAGCAATCACCACAACGTCTTCGATGCCGAGTTCGACGGCCTGGGCGGTTTCCGTGTCGGCGCATGGATCACCATCCCCAAAAAGCCCTTCTCCCGCGCCTTTGTCGTCAGCCACGGCTACGGTGGCCGCGACGCTCCGGCACTCTTCGAATCCTCCGACACACCCGCCGCCGGCATCTTCCCCTGCGCCCGCGGCTTCCATAAATCCGCACGGACAGACCTCCCTTCCGGCTCCCCACGCCATGTCATCCACGGCATCGACTCCCCCGAAACCTACCTCCATCGCTTCTGCATCGCAGACCTCTGGTCCGCCGCCTCCGCCATCCTTGAAATCGCACCGCACACCGCCAGCGACCTCCTCTTCTGCGGCGAGTCCTTCGGTGGCGGCATCGGCGCACTCGCCCTCCCCTGGGAAACACGCTTCCGCAAAGCCTTCCTCTCCGTCCCCAGCTTCGGACACCACCCCCTCCGCCTCACCATGCAGTGCCAGGGCTCCGGCGAAGCCGTCCGCATCTATCACAAACACCACCCCGAGATCGCCCAAACCACCCTCCCCTTCTACGACGCCGCCGTCGCCGCAACTTACATCCAAACCCCCACCTTCTGCACCCCCGCCCTCTTCGACCCCGCCGTCCCGCCCCCCGGCCAGTTCGCCGTCACCAACGCCATCGCCAACAAAGAACTCTTCATCCTCCCCGCCGGCCACTTCGACTACCCCCAGGCTCCCGCCATCTACGCCCAACGCAACCAAAAACTCAAAGAGTGGTTCGACGCATAATCACCTCCCAATATCACACCCCACCTTTTTACCTTTCCAAACTCCGACACTCCGAACTCTAGACTCTGGACACAGGACTCTGGACTCTGGACGCAGGACAGGACGCAGGACGCAGGACGCTATCTCCTTTACAATACCCCGATGGACGCAATGCTCTCCATCCTCGCCTTCGTCATCGCCGGCCTCGCCCTGGTCTTCTCCGGCCTCACCGCCAATTGGATCCTCGGCAGCCGTTCACCCAACCGCCAGAAACTCGATATCTACGAGTGCGGCGAAGAACCCATCGGCACCGGCTGGGTCCAGTTCGACCTCCGCTTCTACATCGTCGCCCTCTTCTACCTCGTCTTCGACGTTGAAGTCGCCCTCACCTACCCCTGGGCCATCGTCTTCCGTGAATTCCCCACCGAAGCCCTCGTCCTGGGC
>CAZGOM010000199.1:0-9782 GCA_964527265.1 uncultured Phycisphaeraceae bacterium | reverse complement strand
GGGTTTAATTCATCCTTCGTGGATGGGCATGCGGCGTGGGTGCGGTGGGATGTGTGGACGGTGTGGCGGACGACGAACTGGCCGGAATCGCAGCCGTATTCCTGGAAGGGATCGAGGCGGGAGTGGTGAGTGGCCAGGGTGTTATCAGGGTCTGATTCAGGATTGGCGGTCACGACGGACGGTGACTTTTTTCCCGCGGATGATGGTGCGGGAGAGAGCGGTGAGGACGTCTTCGACGACGTCCTCGGGGATTTCGACGAGAGAAAAGCGGTCGGCGATATCAATGCCGCCGATGTCCTGGCCGTTGATGCCGGCTTCATTGGCGATGGCTCCGACGAGATCACCGGGGCGGACGCCGGCCATGCGCCCGGCTCCGATGAAGATCTTGGTCATGCCTGGGCGGGGACCGCCGCGGCCGCCGAAATTGCCCCTGCCTGCGCCGCCGCCCTCGCCGCCGGAATTGTCCCTGGGGCCGAACTTGAAACGTGAGGGCGATTGGTCGTGGCGGTCTTGCCGTTCCGGTTGCACGGCTTCGATGAAGTCAGTTTCGTCTTCGGAGTTGCCTTTGGTGGCCTGATGGGCGAGTTTCACGGCTGCAAGAGCGACGGTGATCATGTCGAATTCCTGGGCAAGGGATTCGACAGCGACGCGGAAGTGGTCGAGATCGCCAGCGACAATGGTTTTATGAAGCTCGGCGCGAGTGGATTCAAGCTGGCGGGCTTTGAGGTCCGCGACGGTGGGGACTTGGGCGATCTGGATCTTGTGACGGGCGACCTGCTCAAAAACGCGGAGGAGGCGGGACTCGCGCGGATCGGCCATGGTGATGGCGACGCCTTCGCGGCCGGCACGGCCGACGCGGCCAATGCGGTGAACGTAGGACTCGGGTGTGGTAGGGACGTCGTAATTAATGACGTGGGAGAGGATGTCGATGTCCAGTCCGCGCGCGGCGACGTCAGTAGCGATGACGAGGTCAATTTCGCCTGCTTTAAGGCGTTTGATAACGCGTGCGCGGAGGTCTTGCGACATGCCGCCATGGAGGGCCTGGGCGCGATAGCCACGTGCGGAGAGCTTTTCGGTGAGCTCATCAACCATGGTGCGGGTGCGGCAGAAAACAAGTGCTGAGGTGGGGCTTTCCAAATCAAGCACACGGCTTAAGGCGGGCAGTTTGTTGGCACGCTGGACGATGTAGGCGGTCTGGCGTACTTTGGGGGCAACACCCTGGGCCGGGACTTCCTTGGCAATCTGGATACGCACGGCGTCTTTGAGGTGACGCTTGGCGATGGCTGCGATGCGCGGGGGTAGAGTGGCGGAGAATAGGACGGTCTGGCGGGTGTCGGGGGTTTCCTTCAAAATGGCTTCGAGGTCTTCGGCGAAACCCATGTCGAGCATTTCGTCGGCTTCATCAAGGACGACAGTCTGGATGCCGTCGAGGCGGAGGGTTTCGCGGCTGATGTGGTCGAGAGCACGTCCCGGGGTGGCGACGATGACATCTACGCCGCGCTGAAGCGTGCGGAGTTGCTGCCCAAAGGATTGGCCGCCGTAGATGGGGAGGACTGAGATATCAAGAGGCTTGCCGTAGCGGTGGATGGCTTCCGCGACCTGCATGGCGAGTTCACGGGTGGGGACAAGAATAAGTGCGCCGGGCTGGGGGCGGGCTTTGCCCATCGCAGCGATGCGCTGAATGAGGGGGAGGGCGAAGGCGGCGGTTTTCCCGGTGCCGGTGGCGGCCTGACCGATGAAATCCTTGCCTTCGAGTAACGGGGCGAAGGAGGCGCTCTGGATTGGTGTGGGCTCCTCGTAGCCAAGTTCCTCAAGGGTTTTGAGGAGCTTGGGGTGGAGGTTGAGGTCTGCGAATGTGCGGGATTCTGATGATGGAGCGGTGGGAGCGGGGAGGGGTTTTGATGCCTTGTTGGCGTTTTGCATGATATATTTTAGCGAATTTCGAAAAGAATGTGATTTACATCAATATCACTATCCATGTGAATCACGTTTTGATATGTTTAAACGCAACGCGAAGTGGATTGGTGTGTCACTTCCGGCATGTCAAAGAAAAGCGACGATCGCGGCTGAGTTGGGTTGACGGATTTTCTCACACAAGGCGCCATATGACCTCGCATTTACTTCAAAAACGCGGATTCACGATTATCGAACTGATGGTTGTCATCACGATTATCGCGGTGCTGGTGGCCATCACGCTGCCGTCGCTCGCCGCGGCGCGTGAAGTGGCGATCAGCACCAAATGCCTCGCCAACCAGAGGGCCATCGCGCAGATGGTGGCGTATTACGCTAACGACAACAGGGATTATGTCCCGACTTCCGCGGGCCCGGACAGCCCCGAGGTGCCGGCCAAGCCAAGCCGATGGTACTGGTACCTTTGCTATTACTACCTGGGCGTGCAGGAATTAAGCAGCGATGCCTCTGTGCAGGATGCGGGTGCGACGTACCGGACCGATTTTCGATTGGGGAATGGCGCGGGGCCGGAACGTGTGTTTGTGTGCCCCAAAGCGCCGGAGTTGGGCCGCACGGGGTTGAACCACCGATGGCAGATCGGCTACGGCTGGAATTTCATGGCGCTGACCCATTTTGACGGAGCCAATCTGACCAATAACGGGCAGACGGCGCGGATGAGCCAAATTCAGGTTCCCGCTCAAACGATTCTCACGGGTGACAGCGATGCTGGCTGGGCGCAGGCTTACGTGATTACATCCGGCGTGCCCAATGGCGTTTATCCGCCGATTTACCGTCACATGGAAAAGTGCAACTTTTCTTTTGTCGACGGGCATGCCACGCCGCTGGGGCCGGAACATGTGAATAACTCGCCGAGCCTGTGGACGCTCAAGAAGTACTAGGTTTTTGTGGGATGGTGATTTCGGTTTCAGAGTAAAGCTGGCGCGAGCAAGACACAGCACGCGTTCGGGGCGTGTCGTGCCACCCAGAAATGTGCCGCCCGAACTTTTAGCCTTGCGGCAGGTCGAGAATACGAATCGATGTGACTTTGCCGTCGATGACGCCCGAGGATTCCATGCGGGCGATGGCTTTTTTGACCTGGCCTTCGGAGGCCTGGTGGGTGGTGACGACGAGGGGGACGTATTGCCCGACGGCGATTTCGTGCTGAAGGATGCTGGAGATGGAGATGCCTGCGTCGCCGAGGATGGTGCTGAGGGTGCCCATGACGCCGGGGACGTCTTTGGCGGCCATGCGGAGGTAATAGCGGCTGACGAGCTGGGCGCGGTCGAGGGTTTGGACGGGCTCGTGGTGGTCGCACCAGAGGCGCATGGTGCTGAAGGCGCTGGGGTACCAGCCGCTGGCGACGTTTAAGAGATCGCTGACGACGGCGGAGGCAGTGGGGAGGCGTCCTGCGCCGCGGCCGTAATAGAGCGTCTGGCCGGTGGCGTGGCCGTAGACGGAGAGCGCGTTAAAGGAACTGTTGACCTTGGCAAGGGCCAGGGAGTTGTGGACGAAGGTGGGGTGGACGCGCAGAGAGAGCTTGGTGGGCTTGTCTGCGGTGACGGGGTCGAGGCGTTCGCCGATGGCGAGGAGCTTGATGGTGTAGCCGAGTTCGGTGCCGAGCTTGATGTCGGCATCGTCGAGGGTGTCGATGCCTTCGGACCAGACCTGGGAGTCGGTGACGTCGACGCCGAAGGCAAGGGTGGCGACGACGGCGAGCTTCTGGGCGGCATCACGGCCGGAGACGTCGAGGGTGGGGTCGGCTTCGGCGAAGCCGGCTTCCTGGGCTTCTTTTAAGGCGATGGCGTAGGGCTTACCCTTCTGGACCATTTCGGTGAGGATGTAATTGCAGGTGCCGTTGAGAATGCCGTACACGGCCTGGATGGAGTTGCCCATGAGGCCAAACTGGAGGGCGGTCATGATGGGGATGCCGCCGCCGCAGGAGGCTTCGAAGGCGATGGAAACGGTGTTCTGGCGGGCGAGGGCGAAGAGCTCAGACCCTTCGGCGGCGAGAAGCGATTTATTGGCGGTGATGACGTGCTTGCGGAGGGTGAGGGCTTTTTTGACGTAATCGGAGACGACACCCTTGCCGCCAGCCACTTCGATGACGATGGGCATGTCGGGGGTGGAGAAGAAGGCGTCGGCATTATTGGTGATCTGCTCGGCGGGGAAGCGGCCGGCGAGAGACTTGGCGGCCTTGGCGGTGTCGCGGACGAGGATGCGGCGGATTTCGATTTTCTTGCCGATGCGGCGGGTGTAGAGCTCGGCCATGGTGGTCAAAAGCTCGACGACGCCGGAGCCGACTGTGCCACAACCGATCAAACCAACACCGACAACGGGGACTGACGCCACGACGGCCTCCGGGCAAAAGGGGTAGAAGGGGCGCTAATTTATCAGATTCTCGGTGGGAGGTGGAAAGAAACGTGCGCACATGCGCTCGGGTGGTTGGGGTGTCGGGTTGCCGGGGGGCTCCGAGAGTGCGAGCGACATTCAAAGGTGTGCCCTTTCAATCCTAATTGTTGCATGGGTGATTTCGTGGACACGCGGCAACCCGACATTCCGGCAGTCGGAGCGCGTGGGTCTACCGATGAAAAGGGCGAAGTCGGTTTTTAGATGTGTCTAGTGAAACCAACAGGGGGAGATGGGTAGAATATGGTTATGAGCCAAACAGAAACTGCCGTCAATGAAGAACCGCTGATTCAGCCGATCTGCTCGATATTCCGTCGGTTTTTGAAGCGCAAGGGTTTGAAGTTCACCACGGAGCGGGCGCTGATCCTGAATTCCGTGCTGGATAAGCAGGAAGTGTTTGAGGCGGACCAACTTTTGGAAGAAATGCACAGCGCTGGGCATGAGGTGAGCAAGGCGACGATCTACCGGACGATCAAGCATCTGGTGGAGGCGCGGATCATTACGCCGGTGCTGATCGACCCGAACCAAGCGCATTATGAGTTGACGTTCGGGCGCGAGCCACGCGGGCATCTGGTGTGCATCGAGACGGCGCAGATCATTGAGTTTTCGACGTCAGAACTGCGCGGGATGGTGGACAAGATCGCAGCGCAGCATGGGTATGACCCGATGAGCTTCCGGTTTGTGATTTATGGGGTTTCGAGCGAAGGAAAGAAGCAGGCGCAGGCGGATGGGGGAGTTTGAAGAAACGTCTTGTGTCTTGCGTCCTGAGTCTTGCGTCGAAGATTTGAAGAGGTTTAAGAGGTTAAGAGGGGGTTGCCTTGCGGACCGATTGCCATGTGCATATCTGCGCGGTGCGGCCTGAGAGCGGGCAGTTTTCGGATTCGCTTTATTACAGCGCTGCGTTTCGGTATATCCGCCGGCATCTGGGGGTGAAAACCAAAGATGCGGCGGCGGAGCAGCTTGTGGTGCGGCGATTGGCGGAGGCGATGGAAGGGACGCCGCGGCTGGATGCGGCAGTGATCCTGGCGTTTGACGCGATTCATGATGAGGATGGGAAGATCGACCTGGGGCGGACGCATCTGTACGTGAAGAACGAGTTTGCGCTGGAGGTGGTGAAGGGGAACCGGAAGATGCTGTTGGGGGCGAGCGTGCATCCGTATCGCAAGGATGCGGTGGAGGAAATTGAGAAATGGAACGAGGAGGGCGCGGTTTTGCTCAAATGGCTGCCGCTGGTGCAGGGGTTTGACCCGTCCGACAGGCGGTGTTTTAAGGTTTATGACACACTGGCGAGGCTGAAATTGCCGCTCTTGTCGCATACGGGGGGTGAGAAGTCGCTGCCTTCGGTGCGGCCGGACGTGGCGAGCCCGGAGCTGCTTTTGCCGGCGCTGGAGCGGGGGGTGACGGTGATCGCGGCGCATTGTGGGACGCGGTCCGCATTCAGCGAGACGGATTACGTTGATACGACGATCAAGATGATCGAGAAGCATACGAATTTGTATGTCGATACGGCGGCGTTGTTTTTGCCGACCAGGTGGCATGCGTGGAAGAAAATCATGGCGCATCCGCTGGCAAAGTCGCGGTTGATTCACGGGAGCGATTGGCCGATTCCGGCATATCCGCATCCGGGTTTGTTTGGGGTCTTCAAGTCGCTGGGGGTGATTCGGCGGGAAAAGAGCTGGTTTACGCGCGATGTGGTGATGAAGGAGATGCTGGGGTTGGGCGATGATTATTTCGGGCGGCTGTGGAGTTTGTTGACGGAGGAGCAGAAGGGGCGGGCGCTGAAGACGTATCGGAGATAGCGTCTGGTGTTCAGGGTCTGGGGTCTGGTCGGATTGAAGAAAAGAATGTCCGGAAGACTGGTGGTTGTCAGAATGGTGAAAGGCTTTTATGATAATTTATTATCAATAGCTGATTGGTTTAGCTGGCATTTCACATCAAACAGGCAGGATGGGTGGATATGAATATGAAGCTGGGATTTTCGAGGCGTGTGATGTTGGCTGGGCTGGCGCTGCTGGCGGCGGGTGCTGTGATGCCGGGCTGCAAGAATGAGGGGAGTTCGACGGCGGAGAAGACGGGGAAAGTGAAGGCGGTGGCGACGACGCCGGATCTGGGGGCGATCATGCTTGCCGTGGGGGGAAATGATGTGGATGTGACGACGTTTGTGAAGGGGGGGAATGATCCGCATGTGGTGGAGGCGAATACGGGGATGGTGGAGTCGCTATCGGAGGCGGAGATATTGGCGGCGGTGGGGCTGCATGTGGAAGATGGGTGGCTGCCGGCGATGGTCAAAACGGCGGGAAATAAAGCGGTGATGCGGGATGGGGCGGGGTATGTTTCGCTTTCGAAGACAGCGCGGCTGATTTCGGAGGGGGCGGAGGAAGAAGCCAAGGAAGCAAAGCCGAAGGAGAAGGGGAAGGCGCAGAGTTTTCACCCGGATGAGAATCCGCACTTTCTACTGGATCCGGTGGAAGGGGTGAAGGCGGCGAAGGTGCTGAGCCAGAAGTTGACGGAAGCGCGGCCCAAGCAGGCGGCAGAGTTTGAGAAGCGATATCGGGAGTTTGCCAAAGAGGTGATGGTGATTCAGCTTGGGCAGGCTTTGGCGGACAAACTGACGGCGGAGGATTTTGAGCCGGTGAGTATTGCGATTGAGAAGGGGGAACTGAAGAAGTATCTGGAGGAGAAGAAGATCAAAGGCGTGGAACTGGGCGGGCTGGCGGCCGAGTTTGCGCCCTATAAAGGCGCGCATCTGGCGGGAGACCATGATTTATGGCCCTACTTTGCGCGGCGGTATGGCGTGGAGATGATCGGGTATATCGAAGGGCACCCAGGCGAGATGCCCAACGCACAGCACATGACGGATCTGATGGCGAAGATGAAGGCGCAAAAGTCAGCCGTTTTGCTGCGCGCGCCGTACTTTGATGCAAAGCAGACGAAGTTTGTGGCGGATGGAACGGGTGCGAAGGTGGTGGAGATGGCGCACTTGCCGGGGGCGCGGCCGGGAACGCAAAGCTATACGGATTTTATTCAGTACAATGCCCGGCAGTTATTGGATGCCCTTAAGACAGCTAAACCATGAATGTGTCGGGTTCGAACAATTCAAACGCGTTTACGCCTGATGGCCCTGAAAATGGGACCGCTCAAAAGACCGAGGCTGTTAAAAAGCCCAGTGGTACGCCTGTGCCGTTGATCGGGATGGAGCAGCTTCGCCTGGCGTATGGCGGGCGGGTGATTTTGAACGGCGTAAATTTCAATATTCATGAGGGCGAATTCTGGTGTTTTCTGGGGTCCAACGGGCAGGGGAAGACGACGCTGATCAAGACGCTGCTGGGGGCGCTGACGCCCAAGTATGGGCTTATCAAGCATCGGCCGGATGTGTTTGCCAAGCGGCGGGTGAGTTATGTGCCGCAACGGCTGGAGTTAAACCCCGTGCTGCCGACGTCGGTGGAGGAATTCATCACCTCAGGACTGGTGGGGCTCAAGACGCACAGCGAGCAGCGGAAAAAACGCCTTGAGCGCGTGCTGGAGCTGATGGGGTTAAAGAATTTTCATGGGCGCAACCTGTGGCAGCTTTCGGGCGGGCAGCGGCAAAGAGCGCTGGTGGCGCGGGCGTTGATTCGCGACCCAAGTTTGCTGATCGTGGATGAGCCGACCGCTGGGCTGGACCTGACGGCGGCGCAATCGGTGCTGAAGGTGCTCAAGGACCTGCATACGACGTACAAGGTGACGATCGTATTCGTGACGCATGAGTTGCAGATCGCGGCGGATTATGGGTCGCATATCGCGCTGTTCCGCGATGGGCAGGTGACGGCGGGGCCCAAGGCGCAGGTGATGAGCAGCGCAAACATGACCAGGACGTTCGGCGTGCCGATCCAGGTGAATGACCGGGGCGAGGGGAAGCTGGAAGTGGTGACGACGGATGTGGCGGCCGCGGTGGAGAAGGCGGCGGATGCGATTGAGAAGGCCAGCGGAGGGGCGGCGTGATTCAACGGTTTATCGATTCATGGGCGTTGTTTGGACAGGCGTACCTGGTGTCGCTGCTTTGCGCCGGGGTGCTGGGCTTGGTGGGGGTGGTGGCGGTGGCGCGGCGGCAGGTATTCATCGCGGCTTCGGTGTCACAGGCTTCAGCTTTTGGATTTGCGCTGGTGACGTTCATCGCGGCAGTGTTTTTGGATGCCGGTGCGCAGGCGGGATTGACGGGCATGGTGCGGGATATTGTGACGGTGGTGGCCGCGGTGGCGGCGGCCTTTGTGACGATGCTGCTGGGGGCGGGCGGGCAGGACGGGAAGCGCACGGATGGGGATGAGATGACGGCTTGGGTCTTTATCATGTCCGGCGCGTGTGCCGAGCTGATGCTGACGAACACGCCTTCGGGGATGGAAGAATACCGGCGGGTGCAGGCGCCGACGGTGATCGGTGCATCAACGGCGGATGTAGCGGTGTTTGGGGGGTTGCTTTTTACAGGGCTGGTACTGCTGGCGATGTACTGGCGCGAGTTGGTGCTGCTTTTAAGCGATCCGGTGATGGCGGCGGCGGTGGGGATGAAAGTGAAGCTGTGGAACGTGGCGCTGGCGCTGTGCGTGGGGCTGACGGTGGGACTGTCGGTGCGATCAACGGGAATGGTGTTCACGTTTGGCTGCGTGGCGTTTCCGGCGATCATCTGCAAGCAATGGTGCGGGCAGATCAAGAGCCTGTTTTTCCTGGCGCCGGTGGTGGCGATCCTGATGGCGTTCGTAGGCTTGTGGGTTTCTTACAACTTTAAGCTGCCGCCCGGACAGGTGATTGTGGCGCTTTTGGGCACCTTGGCGTTGGCGGCTTATGCGGGGCGGTTGATGCTGGATCGGGTGTCGACCTGAAGATGGTTGTGGGTCTTGGGTTCTGGGTATTGTCAGAAAACAAATAGCATGCTTAAGATCGGGCGGCCAGCTACGTTCCCATCTGAATCCATCTTGCGGATAAGACGCAGAACCCAAGACCAAGCTTCAGATGGCCGTGAAACCGCCGTCGACGATGAGGGGTGCGCCGGTCATGTAGCGGGATTCATCGGAGGCCAGGAAGAGGGCGGCGTTTGCGATGTCTTCTTCAGTACCAAGGCCCAGGGGGTGGGTGCGTTTGAGTTCGGCGACGACTTCATCTTTATTGGGGAGTGAGTCGATGAATTCGTGGTAGAGAGGCGTGGGGATGGTGCCGGGGCAGAGGCAGTTGACGCGGATTTTATCGGCGGCGTGGCCAATGGCCATGGAGCGGGTGAGGTTGAGCACAGCGGCTTTAGAGGCGCAATAAGCCGGGTGCATGGGGAAACCGATGAGGCCGGATTCAGAGCCCATGTTGATGATGGAGCCGCCGCCTGCCTTGCGCATGATGGGAATGGCGTATTTGGAGCAGAAGAACATGCTCTTGACGTTGACGTTGAAGGTTTTGTCCCAGTC
>CAZGOM010000198.1:0-9869 GCA_964527265.1 uncultured Phycisphaeraceae bacterium | reverse complement strand
ACTACTAAATCACACGGGGTCGCAAGACTCCTTTGATTTAAATGTCCGTCATAAAACACGCCAGGGCCTTCTTCGGAAGGCCCTGGTTGTTTTTTATGCTCTCACGCTCCAAACACTCCATCCCGGTCCACAAGATGAAATGCTCCGTCCATTTCCACATCGGAATCGCCCCGTTTCCCACACAGACACGCGTTCGGTTTCACCTCTTGAAAACCCTCCTTATACCGCTGGCCCCCCTCACAAAGGAAGAGTATCGTGACACACATCGCTCGCGCGTGGTTCCAACCAACAGCTTGTACAGGACATCTTCATGAAGCTCTATCGCACAAAAAAAGGCGCTGTCGTCGAACTTAAGCCCAATGATTTCCGCTTCATCAAAGCCGACTGGGACGAAGTCCTAAACAAACCCGCGCTCGCCAAAAAAGCCACCACAAAAACAAGAGCCCCAAAACAATCCGACATCCTCCCCCCCATTGGCACACAGGAAGTCTGGGCCGCCGGCGTCACCTACTTCCGCAGCCGCAACGCACGCATGGAAGAATCCAAAGACGCAGGTGGCGGGGATTTCTACTCCAAAGTCTATGACGCCGACCGTCCCGAACTTTTCTTCAAAGCACCCCACTACCGTGTCTCTGGCCCTGGCCAGAAAGTACGCATCCGCAAAGACTCCAAGTGGAACGTCCCTGAACCGGAACTCACTCTTGTCATCAATAAATCGGGCAAAATCGTCGGCTACACAATCGGCAACGACATGTCCTCCCGCGACATCGAAGGTGAAAATCCCCTTTACCTCCCCCAAGCCAAGTCCTACGACGGAAGCTGCGCCCTCGGCCCCTGCATCCTTATCACCGACAAGCCGCTTCCGCCCGAAACCCAGATCCTGCTGGAAATCACACGCGACGGTAAACCCGTCTTCAACGGCGCCACCACTCTCGCACAGATCAAACGTCCGCTTCCATCGCTCGTCGAATTCCTCTACCGCGAAACCACCTTCCCAACCGGCGCTTTCCTCCTCACCGGCACCGGCATCGTCCCCGATGCCCCTTTCACCCTCCAAAAAAGCGATATCGTCAGCATCACCATCCCCCCTATCGGCACCCTCACCAACAAAGTCTCCTAACATCTCTTCCCCTCTCTTCTCCTGAGAGAGGACCGGAGTGAAGCCCCACCACGAAAACACCTGTTCACCCTCACAGTTCTGACAGAACCCAGAACCCAAGAACCACACCCCGTCCCCAGAACCCATCCTTATGACCCTACACGGCAAAATCTTCCTCGGCGCCTCCCTCTCCAATGGCTCAGGCGAAACCCAGCAACCGGTAAGCCCACTCAACTCCCAACCTCTTGAGCCCGGCTTTTACCAGGCAGAGCAAGCCCAGGTCGACGCCGCGCTCGACCTCGCCGAATCCGCCTTTCAAAACTATTCCGCCACACCCGCCGGTAAACGCGCGGAGTTCCTTGAAACCATCGCCGCCAACATTCTCTCTCTTGGAGACGCACTCCTTGACCGCGCCCACCTCGAAACCGGCCTTCCCAAGGACCGCCTCACCGGTGAACGCGGGCGCACCATCGGCCAGCTCAAAATGTTCGCTGAACTCCTCCGTGAAGGCTCCTGGGTCGATGCCCGCATCGACACCGCTCAACCAGACCGCAAGCCCCTTCCCAAGGTTGACCTTCGCCGCATGCTCGTCCCCATTGGTCCGGTTGTCGTCTTCGGCTCCTCCAACTTCCCGCTCGCTTTCTCCGTTGCCGGGGGAGATTCCGCCAGCGCCCTGGCCGCTGGCTGTCCCGTTATCGTCAAAGCCCATAGCGCCCATCCCGGTACCGCCGAAATGGTCGCAGGTGCCGTCCGCACCGCTGTCCAATCCTGCGGTCTCCCCGAAGGCACCTTCAGCATGCTGCACGGCTCAGGCCGCACCATTGGCTCCGCCCTTGCCAAACATCCCCATACTCGCGCCATCGGTTTCACCGGCTCCCGCGAAGCAGGCCGCTCCCTCTTTGACATCGCTTCCAGCCGCAAAAGCCCCATTCCCGTCTTCGCTGAAATGGCCAGCTTAAACCCAATCTTCATCCTCCCCGGCGCCATGCAGGAACGCGCTGCCAAAATCGCCGAAGGCCTCAAAAACTCCTTCACTCTCGGCGTCGGCCAATTCTGCACCAAACCTGGCCTCGTCTTCGCCGTTGAAGGCCCCCATCTCGAATCTTTCAAGCAAACCCTCATCGCCGCCGTCGAATCCGCCATTCCCGGCACCATGCTCCACTCGGGCATATGCGACGCATACCACCACGGCCTGGCCATCGTCTCCAAAACCCATGGAGTCACCAGTCTCGCCGCTTCCAACCAACCCGCATCCAAAACCCAAACCCAGGCCCAGCCCGTCGCCCTCCAAACCACCGCCGAAAACTTCCTCAAACATCCCCAGCTCGCCGAAGAAGTCTTCGGCCCCTTCACCCTCCTGGTCACCGCCAAAAACACCGCCGAACTTCTCACCCTCGCTCAATCCCTCGAAGGCCAGCTCACCGCCACCCTTCACGCCACCCCCTCTGATCTCTCCACCTCCGCCGACCTCCTCCACACACTCCAGCGCAAGGCCGGCCGTCTCATCCTCAACGCCTTCCCCACCGGCGTTGAAGTCTGCCCCTCAATGCAGCACGGTGGGCCCTACCCCGCCACCACAGACTCCCGTTTCACTTCTGTCGGAACCGCCTCCATCGCTCGCTGGGTCCGCCCCGTCAGCTACCAATCCTTCCCTCAGGAACTCCTCCCCGACGAACTCAAGGACTCAAACCCTCTCAAAATCCAACGCATCATCGACGGCAAACACAAAACTTGACTCTTCCCACGCCTTTCTGAAACATCTAATATCAACCTTCTTACATCATCCATATGAGGAACGCCCCATGGCACTCACCCCCACTCAAATTAAAGATTTCAATCGCGATGGCTACACCATGGTCCCCGGCTTCCTCGACCCTGAAGAAACAAAACTCCTCCTCGACACCGCCAAAGAAGACCACGGCATGATGGACAATGCCGTCGGCATCCAAGACACCGCCGGACGCCAATCAAAACTCTCACTCTGGAACCACCCCGGAAACGACATCTACGGCATGATCGCCCGCTCGCGCCGCATGGTCGACGCCATGGAACAATGCCTCGAAGGCGAAGTCTATCACTACCACACCAAAGTCATGCTCAAGGAACCCAAGGTCGGCGGCGCATGGGAATGGCACCAGGATTACGGCTACTGGTACAACAACGGCTGCCTCTACCCCTTCATGGCCTCCTGCCTCATCGCCATCGACCGCGCCGTCAAAGCCAACGGCTGTCTCCAGGTCCTCAAAGGCTCCCACCATCTAGGCCGCGTGAACCACGGCCGCTTTGGCGAACAAACTGGTGCAGACCCCGAACGCGTCAATGAAGCCATGAAACGCCTCGAACTCGTCTACTGCGAAATGGAACCCGGCACCGCGCTTTTCTTCCATGGGAACCTCCTCCACTCCTCCTCCGCCAACACCTCCGAAAACCCCCGCTGGTCGATCATCTGCTGCTATAACGCCGCACGCAACAACCCCTACAAAGAGCACCACCACCCCTGCTACACGCCTCTGGTCAAAGTTGATGATTCCGCCATTAAAGCCATCGGCAAAACCAAATTCGACACCACCAATACCAGCGTCTACCACGCCGAAAAAGATGCCACCACCGGCGCCAAAAAATAACTCTTCTTTATCCGAAACAGCGAAAATGATAATCGACCTCTCAAACAAAATCGCCGTCGTCACCGGCGGCTCCGGTGAGCTTGGCCGCACCATCGCCCGCACCCTCGCTTCCTGCGGCGCCGATATTGCCATCAACTACCTCACTAGCCAAGCCAAAGCAGAAGCCGTCGCCGCGGATGTCCGTGCTTTGGGCCGCCGCGCCCTCACCATTCGTGCTGATGTGGCAAACAAAACCGACGTCTTCGCCATGCGCGATGCAGTCGCATCTTCCCTCGGTGATGCCGACATCATCGTCAACAACGCCGTCATCCAATACAGTTGGAAAACCGTCCTCGATCAAAACCCCGAAGACTACGAAAGCCAGTTCCGCTCCTGCGTCCTGCATAACGTCCTCATGGCCAAGGCATTCGTCCCCGCCATGATCAAAAAAGGCAGCGGCCGCGTTATCGCCATTAACACCGAATGCGCCATGCAAAACCTCCCCAAACAATCCGCCTATGTCTCCGGCAAACGCGGCATGGACGGCGTCCTTCGCGTCCTCGCCCGCGAAGTCGGCCCCAATGGCATCACCGTCAATCAGGTCGCACCCGGCTGGACCATTAGCGACCGCGACCGCGCCAACAACACCCAGGTCAACGAAGAACACGACGCCAAAGTCCCCCTCCGCCGCCGCGGCACAGATGCCGACATTGCCAACGCCGTCGCCTTTCTAGCCTCAGACCTCGCCAACTTCATCACCGGCGTCTACCTACCCGTCTGTGGTGGCAACGTCATGCCCACCATCTGATCTCGGGGTAATCTGATCTTCGCCTCACGCCTTGGGATACCCCGTCAACCCATTTGCCTTCCACCAATCCATGAGCGGCTTATTGTTCCCCCCGGGCACAAAATGCTTGTCCTGCAATCCCCCCACCAACTGCTGCCCGATCGGATCCAGCTTCTCCACCAGTGAATTCGGCTGGATCAAAAAATCCGCCGGGCGCAGCCAGCGATACGTGTACCCGATCATCACTGCCTTGCGCGTCCACCCCGACAAATTCGCTCCCGCCGCATGCCAAGTCCGATTCTCAAACATAATGCAGTCCCCCGCCTTTAGGGACGGCTCCACCACATTGTCCGGATCGACCTTGCCCGGCGCTCTCTCCAGCCATTTCGTCAGCTTGTGCGATCCCGGAGACATCAGTGTCGCCCCGCAGTTCGGCTTGCTCGCATCCGTCAGATAAAACGCCACCTTGATATCCAGCAGCGGCACCTTCCCCATACCTAGATCTGCGTCCACACCCGCGATATCCCGATGCCAGTCCGGTTCCCGTTTCGTATCCGGCGTCCCCGGCACTTCTGGATGCTTATAAATCAGATGCGACGTAAACAGCCACAAATTTGGCCCCATGATCTGCACCACCAATGGAACCACCTTCGGATGGGTAATGAGCGGCAAAAATGCATCATCCATCGCGATGCAATTACGGAACCCGTCATATAAACCGTTCGCCGTCCGTTGCCTGTTTTCCACCCGATCAGACCCCACCAGCCGATCCCCCGCCGCAATCAAAGCATCAATCGTCGCCTGATCCAAAACATTTCGCACAATCAAATAGCCATCTGTCTCAAAACTCAAACGCTGCTCAGCCGTTAGCGCCGTGAATTGCATGATGTCACCTTAAGAGCCTGGGGTATCAGCACTCAAATGTAGCAAATCCTGTCATTGGCCACATGAAATGACATGACGTTTAAGATTTGCCCCCTTCTGCTACATCTTCCCGCCTCTGACGCCTCATTCGCCCTGGCTGCTTCAATCTCCACTCACCAGCTCTCTTCATAGACCTGCTGGGTAGGATGTGCCTTATAGCTCACAAACACAAACTTTGTGCCGATCGTCCCTGAGCCAAACACATCAATGTCGTTCTTTCCTGTCCCAAACACGTGCCCGTCGCCCATCACGAAATTCAATACCCCCTTGCCCCCGCCCCGCACGCGGCCTCGCACGTAATGGCATCGATCATAGTAGGGGTAAAGCGGTGCCGCCGATGAATCCATCACGCTCCGATCCCACTGAACTTTGGTGCTGCACGTAATGCCCCAGCAATCCGAAATCATATACAGCCGTTCCATCTGCGATGTCAGGTACCGGTCTTTATAAAAATTGACCAACGCGTTCGTCTTATACGGGTCTTGGTTATACGCCCCCGCATCGCTCGCCATTGAGTAATTAATTCCATACGTCACCCGAATCTGATTCGCCGTAGGTCTAGGCCAGCTTGAAGGACACTGATACACCTTCATTCGCAGGTTCGGCAAACTCGTCGCAGTCCAATCCGCTTGATTCGCATTCGCCCCCAGATACGGCCCAAGTTTCATCATCCATGACGTCTCAACCCATCCTGGGGGTGGGTTGGTCACTTCCCCCGGACTGCTGCCCCGGAAATCAGCAGCATAAGCGAACATCGCCACCCCCATTTGCCGCAAATTCGACTTGCATATCGCAAATCGCGCCGACTCTCGGGCCGCGTCCAAGCTAGGTACCACCAAGACCACCAAAACGCCCACAATGGCGATCACCACCAACAGTTCAATCAGCGAAAAACCACGTCTGCATCTCCCAATCATCCCGTACCCTTCAATGGTGAAACCCATTTGATATGCCGTTCCACAATACCAATCACCTCCTCCGCCAAACCTGTTGAATTGTCCTGCCAGGCATCCACAAATGTCGCGTAACCATATCCCCTCAATTTCACTGCTAAATTCCTATATTTTCGCCACCCCAGCCGTGCACCCATCACACCAAATTCCTGCATAAGCACTATCTGGCCTCTTTTACCTCAGGCCCTGTGCATACATTTCTGTACTTGTCCCTTGTACCTTATTCCTTGTACCTTCTCTTCCATGTCACTCATCCGCCTCAAAAACGTCTCCAAAAGCTTCGACAACCACCCCCGCCCCGCCACACCCGTCTTAAAAGACGTCTTCTTCCGCGTCGCCGCAGGTGAGCGCGTCGGCCTCATCGGCCGCAACGGCTCAGGTAAAACCACACTCCTGAAACTCATCCTCCAGCAGGACGAGCCCACCGCCGGCACCATCGAATTCGCCCCCAACATCAAGTTCGGCTATTTCTCCCAGTTCTCCGACCTCGACACCGAACTCTCCGCCCAGCAAATCCTCGCCGAAGTCTTCTCTGACCTCCGCGCCATCGAAGCAGAGCTCGACGCCATCGGCCAGGCCTTCGCACAGGCCTCACCCTCCCCCGCGGAAGAGAAAAAACTCCTCGACCGCCAGACCGACCTCCTCGAACAAATGGACCACCGCGACGGCTGGACCTATCAAAACCGCATTGATACCGCCCTCTCCAAGCTCTCCTTCGACGAAGAACGCAAGCACAAGCCATTGCGCCAGCTCTCCGGCGGCTGGCGAAACCGCGCCGCTCTCGCCAAGATCCTTCTCGAAGAGCCCGACTGCCTCCTCATGGACGAACCCACCAACTACCTCGACCTCGCCGGCACCGCCTGGCTCGAATCCTGGGTCAACAAACACAAGGGCGGCCTCATCCTCGTCTCCCATGACCGCCACTTCCTGGACAAGGTCGTCACCCGTATTGTCGAAATCGAAAACCACCACACCCACGAATACCCCGTCAACACCTTCGATGATTACATCCAGCAGCGCGCCTCTCGCCTCAAATCCATCGAAAACCAATTCCTCCACGAAGCGGAAATGCTCGCCTACGAATCCGAAGCCATTGCAGACCGCAAGGAAGCCGCACGCGATCCTTCAAATCACTTGAAGCGCAAACTCGCCAACATCAAGAAATCGATCACCCCCAAGCCCGTCGACAACATCGTCACCAACATTTACCAGAACTTGAAATGCGCCGACCGCCTCTGTGTCGTCTCCAACCTCTCCAAATCCTTCGGCAATCAAAAACTCTTCAAAAACGTCTCCTTTGAATTAAACCGTGACACCCGCCTCGTCGTCGTCGGCCCCAACGGCTCAGGCAAATCCACCCTCCTCTCCATCATCACCGAAGACCTCAAATCCGACGGCGGCGGCAAGGTCGACTGGCTCGCCGGCGCTCAGTGCGTCTCGTTCAACCACACCCTCGAAAACCTCGACCCCAACGAAACCGTCACCCACATCGTCAACATCACCGGCATGGCTCACTCCGCACCCCGTAAGCAAGTCCACAAATTCCTCGAACTGATGGGCTTCTCCGAAATGGCTCTCCAGCAGCGCATCTCCACGCTTTCCGGCGGCCAGAAAGCCCGCGTCGCCCTCACCCGCTGCCTCCTCTCCGGCGCTCAAGTCCTCATTCTTGACGAACCCACCAACCACCTGGACCTCGCCAGCGTCCAGATCATGGAACGCGCCCTCATCCACTTCCCTGGCGCCGCGTTAATCGTCTCCCACGACCGCTTCTTCATCGACAAAGTCGCCACCGACCTCCTCGTCTTCGAAGAAGGCGCCAAAGTCAAACAAATCGCCGGCAACTGGTCCACCTGGCAAGCCTCAAAAACCCCAGATGAATAACCAATCCGGGTGGCACATTGCAGGCGTCCGCGCCTGCGATGTGTCTTGCTCGCGTCCACTCGACACTCACTTCATCCGCCAAAACCCATTTTTCCAAACCGACCTACCCCCTCGCCGGACTCGCCTCCGCTTTCCACGGCATCAGTTCAAATTCAAAACAATAAAAAGCCCAGCGTTCGCATTCCGCCGGGCTTTCTTACCTTATCTGACCTTCGCGTCTTAGTGACTTAGTGGTAAACAAGTCACCCCAAAACTCACTCTAACGCCACTCACTTCTTCTTCGCCAACTTCTCCCCCTCCGGCTTCTCCACCTTCACCGTCAACGCTTCATCCTCCACATCCACCACCAGCTTCGACCCAAACGGCACGTCGCCAGCCAAGAGCGCCCGCCCAACCTTCGTCTCCACCTCATGCTGCAAGTACCGCTTCAAAGGCCGCGCACCATACACCGGGTCATACCCGTTCTCCGCGATGAAATCCGCCGCCGCATCGCTGATCACCAGCTTCAGATTCCGGTCATCGATCCGTTTCTGGATATCCGCCACCTGCAGCGTCACGATCTTCTTGATCTCGCCCAGGCTCAACGGCTTAAAGATCACAATGTCATCCACACGATTCAAAAACTCCGGCCTGAAATGCTGCCTCAAAGCGCTCATCACGCTGTTGCGCGCACTGCTGGAAACATCTCCGCCTGTCATTGCTTCTTCCAGCAGATACTGCGACCCGATATTGCTCGTCATGATGATCACGCAGTTCTTGAAGTTCACCACCCGGCCCTGCGAGTCCGTCGCACGCCCGTCATCCAATATCTGCAAGAGCACATTGAACACGTCATTGTGCGCCTTCTCGATTTCATCAAACAGCAGCACGCAATACGGCTTGCGCCTCACGGCCTCCGTTAGCTGCCCGCCCTCTTCATACCCCACATAACCCGGAGGCGCGCCGATCAGCCGTGAAACGCTGTGCTTCTCCATGTACTCGCTCATGTCGATGCGCACCATGTTCTCTTCGGTGTCGAACAGCGACTCCGCCAGCGCGCGCGCCAGTTCTGTCTTCCCCACGCCCGTCGGGCCCAGGAAGATGAACGACCCAATCGGCCGCTTGGGATCTTTAATCCCCGCACGCGCACGGATGATGGCATCCGCCACAAGCCGCACCGCGTCGTCTTGACCGATCACCCGCTCATGCAGAATCTGGTCCAAACGCAGCAGCTTCTGTCGCTCCCCTTCCACAAGCCGCGCCACGGGAATACCCGTCCAACGCGCCACCACCTGCGCGATTTCTTCTTCCGTGATCGCCTCGCGCAGCAGCTTGCCCGCGCCCGCTTCCTGCGCCTTGGCCTCCATCGCCTGGATCTTCTGCGTCAATTCAGGAATCTTGGCGTACTTCAGCTCAGCCGCGCGGTCCAGCTTATGCTCCCGCTCGGCTTTCTCCATCTCCACCTTCACGCCCTCAAGCTCTTCACGCAGCGCCTGCACTTTCACAATGGCCCCCTTCTCGCTCTCCCACTGTGTGCGCAGCGTTTTAGCCTTCTCCTTCAAGTCGGCCAGCTCCTTCTGCAAGGCTCCCAGCCGCTGCTTGCTCGCCTGGTCCTTCTCCTTCTTCAGCGCCGTCTCTTCAAT
>CAZGOM010000197.1:0-9910 GCA_964527265.1 uncultured Phycisphaeraceae bacterium | reverse complement strand
CGGTGATCAATGCGGGCGAGCCGTTCCGCATGGTGGAGATTGAAATGGCGATCGATCCAGGCCCAGAAGGAGGGGCGACGACGTTTTCGTCGGACGGGGTGATTGTGTCGACGCCGTCGGGATCGACGGCGTACAACCTGAGCGCGGGAGGACCGATCGTGAGCCCGGATATCGATGCGATCGTGATTACGCCGATGTGCCCGCACAGCCTGGCGTTTCGGCCGATTGTCATTAATGCGGCTTCCACAGTGCGGCTGTTTTTGAAGCAGGCGAACCGGGGGACGCGGCTGGTGATCGATGGGCAGTTGTCACACAAGGTAAAGCCAGGACAGTTTGTGGAACTGACGCGGCATGAGTGCCCGCTGGAGCTGATCCAGAATCCTGATTTGAATTATTGGAAGATGATTGCGAAGAAGCTGCACTGGGCGGCGAGGCCGAGTCGGTCGTAGAAAAGTACAGAGTACAGGGTTGAAGAGAAGGGTTTGACGCTGAATTAATATCCCAGGAGGATTTTGAAAGATTGCAGAGTATTGCCGCAGCTATTGGGAGGTTAATTGGGGCGTTTATGAGTTATTTGCGCGGAAAAGGGCAGACTGGGTACAAGTTTGAAGAGCCTGATTGATTATTGGAGGGGGATTTTGCGGGAGATGGGGGAGAGGTCGAAGTCCTGCTGGGCGGTGTGATCGACGCCGGTGAAGGCTTCGGTGAAGGTGAACTTTACGGTGGCGCTGCGGATGTTTTCGGAGAGGGAGCTGGGGACGGCGACATCAAAGGTGTAATGGGTGCCGGTGATGCCGGAGCGGTAAGCCTGATCGACCTGCTTGGGGTTGAAGGAGGCTTCCGCGAGGGTCTGGGGTTTTTCGCCGGGGCGGATGTCGACGACCTGAAGGGTGGCCTTGCCGGCGCTGGGAAGGAAACGGCCCTGCTGGTCTTCAAAGATGACGTAGAGGCGGAGAGTGTCGGCGAGCTTGTCACGATCGGAGTCGATCAAGCCGGAATAGCGGCCGAAAGAGACTTTGACCAAGCGGGGGACTTCCGCGCCTTCGATCTTGGATTTCTTTGCGCCGACCTGATCTTCAAGGGTTTTAACCTCGGCAAGGCGAAGCTCGATGTTCTTGGTCAGGATGTTGACCTGGTTTTGAAGTTCGAGGTTTTCCTTGCGGAGGCGGTCGGAGGAATTGGAGAAGTCGCTCTTGCAGCCGGTGAAGGCGAAGAGGGCGGCGAGGGCGAGGATGGTGAGTGCGCGGGGCATAGGAAGATGGGTTTTGGGTCTTGGGTTCTGGGTCTTGTCAGAAGCAGAGCAGATTTGAGTGTTCCATTCCGGTCTTTTTCTGGCAATACCCAGAACCCAAGAGCCTAGACCCGAAGACTTATTCCTCGTCCTTCTTGTGGTTTGCGGCCATGGAGTCGGGGATGCGGGTGAGGATTTTGTCGCATGTGCCGTACGCGACGGCTTCGGGGGCGTCGAGCCAGTAGTCGCGTTCGCAGTCCTTGTGGACGGTGGCGAGGTCCTTGCCGGTGTGGTGGGCAATGATTTCGTAGAGGCGGTTTTTGGTTTTGAGCATTTCCTTGGCGTGGATGCCCAAGTCGGTGGCGACGCCTTCCATCACGCCGCCGATGAGAGGCTGGTGGAGGAGGACGCGGGAGTTGGGGAGGACGTGGCGCTTGCCCTTGGTGCCGGCCAGGAGGAGGACGGCACCCATGGAGGCGGCCATGCCGATGCAGTAGGTCTGGACGTTTGGCCGGATGAACTGCATGGTGTCGTAGATGGCCAGGCCGGCGGAGACGGAGCCGCCGGGGGAGTTGATGTAAAAGTGGATGTCGGCGGTGGGGTCTTCGTTGGAGAGGAAGAGCAGTTGGGCGACGATGACGTTTGCGGAATCATCGTGGACAGCGCCGCCGAGGAAGATGATCCGGTCTTTGAGGAGGCGTGAGTAGATGTCATAAACGCGCTCGCCACGGCCGGTTTTGTCAATTACGTAGGGGATCATTGTCATGGAAATACCTTTGTTTTTCGGTCGGTGACGAATTGTAGCAGTCTGATTGCGGATGTGTAGTTGATAGGGGTGAATTTGGTTGGGAAGCGATGGATTTTTGCG
Source organism: uncultured Phycisphaeraceae bacterium (assembly GCA_964527265.1). Lineage (GTDB taxonomy): Bacteria > Planctomycetota > Phycisphaerae > Phycisphaerales > Phycisphaeraceae > CAZGOM01. The sequence goes on along the minus strand of CAZGOM010000197.1, from coordinate 7,811 downwards.
CCCGGGTTGTCGGGTATCGCGTTGTCGGGGGGGCGACAGGGGCCTTTCAGATCAAGGCGAATGCCATTTTGATGTTAGACCTCGCCCTTTGGCTACTCATAGACACCCGATAACCCGTTACCCGGCAACCGGGCGCGGAGTCGTGGATTGTTCAAGGAAGATCAGATTGAATCGAGGTTGAGATGGATGAGGGGTTTGGGGGCGAGGACGTATTGGTTGTTTAAAAGGTTCAGGCGGTGGACTTTGAGGGTGTTGTGCTGAAGCGTGCAGGCCAGTGGGCGGCCGGGGAAGCGGTAGGCGCCTGTATTGATGACCCAGCGGCCTTGGCGACGCCAAATGCCTTCATGGTGGGTGTGGCCAAAGAGGACGATGCGGGATTCAGGGGCGTAGCGCTGGGCGAACTGGCTGGCCATGCGTGGAATGATGCTCCAATAATGTGCGAGGCGAATGATTCTGTGAGGTGATTTGGCGAGGTTGAGGATGGTGGTGGGCTTGGGCGCATGTGCGGGAGGATGTTCGCGGCGCCATTCGGCTTTGTTGGCGATATGGGCGGCAAGCAGGCGGGTGTCGAGGGTGTCGGGCATTCCCTGGGAGGCCAGGTCGGCAACGGCGGCGGCGTAGGCATTGGCGAGTTGTCTGGCGACAGAGCACCAGGGACTGATGCCGGGGTGGAAGGCATCCCCATGTGAAAGGAGGATGCGGCCGGAGGCGAATTTGAGCTGCCTGGGCCATGCGTCGTGAGGGTCGTGATTGCCTGCAAGGGTGGTGAATTGGACGGAGTTTTGAAGGCAGAGGGTGGTGATTGCGTCCAAGGCGGCCATGGCGGCGGGTTTGGCTTTGGCCGGCTCAAATTCAAAGCCGTCGCCGTTGATGATGAGTTGGTCGGTCTCTTTGATGAGGGACGTGAAACGCTCGACGGGGCCAGCGGTCTTGATGGTGTCGCCGAAATGAGTGTCCGATATGATGAGCGTTCTTTGGGGCATCTGTCGGCATTCTACGGGGGGCGACGGAGGCTTTCTTTTTCCACCTTTAATTCAACACGGCGAACCATGACCCAGAACGCACCGGAGTATGTACTGAAGCTTGATGTGATCAGCCAGGGATTTGACGGCAAGACCTGCTGGGTCCACCCGCGGGCGGGAGCGATGCCGCCGAACGTGGTGGGGAACGGTGCGCAGGGTTCGGTGGTGATGACGATGCAGAAACTGCTGCTGTCTGGCTCGGATATTTTCTTTGCCCTTAATGAGATGCGCACCGACGACCTGGGCAAGACCTGGACGGGACCGACGGAACACGCGGCGACGCTGGGGCGCAAGAAAGAAGCCAATGGAATCGAGTCGGTGATCTGCGACGCGACGCCGGCATGGCACACCAAGACGGGGAAGCTGCTTTCAACAGGGCATGTGGCGCGGTATCTGGGGGATGATCTGGAGCCGGACCCGCGCAAGCGGACGAGCGCGTATAGCGTTTACAACGCCCAGGAGCGGACGTGGAGCACCTGGGATACGGTGGAGATGCCGTCGCTGGATGGGCGGTTTTATTCTTGCGGGTCGGGGTCGGGACAGAGGTATGACCTGGCGGACGGGACGATTTTGCTGCCGATCTATTTCAAGGGGCTGGAAGAATCAAAGAATTCGTGGGGGACGAGCTATCGGGCGGCGGTGATGCGATGCGCGTTTGATGGGAAGAAGCTGACGTATATCGAGCATGGGAGCGAGTTGTCGGTGCCTACGCCGCGCGGTTTGTATGAGCCGTCGGTGATTGGATTTGAGGGGCGGTATTACCTGACGATGCGCAACGACAAGTTCGGGTATGTGAGCGTGTCGGACGATGGGTTGAATTACTCAGACCCGATCGTGTGGCATTTTGATGATGGCGTTGAACTGGGGAACTACAACACGCAGCAGCATTGGGTGGCGCATCAGAGCGGGCTGTACCTGGTGTATACGCGCCGGGGACTGAACAATGACCATGTGTTTCGGCATCGGTCGCCGCTTTTGATTGCGAAGGTGGATACGAAGACGCTGCGGGTGATTCGTGAGACGGAGACGATCCTGGTGCCGGAGAAGGGGACGCGGATCGGGAATTTTGCGGTGGCGAATGTGAATGAGAATGAGACGTGGGTGACGGTGGCGGAGTGGATGCAGCCCAAGGGGTGTGAGAAATATGGGAGCGATAACCGGGTGTGGGCGGCGCGGATTTGCTGGACGGAGGCGAACAGGCTGCATCCGGCGCATGGGGCGAAGAAATAGTCCCGAGTCCTGGGTCCCGAGTCCAGGGTCAAGAGTCAAGAGTTAAGAGTTAAGAGTTAAGAGTTAAGAGGTAGGAGCGTCAGAGCGGAGTTGAAGATCGTTTAAGAAATGAGACTTCCGGAGGTTTTTGTGGGCGCAATTACTTCGTTTGAGGGCATTGTGGCGTGGCAGAAGGCCAGAGAACTCACCCGAGAGATCTACCGGTTATGCAATACTGCTCCGTTATCCAAGGACTATGCTCTCGCGGATCAAATGCGACGTGCGAGTGTTTCAGTGATGGCCAATATCGCCGAAGGGTATGACCGGAGCGGGGATGGGGAATTTCGGCAGTTTCTTTCGGTGGCTAAAGGTTCAGTGTCAGAGGTCCGGTCGCATCTCTATGTTGCTTTGGATGCTGGATTGGTTTCAAAGAGTGATTTTGAACGATTGCAGGACTTGGCTATGGAAATAGGCAAATTGTTGGGTGCATTTATGCGCTACCTGAGAAATGCAAACCTGAAAGGATCTAAGTTTCGGCCCGGAGATTAAAGCAAAGCGACTCGAAAAAGCCGTGTGCTGGCGCGGGATTCGAGATACGAGACTTTATTAGATTTTGATTTCCGCGAAGTTGGAGATGGGGGATTCGGTGGCGGATTTGAAGACGCGTTTGAGGTTGAGCTGGTTGTCCCAGAGGGCGAAGTCGGCGTGGCGGCCGGGGGCGAGGATGCCGATCTGGTGGGATTTGTGGATGGAAAGTGCGGGGTTGAGTGTGACGGTGCGGATGGCCTGATGGGCGGGGAGGTTGGTGAATTTGATGAAGTTGCGGAGGTGGTCGGGAAGGAGGAGTGCGCTGCCGGTGAGGTGGTGTTTATCGGTGCGGCCGACGCCGCCTTTTTTGTAGAAGTTTCGGCCGTCGTCCCAGATGTAGGGGCCGTCCGGACAGCCGGCGCGGGGGACGCAGTCGGTGACGAGGAGGATGGTTTGCGTGCCGCGGCAGCGGAGGACGAGGTTGACGAGGAGGGGGTGGACGTGGCTGCCGTCGCAGATGAGGTGGATGAATTTGACGCGTTCGTCGATGAGTGCGATGTGTTCGATGGTGGGTTGCTGGACGCCGGAATCGCCGAAGAGACCGGAGTTGTTGTCGAAGACGTGCCCGAGGATGGTGGTGCCGTTTTCGACGCAGGCGAGGACGCGGTCGGCGGTGGCGTCGGAGTGGGCCATGGAGACGACTTTGCCTGCGGCGACGAAGGCCTTGACGGCGTCGGCATCGCCGGGGATGCCGGGTGCGACGTTGATCATGGTGAGTGCTTCGCCGGCATCGTCGAGGACGCGCTGGACATGTTCGGGGGTGGCGGGACGGGCGTTTTCCTGAAGGCTGGCGCCGGTGAGGTGAGGTGCCTGGAAGGGGCCTTCCATGTAATAGCCGAGCATGCGTGCGGCGTTTGGCTGATCGTTTTTCATGCAGGCCAGGACGCTTTGGGCGATGGTTTTGTTGGATTCGGGAGGGAGTGTGCCGGAGCAGACCTGGCAACTGGTGACGCCGAGCTTGAGGTATTCGTGGAGGATGTCGGCGGGGTTGTCGCGGAGGATGGATTTGTTGAAGCCGCCGAGGACCATGAGGTCGATGAGGCCGGGGGAGAGGTTTTGGCCGGCGAGGTCGATGGTTTTGTGGTGTCCGGCGTATTTGCCGGGGTTAACTTCGGAGATGGTGCCGTTGTGGGTGATGACGTGGCCGTGGAATTGAGAGCCGTCGCCGATCCAGAGGTTTGCGTTGGTGAAGACGAGGGTGGTCATAGAGTTGTCCGAAGAATGGAGTTAACGGGTACAAGCGTGCGGATAAGGTACAAGGGACAGGGCAAAAGGTACAAGGCGGAGGGTTAAGAAGGTTAGAGACGCAGTGCGGCCTGGATACGGTCGGCGGTTTGGGGGGAGAGTGTTTGGGGCGGTTGCCAGGCGTGGGCGGAGACTTCGGCGGTTTGGAGGGTGAGGGCAGGAGCGTCGGTGAGGAAGAGGTATTGGAGATCCCAGTGTTCGTGGCGGGGTTCGTTCTTTTTGGGGTTGGCGGGGATCCAATGGCGGTCGAGCCAGAGGGGGGTGGATTCCCAGTCTGGGGCGGGTCGGACGAGGGAGGGATCGATGCCGGTTTCTTCGGTGAGTTCGCGGAGGGCGGCGTAGGCTGGGGAAGGGTCAGAAGGGTCGAGGTGACCACCGGGTTGGAGCCAGCGGTTGAGGGCGTTGTGGTGGATGAGGAGGAGGTTGCGGTCGGCGTTTAAGAGGAGCGCGCTGGCGGTGATATGGCCGCGGAATTCGTGGCGGGAGGTGATGTCTGCGTTTTGGTCGAGGAGGAAGAGGAGGTCGGCGAGGGCGGGCGCCTGCGCGGGGAAGCGGGTGGTGTAAGCGGCGAGGGTTTGGCAGAGGGAGTGGGGTGTCATGGATTGTGATTTAGTTTTTATGAAGTTTAAGTGAAAAAACCCTTGACTCGTGAGGACGCGCCTTCTAGATTCGGAACTATGTCATTTCACATTTCTAAACGGTCTTTTGCTTTTACGCTTATCGAACTCCTGGTGGTGATCTCGATTGTCGGGGTGCTGGTGGCGATGCTGCTGCCTGCGCTTTCGAAATCGAGGGAGACGGCGCGACGGGTTTTGTGCCAGGGTAGCCTGAGGATGAACGGGGTGGCGTTCAACGCCTACGGGCAGGATTTTAAGGACTGGCTGCCGTTTCCGACGATTCAGAGCTGGTTGGGTTACCCGATCGCGATGGATGCGGGGATGGTCTACAACCAGGGGGCGCTGTTTCCCTATTTGAATTACGACCCGCGCACGTTGTATTGCCCGGACATGATGACGCCGATTCCGGGGACGATGCCGTACCTGGTCAATTCCAAGCTGGGGGCTGAGTTGTTTGTGCAGAACTGGAATACGACGCGGCAGCGGGCTTACACGAGCTATGGGATGCCACTGAGATGGGAAAACCCCGCCGCGCCGCCGACATTGGAGACGACCGCGTGGTGGAACGTGTATGACGTTTATAAAGAGCAGAACGACTCTTTGATGTTTATTTCGCTGAAACTATCGCCGAACCTGATGTCGAACAATTCAAAAGGGAAGAATTACCCGATCATGGGCTGCCTGCAGGAATGGGCGAATAATTCGTACGGCGGGCACGAGGGGAAGCTGTCGAACCTGGTGTATGCGGACGGGGTGGTGAAGCCGATGGAATATCCGTTCCGGCAGTATGGGATCCAGTGGGTGCGCGACGCGGCAGCGTGGGAAGTGATGAAGAATTTGTATTGAGGGGGCCGGGATGTGGGGGGATGGAACGGCGTTTGAGGATGAGCCTATGCGCCCGGGTGGACGGGTTTTGGGGTTGCCGGGTGTCCGTGAGTGGCAGCAAGGCCCTTCCATGGAGCCATAAGATCTTGTTTTTTAAATGCTCTACCCTGCGTGTCAGGGGGCTTTTGGGGATTTGGGGGCTTTGGTGAGCTTGCTGTTTTGGGCGGTGTGGGTGCCTTCGGCGATGCGGTTCAACATATCGACGGCGGCGGTGATTTTGCCGGTGGTTTCGTCGTTTATGCCGGTGCCGGAGAGGCGGTGGATGGCCCAGTGGAAAACGGGGAGGATGGCACCGCCCGCGGGGTCGAAGATGGCGGATTCCCAGAGCGGGTGGTCGTAGACCCATTGGGTGCGGGGGCTGAGGTGGCGGATGGTTTCGCCGATGACAGCGCCAAAGAGGCTGGCGCGGATGACGTAGTCGTTGTTGGCATTGAGGGGGTCGGAGCGTTTGATGATGGTGCTGACGGCGGCGGCGTCGTTGGCTTTGTCGAAGGCGGCGACGCCTGCGAGGGAGAAGGCGATTTCTTCACCAAAAGCGCCGGGCCATGTGGCTTCGGCATGGTCGAGGAGGCCCTGGACAATCTCGCCGATGTCTTGCTGAGACTGTGCGGTGACGGCGGAGATATCGGAGGGCTTTTTGCCGATAAGTTCAAGGCTGCCTAGGATATCGGCCTTTGGATATTCCAAACCGAGGCGGTCGCGGTCGCGTGCGGAGTATTCGATGAGGAAATAGTTCTCGAAAAGCTGCTTGGCTGACGGAAGCTGGATCATGGTTGATTGCCCTTTAAGTGGGGCTTCGTATGCTACCCGATAAGTCTTTTTAAGGTGAAGGTCATGACGATTGAAAGTGGCTTGGAGCGGGCTTTGATTGTGGACGCGGGACGGGCCACGGGGCTACTGGCGGGGTGGGCGCAGTATGCGGAGCGGGATTGGCATGAGATCCCCGGTGAAAAGGGGTTGGGGTGCTACGGGCCGGGGTATGGAAGCTGGGGGGTGCAGACCAACCAGAAGTATCTGGGGGCGATGGCGGTGCTGGCGGCGCAGGGCGGGCCGGGCGTGAACAAGGCGAAGATGAGGGACCGTGCGCTTGCGGCGCTGAGGTTTTCAATTTTCAGTCATAAATCCGGGCGGGGGGCATGCACGGACGGGCGCAAGTGGGGGCATGGGTGGATCAGCGCACTGGGGATCGAACGGATGATGCATGGGGTGCATCTGCTGGAAGGGGAGTTGAAGGATGAAGACAAGGCGGGGCTGGAAGCAGTGATAACCGGGGAGGCTGATTGGCTGCTGAAGGAATATCCGGTGGTGGGGAATGTCTGGAACACGTCGAAGCAGAATAAGCCGGAATCGAATTTGTGGAACGGGTGCCTGCTGTGGCGGGCGGGGGCGATGTATCCGAATCATGCGCATGCGGCGGACTGGCAGGAGAAGGGGGCGACGTTTCTGGTGAATGCGGTGAGCGTGGCGACGGACGCGGCGTGCGAGGCGGTGCTGGACGGAAAGCCGGTGAAGGCGCGGCATGTGGGGGCCAACTTTTTTCCGAATTACGCGCTGGACCATCATGGATATCTGAACGTGGGGTACATGGTGATCTGCGTGAGCAATGCGGGGATATTGCATTTTGATCTGGCTGGGAAAGGGTGGAAGGCGCCGGAGGCGCTGAAGCATCATCAGGCGGATTTGTGGAAGGTGCTTAGAAAGATGGTGTTTGCCGATGGACGGCTGGCGCGCATTGGCGGGGATACGCGGGTGCGGTATGCGTATTGCCAGGAGTACCTGTTGACGGCGCTGATGTTTGCCCAAGAAGAGCTTGGGGAGAAGCATGCGAAGAGTCTTGCGGAGGGGATGCTGACGACGATGGAGACGGAGGCCAAGCGCAATGAGGACGGCAGCTTTTACGGCGATCGGCTGAGCTGGCTGCGGAGTGAGAATCCGTATTACCACACGCGGCTGGAGTCTGACCGGGCGAGCGTGCTGGGCTTTGCGCTGGCGTATCCGGTGAAGAAGGCCGAGCCGGCGAAGGAGACTTTCGAGCAATCGGCGGCGGGGCTGTGGGTGGAGCCGGAGCATGGGGCTGCACTGGACCGGAATCCCAAACGGCTGGCGAGCTTTTCGTGGCGGGCGAAGACGCTGATGCAGGGGATGTGCCAGCCGGGCGGAGATGGGCATCTGACGGATTGGGATTTCAATATGGCGGGGCAGGTGGAGGTGGCGCATCACAACATCGCCAAGCCGCTGGATTCAA
>CAZGOM010000196.1:0-9927 GCA_964527265.1 uncultured Phycisphaeraceae bacterium | reverse complement strand
GCTGATCCGCCACGCCAACGCACATCCACAAGGTCCATATGCCAATCCATTGCAAATGGTTTATCGCTGGCATACTGATGATCTCCGCGGTGCGTGGTTGGTTCCGCGCCTCTCCGTCGTTGTGCTGAACTCGTACAGCCGACTCGGACACACTCCGTTAATGCATGCCGTTAAAAATGAATTACCGAAAACGCTGACCGCGCTGCTGGACCGCGGCATAGAAGTGGATCTCTGTGCCCGTATCGCTTCGAGTGGACATTCAAACACTGTGACAAAGTTTACAACGATGATCGCTGTCGATCTGCTGCAGTGCAACTCGCTCGAATTTGGTATGGACTCAGCTTTCGCTTCGGCCGCCACGCGACTGACGGCCGAAACGAAAGCCCAACTCGAGTTGCGACCTCTCATCAGCGCCGCCGCGGCACCGGTTCTGCAGCAGATCGGAGGAGCGAAAATGCCGCGCGAGCTCGTACGACTGTGTCTGGAGTATGCGAATTTGCCAATATCCGTTGTATGTCCTGTATCATTACTCGGCGTTTCCGCTGGCGCCAAACGAAAAAACGATGCGGATGGCAAAGCTACAGGTGGAGGCACAGGCGAAGGCGGCGGAGGCGCCGGTAGCGTAGGTGCCGGAGTCGCATGCGGCGCCGCCGGTGGCGTCGGACACGCAGGTACCGACGAATCGGGCGCCAAACGTTTACGGTTGACGTGATGGAAAGAGGAACCGAAGTTTGACTCTCTCTCTCTCTCTCTCTCATTCACTCTGTCTCTGTCTCTGTCTCTTCTGAAACTATTTAACACGCATTCAGTTACTGAACTTTTACTTTCGCTTTGATCAGTATCCGCTATTCTTATTCGCTCTGTTTCGTGTCATTGTGTGCATATGTAAGTCACCACAGCAATGTCATTCGAAGCGGATTCGAAGAACGACGCGAGCGCCTGCAACAAAAAGGATGCCGGGGATGTTAAAGGGTACGCATACTACGTCAGAAATAACTGTTTCTGCAGTCGCTCCACCGGTTCCTTCAGCTGACAAGCTCGTGCCGTTCGTGTTGTGTTCTGCGGTTTCATGCAAAACGCACGCACCTTTGCAGACTGGGCGATGGCGTGCCAGCGGTCAAACATCTGAAACTGTTATCAAAGGACCAGAAGGAGTTCGTCGTGGCACGTGAATACGCCTTCATATCGACTCTCGTGAAGACCTCTCTCGAGAAAGGTAACCCACAGTACTGGCACCGTCCAAAGCAACTGCAGTCTCATACACCCCTCTCGATGTGTGATCCTGACCATATTCATGCATGTGCTGTGCGTAGACGATGCGGCCGACGAATTACCGATGCCGAGCATTAACGGCGCGATACTGCAGTTGGTTGTGGACTATATGAATGAACATAAAGGCGTGGAGCCGCCAATTATTCCGGCGCCGCTGCGTTCGAGCGTCATGAAATACGTATGCCTTGGCTCGTCTTTGACGAGATTTGGCATGTATCGGCGACCCGGAAGTGGCATCGTATCGCCGGTCGCGGGCGGATGCACAGCGCGCCGGTGAACGCCGCCTCTTGCGCCCGTGACATTGGCCTGATACACGCCACGGATACCACCGCTAAGTAGTATTGGAGTCTCTGTTCACGAGGTCGTGAGGCCGCGTACGCTCTTGCGCGAACGGAGGGGGACAGGAACACTCGCTGGGGATAAAAAGGCCAAGACAAAGACAAGAGTGAACATTGCATCCGATTTACGCGGCGGTGTGGACTGCAGACGCACGCGTCCGAGAGTTGTTGTATTTCTTTCGTTTCCTTCCAACCTTTGAAAAATCCATTCGTCCACGTGTGCACGTGCTGACAATCCTCTCTGTTTCTGCCTGTGCGTTCTTCCTAGACAGCGCAAATGAGCACCTCGCATCGGACGGGAACGGTCGCGCCGGGTGCCACATCTGCGGCCGCGGCAGCGGCGGTATCGAGCCGAGCCGCAATACCGGTCGAGGTCGCGTCGAACCAGCCGCCGGCCCCCACAACTGCTGCTGCTGCCGCCGGACGTCGCTGCAACGAAATCTACACAGAGCTCGAACGCGAACTGGAGGCCATCACACGCTGGGCGACAGAATTGCTCGAACGGATGGAAACTGACGTAAAAGAGAAAGTTCACGAGCTCGCCATGGCACAGGTTGGCGCACAAGCGAGCGCTTTCGAACTGGACACGACTTTCGCATTGAGGGGATCCAGTCTGCACGGCAATGCGTCGGACTTCGCGAGCCACAGCGCTCGTAAACTGCGGCTCGTGATAGAGAAGTTCGAAGCAAAGGCGATGGAACACAGACTCGCTCACGTCTCGGGTCTCGAGCGTGTGGTGGACGTTCTGGCAATCGGCCCGGATAGGTACGGGCCGATCCGACGCCACCCCCCGCATAAGAAACGTATTGCTGGGCGCTGGATGTTCTGTTAACCAGACACAACGTTCTTTACCAACGCGAAGATCTGCCACCGGAGGGCATAACCGCCGTTCACAATGCGCTGTACGCCAAGTACATGGGATTTTCTATCAAATTGCCACGGGGTGTGACGATGGAGGTCTACGACATACTGATGGATGAGGATCGCCGACAGAAGCACAATAAAGCGAAAGGCGCCGCCGCAATCTCCACTGTCTCTGCTGCTGGTGTTATGGCGAGTCTGTGAGACACACACATCCTCCGTACCGGTGTCCCAAATACGCTTCCCTTCTATGTTGAATGCCGTTTCTACGGCGGCACTTTCCATTTTGACAGCCCTCTTTCACCTCTGACTACCCCTTGAGGCGTGCGGTTATGCTTTGCTGCTATCTCTCTGTATTTTCTGTGCACGTTCCCCTGTGTAAGCTGTTTCCATTCCACTCCGCACCCTGCGCTGCCACGCTAAGGTCGCTTTTGTGTCCGCATCTGTTTGTGTGTTTTTCCAAGGAAAGAAATGTTCGAAGAGTTGGGGTTACCCCAGTTGCCACCGGAAGTCGTCGTCGCAAGGGCGGTCTATTTCGCGGCGGAAATTGTCGTCAAAGTCGCATCGACTCTTTCAGCAGTGGCGCACGTTTCTATCAAAGTGGCTGAAACAGTTTGTCTTCACGAGTTTCAAGCTCACGGGATGATAACTCAGCGAATTCAAGCAACCACTGCAGCTATTGCGGCGATGGCCAAAGCCGAAGCGACGTATAAATCAGTGGCTCTCGAATCCGAGAAGATAAAAATCGAGATCCACGAAAGTATCGCATGGCTTCGCAGGACGCTGATGGTCGCCCGTGTTGGCCGTTATGCCGCTTGCCGGGCCGAAATGAAGGCTAATATGCGCGAAGATGATGCGTTCATCATAAACGTGAAAGTTGCCGACCAGAAGAAGTTGGTCTGCATAAAACGTAACACGACGTTCAGACAGGTGGCGCGCATGCTTAAGAAGGCACACTGTGATATGATTGGAGTCTCTGGTCAAGAGGTCACGAGGCTGCGTACGTTCGTGCGCGAAAGGAAGGGATCAGGGGCACGCGAACTCTGCACCCCTGAAACGTTCGAAGGTTTCCTGGAGGAATTCATTATCGCACATTGCCAGGACGACGACACTCTGTATCTATCATGAACGGAGTTTTCGCACGGGCGCGCGCATTCGCAATGCCGAACAAACTTTTCAATCTCTATCGTTCTCTCTTTCCTCGATCTCTGTTCATTTGTCACGTTCGAATGCGCGTAGTTACAACACCTGGCCCTATTTGTACCTCTGCTGATTTGCGCTTTTTTCGATGTCAGATGGCTCTCGTCGGGGTGTATGTGGAGTGGGGATCCTCCCCAAAACTCTATGCAGCGACGATGACGTTGGCTCGATATCTTAAAACAAAACAAAGCGCCACAAAACAAGACCCGACGACTGGAGTGCGCTCCAAAGCACTCTTGTCTCTTGGGTGGGTTAAGATCAGCGACGTCATCCTTTACGAAGGGAAACCATTTTCCGTGAAACATCTCAACATGGAGTATGGCGTTGCGTATCTCGCGCCTCACGTGGAAGGCAAAACGTATTCGGGCAAACTCATCGCGGCGGCCATCACGAGTTTGTGCGTGTCAAAACTCAGGTTCGATGCAGTCGTCCAAAATCTACCGACTCTTCCTCATTCAAACGTGCAACTCCAAAAAGCACACAAAATATTTCCGTCTGGGCTCTGTTGTTTTGTATAAACGCACGCCGACATGCCGACCTTTCGCGCTCTTTCTTTTCCTCAAGATTAACGGTCAGACTCCTGTGTGCGTGTTCATTCATTCCTCAATGCACCGAAAAAATAGCGTTGTTTCCTGCTGTTCTGCTCCCGTGTGTATGTGCCGCTGCTCATCGTATGTGCGCGTGTGTGTGGCATGCGTGCGTCATGAATTCTGCCGATTAACGGGCAAACTCAAATTCGGATAGTCTTCAAGTAAAAATCCGATCAGTTCGGAAGATCTCAGTTTTTCATACGTATTGCTCCGAACCTTTACGTCCGTCCATCACCGTTGTCGGTGTCTTCTTTCTCACCAACAGCTACGATGGCGGCAGCCGCAGGAAAGAAGGCGACCTCGTCAAGAGAAACGATGAGGGCACGTCGAAAGGAGTTAACTCGGACTCTACAATTCGATCTTCAATATACGGTGACCGAACCTGATGGGTCCTCGTCGAGGCTCGTCAGTCCTATACTTGCACCCATTGCGTCGCCGCCTTATCACGGTGTTCCATTCGATCCACTCGATTCCCCTTTGACCTCTGGTTCGAACTACAAATCAAAAGATCCTTGGAAATGGACTCTGATTTGGCAAGGTATCGAAAACGCGGGGAATAACATCATCATATTCCCGTTGTGTCCAGACCCCCGCAGTATCTCAGAAGCGACCGAACGTCTCTGGGGGAAGCGATTCGAAGAGATACGCCTTTCATTTGACGTGTTCAACGCCGATAATCACTGGTGGCGTGGATTTGCCGTCGATGCGTATGACATAAAAGAAGAGAAAGCGCCGATCCCTCGCCGTTTATTTGTACCGAATCAGAATGCCTTTTACCCCTGCCTGCGTATGGGAAAAAATCTGTTCCTGAGATCAAAGCTTTTACCGAACTTGAACCCACACCAATCTCCCCGTTGTCTCTACCTCCGTCTGCGCGCGGCCCCTTTAAAACCCCACTCGCTGCATGGAGTCAACCGTTCACTGAACCCAACTAGCCGCCAACTGAACTCCATTTCTGTCCTTCGTTGCACCATTCCAAACCCATGATCACACACACTCTTGCTCATTATGCGCGCGCACGTGTGCGTGTGTTGTGTTCATCGTGCATCTCAGATGTCCAAAGAGAACGAAACTAGGCTCGTATCTATCCAACGGGTCCAGTATGATCCACAATTGAAAACCGCGTTCAAGTTCTTCAATTTCATCGTCGTGAATGGCGTCGCGTTGGGCACGCCGCTTGGATTTCGTTGCGCATTTCATCTTATGGCGAATGTCGCGAAACGTGTTATGGACGAAGACAAAGGAAACGTCGGCCCACAAAGCTACGATGTCGCCCGGCTTCAAAAGATCGAGCAGTACATCGAACAGCGCTTTGCCGCATCCACCACCGCCATGTGCAAACTGTTGCGCACTCTCGAAACCAAAGACGTGGATCTGGCCGCTGTCAACGTCTCTGGGTTTCTAAAGGAACACTCCGTTGTTTTGTGGAGGTCGCGGATTATCGACCTTATCAGTGCCCCTAACGTACCGTCGATTTCACAAATGGTCGAACGTAATAAAACTGCTTTCAAAAGTCGTAAGTTCATCGAAGAACTGCGTCTGATGGGCACTATCGACGATTCCGGGAAAACATCAGTTTTCTGGATCATTTGTGTACCCGCAACCGATGCACATACAATTCCACCGATCTACGATGTAAGCGACCTCACTGGATCGGTTCGCGTCGCGATGTACGTTTTGTTGGGGGCACCGCATGGCATGCATTTCGACTTTCACGTCAACATGTGAGACATACACGAAGGCAGTTCTTTCCCTGCCACCGCCCTGTTTTCCCATTCCGAGCTCACTATCACACACTTTCCCATTCTCCAATCCGTCATTTTGTCTCTATACGATCAACTCAATCTAAACCATTGAAAATCTAATTAACGCACGTTCCATGCCTCGACATGACTCCGCGACACTCTTTGCATGCATGCGTGCGTGTTGTTCGTGTGTGCGCGTTTGACAGTGGTATCACACACTTTTCCATTTTCCAATCAATCACTCTGTCTTCATCCGATCAAGTCATTCGAAACCACACGTTCCATCCCAAACGCGGTGGCGTGCTGCCGTGATTCCACATGACTCTGCGATACTCACTGATTGCATGCGTGTGCGTTTGACAGTGGTATCGGGCGCGTCAGTGCGAACGACGACGATATGGCGCTGGCATACCCGCGTGAACTCGTGGAGGAATCCAATAAACTACTGTCAATACACGTCATTCAAACTCTGTTCATCGATGCCTCACGTACATATGATGGAGACCAATGGCGCGTCCGCTGTGATCGCGTTCTGTCCGCATTTGAGTCCGCGTCGGACATCGAAATCGCACAGCTCGTACGATCCACACCACACGGCAACGCCAAATGGCTCGACGAACTCAAATCCGCGCCTCAACTCATTTCGAGGGCGAATCGGGAATGGACCACATCGCCGTTATGGGCGTGGTGTATACTAACCTCCAGTTTATGGAATGATAAGGCCAACAGGGAATCTGCACTGGGAACGCGGTTGTTTCATGTGTTGATGCGGACAGGGTGCGCAAGTTCCGAGGTTTTGAATCGGCGAGCAGACGCCCTTTTTGCTGTTGATTCGATGCTACACTATACACTGTGGGCGGCTGCTACGCATCTCCATCCCACGTGCGAAGCCGCATGGTTGTTGTTACGCGAGCCGAACGTATGTGCAACGTTGCCGAGGTGTGGGCGCGTGGTAAACGCCAACGCGGACGAGAGATGCCACGCTGTGGTGACTACTTGGCTCCATCGTCAAACCGCACTCTCCTTCGCCGCCTCCATCCATACGGACGACGGCGGAGGTCTGTTCGAGCGGCTGACAGAGCGTTTTGGACCTGAATTAATCGAAGAGGAGTACGCATACGACAGATTCGGCGCCTGCGATCAGCGTCACATCGGCCGACGCAACGGACGGTGCCCGGTAACTCTGGAGAATCCGCTGTTCAAGTGCTGCCGCCAAAATGACAAAAGCGGCTGCTGGCTCGCCGAACGTCTGCCGCCTGCTCGCATCAGCGAATTGACGCCTGCTCGCATCAGCGAATTGACGCCATGCGCACCAGAAGTTAAAAGTGAAACCCCGATGTATCACGCGTTGGTGAACGGTATGCCGCGCACAGTCAAGACCTTGCTGTCGCGCGTACCAGACTGCGATCTGCATGTGCGCATTCCAAACTCGTACAAGTGGCCTATGACCGTGCTCGAACGGATCGATTCCAAAGACATCACAATACATCGCGACATACCCGACGCGTTGATCGAAGAACTCCGCGCTAAGGCAGAGACGTTTGGCCCACAATACCACGGGTCAGCTGCCGCTGTGACTCTGGAGACTCTGCGCAGCGCTCAATCTCGTGTGATGCCGCGCGAACTATCGTGCGTGGTGTTGCAGTACGCGGGGTTGCCTGCCACGGCGCATGATATGCCGAAAGTTTCAAGGGCGACGGCGTTGTCGCTGCCGTCTAAGGTGGCAGTGGCGGCTACAGCACAGGCAACTGAACCGGCAGCGGGAGCAGGACCGGCAGCGGGAGCGGGCGACGGACAACCTCTGCAGTTGTTGCAATTGGCGGGCCGAAAACACAAACGGTGAAGTCGACACTGCATTACCCCGCCCCCGTTCAGCCATTCCTAACTCACTATCACACATTTTCCTATTCTCCAATCCATAACTCTGTCTCTATACGATCCACTCATTGAAAATCGAATTAACGCACGTTCAATCCCAAACGCGTTGGTGTGCCGCCTCACGTTGGTTCGTAACTCCATGTGTGTGCGTGTATGTTCTCAGAGAGTATACACGTATGTTACGACTCGCCCGGTTTGTGATGACCACAGTATTCGTGATCGAAATGATGCGAGCACAAGGAATAAAACGTCCGGGAGAACTTCGAGATACCATAGAAGCAGTAAGCGTCGTACTGAATTACGTATCTGTTTCGATAAATATGCTGTTCCGGTCGATCTTCGATCTGTTTGTCGATCTATTCGAACTTCAGGAGACCACGAAAGCAGCAGGCGAGTTCCTTAAAAGCGTATCGGATTCGTTCGCAGATGTAATGGTTCAATTGTTCGGGCCGTTGGAGCGGCTGATCATTAACGCGTTTGGATGCATCCTTACTCGTATGCTGAATGAATCGATCATCGGCGTCGTGTTATATGTCATCGTTTGTTTGAATGATATGGAATCGCCAGCCGATGAGGACGACGGCGTCGATGATGAAGATGGCACGGCAGCGGAGACGGCACGCCATCCAAATAGAAAGGATAACATTCTTCATGGTGACGAAAATATCGATGTTACAATGCCATCATGTTCCCATGAGTAATCTCTCTCTCTCTCTCTCTCTCTCTCTCTCTCTCTCTCTCTCTATGCATATCTGTTCGGTGTAAAGACATTCGGACACGTCGCTTACACAGTCGCGTCACACAGACAAACTTCGTTCTCGCCGTTGCCCTTTCTGAACCACCCTCCACTTTCCAATGCGTACGTGTATGTTTGCACAGATGTTCCGTGCGAACGTTACGACGTTTGTCGTTTTCTTTCTCATCGGAGCCGTCGGAGCTCTCGCTGCGCTCCTCGTGGCCAGCAACTTTTACCCGGACCACGGCGTGACACCGAAAGTTATGCAGGCGCTGTCTGATTCCCGCGTCAGGTCATATGAGCCCGCGATCAGATCTGGCATGAGATCAGTCGAGCAGACGGATATCGGCGAACAGGCGAACGTGACCACTTACATGATCGTCGCCACCAGCGTGTTCAACCGAGCAGCTCGGTGGTCGGATGGCGGTTACATAATACTGTTAGACTATTCGCCGTTAACCTTTTGGCTCCGCGAGCGGTGGCAATCTCGCGTCCAAGGCGACGTCGATCGTTTCGTTACCCTGCGGGACGAGCACATCATCATGGCAATCGACGGGGCGCCCTCATCTGGCGATGGGAAAGTGGCACGTCTCGTTTCGTCGTTTCGAGACTACATCAGATTGGTCTTGCCGTCCGGCTGTAACGACAAACAGACACGCGAACAATTCGATGCCGCGTCTGTGAGGTTGTGGGAAACGATGTATCCATAGCGCAGGCGCGCACGCATGCGCTCACGCCAATGCGCCCCATTGTCGCTTGTTTGGCTGAGCTCCGCAGAACATTTCTCTTTATCAGTGAAGAATTCTCTCATGACTACCTGCGTTTGCACCCCCGACGCAGCGCTGCGCCATCGTACTCGTGTTCAAAAGCGAATATTGCAATACGAACAAGGGTCGATAGCGAAATCAGCAATAACGGGTTTTGGCAACCAAACAGCTAATTCGTTTCATGAATAGTTTCAACTTTTCGATGTTTTCGATTAAACGTTCACATTCATTTCCGTTCTTCTCTTCCGCCTGTCGGCCGCCTTTCCACACTTGGCAATTTTTTAAAAATCCGGATTTGCGGATATGTTTGGACCGCAAAATGAAATTTTCTCCCGGCCCACCCCGAGGGGGGGGGGGGTCCCTATGTTGGTACCATGGAAAAAATTTTGGGTAGATGGTCAGGCAGGTTCCGTGTGGGTCACTTTTGTATGGGTCCAAAATGTGACCCCCATATTTTCTTCTTATCTCAAGAAATGACCCCCTTGTTAATTTTTTTTCTGAAAATTTTTTCGCGGCGAAAATTTTTGAAATTTTTCTGTG
>CAZGOM010000195.1:0-10004 GCA_964527265.1 uncultured Phycisphaeraceae bacterium | reverse complement strand
TTTTCCCTTGAAAGGGGCGTTTGTATGGCGGAGATTTCGCCGATGTTTGCGAGCATTGTGAACGGGTCGCTTGGTTCTTTGACGGGGGTGAAGATCTCGAAAGGGGTGTTTTCACAGCGGTTCACGCTGTTTGACACGACTGGATCGGGTGACAGCGCGACGGAGTTTAAAGGGTCGAGCAAGTATGTGTATGCGCTGTCGGGGAGCGGTTGGTATCGGCATGGCGGGAACTTTGCCGTGCTGAACGGGAGTGCGGTGGTGGGCGGGAAGACGGGTCGCGTGAGCCGTGCGACGGTGGTGAAGCGATTGAAGTCTTTGACGGATGTGACAGCGGCGGGGGATGCTGCGGGGACGCGGTATTTCGTGCCGGGGATGGCGATGTATTACGGGAACCTTTCGGGTTTTTTGAAGAACGATGAGACGCCACTGGCGGAGGAAACGGGCGAGGTGGCGACGCTGACCTTGCCGCTGGGCCTGAGCACGCAGATCTCGGGTGCGGCGGTGTTTGAGAGCGTGCAGGCTGCGTTCAGCTTTCGGGAGGGCGGGCCGGTGAGCATTGGGAGCCCGTTCCGATTTTCAGGCGTGCCGACGATCAGCGCGAATACGCCGCTGGCGAATGGGACGATTGCGGCGGAGCTGTCGCTGGATAACGGTCAGATTGTGACGGGGAACGTGATTTTGAACCAGGTGGCGCTGCAGTTGAATTATGCCGACGGCGCGGCGGTGCCGGTGAGCTTTGCAGGCGTGTTTACGGGTGAAGTTTCGTTTGATGATGGGGAGGAATGAAGATGAGTGAGGATAAGAAGAAGCCGAAGGTGGATGGTGTGAAGGAGCCGGAGCCGGCGGAGGAGGCGAAGGTGGAGGAAGTGGAGGAGCCGAAGGAGGAGGGCGAAGTGACGCCATTGCCGGAGGTTGAGCCGGTCGATGATGTGAAGGAAGAGGCGAGCGGGATCACGCCGCTGCCTCTTACGCCGGGAGAAGAAGCAACGCAGGCCGAGGACACGGAAGTGTATTCGGGTGATGAAGGGATTGACGGGCCGGAGTCGGGTATTGCGATGGATGAGAAAGCCGGCGTGGGCCAGCCGGTTGTGGAAGAGGAGGAAGCAGCAGCGACAGTGGCTGATGAGGCGGATGACGACGAAGCGACCGCGGAAGAAGCCGGGGATACCGAGGAGGAAGAGGCTGATGATGCAGAAACGGAGAAGCCGAAGCTGACGATGGATGTGGGCGAGCCGCCAGCGTCGGCGCTGAGGGCGGCGCGGATGCGGGCGGGAGATTCCGTGTTGGAGAAAGATGCGGATTTGATGACGCTTGCGCGTGAAGCGGTGAAGCTTTTGCGTGAGATTCGGGATATGCAGTTTGAAAACCAGGGAGGCCCATTTTTGGGTTGAAATATGGCGGAGACTTATACGTATAAGGCGGATCATGCCGAGGATTCAGGTAATTCGTACCAGATCGGCGTGACGGACGGGCGCGCGACGACGGCGACGCGTGTGGGCTATTTTTATTCAGATGGAGGGAGTGATGTCGGGCTGAAGCAGGCGGCGGATGCGGCATATGCGGCGGCAGGGCCTGTACACCCGAACAATAGTGCGCTGGCGTTGAAAGGATGCCGCGCGGGGCGCGTGGCGCCGAATATTGTGCGGGTGACGTTGTATTACAACGGGCGGCAGGGAGTGAATCCGAGTAAGCCGTCGGAGGAGATGGTGAGGTCGGATAGCGGGTTTGTGACGTTTAAGACGTGGCATCAAAGTGTTAATACGACGGGAAGTGCGGCGACATCTTTCGATGCACTTGGACGGCCAAAAGGTGATCGTAACTTCAATATCTTGGGAAGTGGCGATCAATATAAGCAAGATCGTAGTCGTCCCCCTCAGCCCATGTATCTACAAGTGCCGATCCAGATCATCAGGGTGCCATCTTTATTAAATGAGGACCCCAGTACAGCTGTTACTGATTTGCTCGGAACATTGAATGATGATGAAGTGATCTGGGCTGGACAGGGCCGTGAAGCAGGTTCGCTTCAATTTCAACGTCTTTGGGTAGAGCCAATGATTGTAGATGATGTGGTAAAATATCGGGCGGAATATACCTTTGCGTATAAGCGCTCTCACTGGGTACAGGAATTACCACCTGTGTGGGACCTCGTTTTGAATCAATGGATGGAGCCAGACGGGCTTGATGGCGCAAGTGACAACAACTGGTACGGCTACATCGCTCCAATGGCTGATTGGCTTGGTGGAAGTGCATTTCCAAGGAACGACTAGTTTTTTTGCGGGTATTTGGAGTTGAAGGTGATTTTTGTGACTTTTATATCTTTTAAGAGGAGAGAAAATTTTATGTTTTCTCCTGTCTTAGAAAAATTAATTTCATCAATGTTTGCTGAATAGTCCGTTACCGGCTTTAGTTTAGTCGCATCATATTTTGCATCTTTGATTTTGGAGATTTCTTTTGGGTCACGTAGTAGAGCTTTGATATTTAATTCGAGCCCGCCATCGGTTTTCTCAAAGAATGCGTCTCTTCCGCGATCATCATGTTTTTCTTTTGTAGCCACAAATTGCACTTGCAACTCGAATTTCCCTTCCTTCGCCCAGGCTTTGATTTTTTCGGCGAGTTCGTCAGAGACTTTGCCATCTTTGCCTGGGCGGAGGTCTTCAGGGAGGAGTTTCCAGACGTCCTTGGCTTCCTTGATGATGACAGGGACGTTTTTGCGAGGCGGTGCGTCGTTGAGTTTGGCTTTGGGTTTTGCCGGTTGGGTTTCAACTGCGGGCTGAGTGGCTGGGGTTTCCGAGGTGGAAGCGGGTTGGGTGGTGGGTGCGTCGTCGGCCAGCAATGGTGCGGCGGCGAAAAGGGAGATGGCGATTGCCAGGGAGGTTTTCATGGGTTGATTCCCGGGTTTTTTGTGTGCGCGGCACGTGACTAGAAGCTTTTAACACTATAGCGGGCAGAGGAGGGTGGGCAATGAGGGAGGAGAGCGGGTAGGGCGAGGAAGAAAGTTAAAAGGAATAAGGGGCAAGTGGCAAGGCTGAGATATGCCGTGTGATTGGGCAATGATTCGACGCGCCACTGACGCAGATGCCAATGGCCGCCGGGGGTTTGATGGTTGAAGTTGGTTGGGTAGGTGAGCAGTTCACTTATGTCAGGGAGTGTGGTGATTGGGAGCCAGCGGGACGCCGGCGCTCCCGGTGTGGAGATTCGCGTTTAACAAGGAGAGACTTATGGCTGGATCGGTGGGACTGGTTTACTTCGAGCAGGGCGATGACATGACTGCGCCGGAGTTTAGAGAACGGTTGAATGTGCTGGCGCAGCAGGGAGCTGATGCGACGGCGTGGAACTTTGGATACGGGTTGATCGGGGCGTATACGCCGGGGACGGGTTTTACGCTGGCGGTGGACGATCAGTTGGTGCCGCACGTGGAGACGGCGTTTTTGGCGGAGATTACGGAGGTGGATGGAAAGGCGGCGTCGTGGAAGGAGATGGAGCGGACGGGGACCGACAGTTTCGGCGAGAAATCCGGCGGACGCACGGGCTACATCGATGACGCGGGTGATTCACATGATGGCGAGAGCGCGGCATATGAAATCAATGGGCGCGAAGGCGTTGCAGTAGGAACGCGCGTGATGATGTGGGAAGTGGCGAGCAAAGATGGAACGACTCGTTACGAGTACGACCTTGGGACGGGTTTGGTGGAGACGGAGGAAGATGCAGAGGAGGTTGGAATTGCCGGGGCGGGCGAGGTTGGAGAGCGGGCTGATATCTGGGACCGGGAGAGCGGGTTGACGGCGAAGGTGTGGTTTATGACGCGGGTGCATTCGGATAAGGGCGGGGCGTTGTATGGGTATCAGCGGATGCTGGAACTGGATACCAATGGGCATGTGTTCAAGATCGGCGAAGAAGAGCGGTATGTGATCGATTCAACAACCAATTGTGAGGGGGAATAAGCAATGGGGCTTAAACGTGGAACAAACGGGAAGCTGCTGCGTGGGCCTGATGGGCGGCTGACGCGGGACTCGGATTGCTGCTGCGGAGGATGCGCGGATGTGCCGTGCGGGTCGGTTATTGTGCCGTACTGCACTTGTTCGCAGTTGGAGAACGGCGAGACTGAGATCGGAGGGGACTTTACCTCCATCTGCTGCACATCGACGGGAGGGAGCATTGATGTGACGCTCTCGGCGTTTACGGCGGCGTCAGGGGCTGAATCTCAGCTTTATTATGACGTGCTGTTGGACGCGATCGACAAGCTGAGCGGGAAAACAGTGACGCTGAATTCAACGGAGAGCGCGGGTTTCCGGCTGGTGGGGCAGATCTCACAGATTGCCGGGTGTGAGCGGGTGGCGTGGGTGTTGACGGTGGCTGCGCATGGGTACAACTATCAAATCGATTACCTGGCAACACTGGACATCATTTCGTCGTCAACGGCGAGCGGCGGCATCGGGGATGATTTTCCATGTGCCGGGCGCCTGACCAGCGGCACGATTTACCTGCCACTGGCGTATGGCTATCACAGCGGCGGAGATTGCTGCGGACCCTCAGGGGATGTGGCGATGGATGTGGCTGCAGTGGATTACATTGCCGAGGCGGGGATCACGATCGGGCAGTTCACACGTGAGACTTGCGGGCCGTGCAGTGTGGATGACTTGCCGGAGAGCGTTTGGTTTGATCTTTCGCAGACGGGGTGCACGGGCGGGCTGCCGACTGTGGAGGTGCCGACGGATTTCTCAATGGGTACGGTGATGCGGGAGTATTGGGCTTATGTGGGGGATTTTTTCGTTGATTTGTATGAAGCAGAGATCCAGTTATTGCGGCATACGGAAGTTTCAGAGGGCGAGGACTGCACACAATGGAAGTGCTGCTGGCGACTGGTGATCGATGTGGATGTTTATGTGATGGTGGGGGATGAGCCGGTGTTTGATCATGAGTGCCAGATCGTTGCCGACATGTGCGGCACGGCGGAGACGCCTGTGGGCACTTACACCATCGTGGAAGGCGGGACGGGGACATTGGAGGTTACAGGAACGCCATGAGACAGCACACATTTTGCGAATTCAATGAGCGGAGGCAGTGCAGACACCCGGAGCGGCCGCACGGAGAGCGACCGTCGCCGGGGTCATGCCGTCGGTGCACGCTTTATCAAGGGCCGGACCGGGGCCTGGGTGACACGGTGGCGCGATTTACGCGGGTGACGGGGATTGCGGGGGTGGTGGAGCGCGTGGCGCGGGCGGCGGGGAAGGATTGCGGTTGCGAGAAACGGAGGGAGAGGTTGAACGAGGCGGTGCGTTTTTCAGGGGATAAGGGTGTGAACGAGGGAATTGAAGAGCTGGATCAAAAGGAGGAGAAGGATGAGTCCATCGACGCGGAATGAATTGCGGTCGCCGACGTTTTTGCTGGCGCTGGCGGGAATGTTGATCAGTGTGGCGGGAGGCGTGTATACGCTGGGCGTGCAGGCGCAGAGGATCGACGCGGGAGCGGTGAAGAATGGGGAGCAGGATGCGCGGCTGGAGAAGCTGGCGGACAAGATGGATGCCGGTTTTGGGCGGGTATCGGACAAGATCGACGGGCTGAGGGCGGAGATCAAGGGGAGGTGATGGCTGGTTTGAGTTTGGAGATGCGTTTCATGCCTTGTGTTGAGGCGTGAGGGTTTGTGGTTGAAGCAAAAAAGGAGATGGCGTATGGGGGATGGCTATTACATGCGGACGAAGAATGATCCGGTGGGAGAAGCAGGAAGGAAGCGGGTATCTCTCTATGGGACTGTGACGATGGACGAACCGTATGGAAATTTCAGACGGGCGTCGACGTACAAGCCGTTACCCGAGACTGGAAATGATGCAGAGAAAGAAGCACAGTGGAAGGCGAGTTGGAACGTCTATGATCCGCCGAATGAGAATGAACAAGTACCGGAATTTGTGAGAAAAAACTATCCGAATCTCAAGCTCGGACCGAAAGCGACAAACAAGAACTTCATCCCGTTTCGTGGTTCACTGGAGGATGAGATCGATGCGCGGGAACGGGTGCGGAAATCGCCGGGCTACCAGCCATTGATTCCGTCTGGGAGCATCGACTACGGCACGTTGCCGGGTGAAGCTGCCCGGCGGGATATGAACAACCTGGCGAACTGGAAGACCCACCGAGACCGGAGGGGGGATGGTGAACTGATGGCCCGGGATAGCTGGAAGGAGAAGGGTCAAGATGTCTGGGTGAGATCACCGGAGTTTGATCGAAACCAGGAAGATCGGCGACAGGGAAAACTTCCGGCGTTGGATTCGCCGGAAGGGCGTAAGCAATTACAGGCGCTTTATTACGACCACATGAAGGAGACAAAGAGGGAGGATGAGGCGAAATCCGGGTATTACACGGATCCGTATACGCGGTTGCAAATGCCGATCTTAAACGAGCATTCGACGGAGTTGGATAAGGCTGGAGCGCATTTTAGAGGAGAATTTCTGGGAAGGAATCCTGCGGTTCGGCTTTGGTCTGGGATGCAAGATCTCAAGGAGTATGAACAAACCGGAAATAAGTGGAAAGCGTTCAATTTTTTCCGGAAGATGGCAGAGAACGGGATGGATGGTTTGGCGATTCGAGGTGCGATGCCCGAAGGGAGCTATGGGCGTGTAGGTGGTGTGGCAAGCGAAGGGTTGTATGAAATGAAGCCTGGCGTGAGTTATGTTGGGGCTGGAAAGGCACCCCCAAGGCTTCCCAAATTCATTACGACCGGTTTAAATTCCGACCAGGTACGATTCAGTCAAAGCAATGTCAAAGATACGTTGAGCCGTATGATGAAAGACATGAAAAAGAAAGGATGGTATGGAGACGGAATGGACGTAGTTGAAATGCCAGATAAAAGCTACGTAACGATTGACAACACACGATTGGCGAGTGCCAAGCTATCCGGGACGCAACCGCGTGCACATATCCATACATTCGACGAGCCATTTCCGCTTGCAAGAGAGCCAGAATCTTTTAAGAATCCCAAATCCGGTCAAATTCCCAGAACATGGGGTGAGGCATTGCAAAATCGGATTGCAGACCAAAAAGGAGCATGGCGGCGTAAGTATCCTGAAGGATCCCCTTTTACAGGTGTCCATAAAAACGACAAGGGGCTTGTTTTCATAGAGAAAGAACCTTAATGAGCAATGTTGAAGTGTATTTAATTCCGGTAGACAAGCGTCCGTGGTGGCTTTATTACCCGCAGGGATTAATTGATTTAATTGAGGCAGGCGATTTAAAATTTGAGCCGTGGGAAATTCTCCCGGCAAAGGAGTCGATGTCGATATCAGGATTTCTCAGGGAGCGACTTTCGTGGCATTTGGTCCCGTTTGCGATTCAACGGCAGAGTGCTGAATTTGCCTGCTTTCAGCGTTTACGTTTTGGTCGGATTACGGTGGTCAGTGATGAGTCGATACGGGAGTATCCAATGGCGAGTTATCGTCGGAATTTCGCTGAGTGGCTACGGAAGGCGAAGCAAGAAAGCGCGGAATGGATTGAAGAGGAGCGGAGGTTTGAGGAGTTGGAGCGGGAGAAAGGGCCGCAAGGAAATTGATGATTGCCAATCTGGGGAAAGTGGAATCGATTGTGCTGTAATCAGAAATTCAAACCATATGGGTGTTTTTTCATGCATTTGGGTTTGGGTGATTGTTTGTTTGGACGATGAGAATAGGGCAAGTTTCGGCAGGCATTGCGGTCGATGTTTGCGGGGTCTGAATTTGAAGATGGTTGGATTTTGTTTCCATGCCTTGTGTTGAGGCGTGAGGGTTTTTGTTTTGAATGAAGGAGGTTGTATGGGTGGGTCGTATCTGAATTATGGGAATGCGAATTGGAAGAACAAGTTCGGCAATTCAAATGGAATGCCGGGTGTTCAAGGTGGTGGGACGGGTGGCGGCGGGCTGGGGCTTGATAAGCCGGTAACGACGCGGGATGTGACGGCGCCGAAAGATCCGACGGCGCCGCCGAAGCCTGAGCGGGTGGATTTGAATGGGACGATTGCGGGGTATCGCGATCTGGGGAACCAGATGGTGAAGCGAGCAGAGGACAATGGGGAGGATGTTACGCGCGCGCGCGAGTCCGCGCGCAAGAAGAGCCTTGCGGATTTTTACTATCGGCAGCTCACGGGGGCGAACAAGCCGTCGGCGAATACGCGGAACCCTATGGGCGATGTTCCCGAGAATGAGCGGCGTGGCGTGCTGGAAGGGTATGTGCCGATGGGCGAGGCGACACGGGAGGCGGGTTATGCAAGTGAGACGGAACTGGGACGGCATATGCGTCAGAAGCGGATGGTGGAGGAAGGGAAGATCAAGATGAGGGATACGGATCCGGATGTGCGGCGTGCGCGAGAGATGTTTGCGCGGCGCAGAGCGATGAATGGGTATCGGTGATAGAGTGCAGGCCGCGCCTTTTTGGGGCGCGGCTTGTTTTATTTGAGGGAGACGTTTCGCTGGGGTGAGGAAGCAACCGGACCTTTGCCTGAGCGCGAGCAAGACACGGCTTGAGTTCGGTTCAAGTCGTGGCACCCGGTAGAGCGAGTTCAGGGGAAGCGGACGGCGTAGATGGGGGGGAGGAAGTCGTCAAAGCGTTGCCAGGATTTGCCCTGGTCGATGGAGGTCCAGAGGTGGCCAGTGGTGGAGCCCATGGCAAGGATTTTGGCGTCGGAGGAGATTTCGAGGGCGTGACGATAGGCGATGTCGTAGGACTTGCGGGTGGGTTCGACGTCGTATGCGGCGCTGGTGAGCCCGCCGTCAGTGGTTTGGGAGACGACGAGGCGGGCATCGAGGGGGATGCGAGAGGCGTCCTTAATGGCGGGGACGAACCAGGCGGTGTCGGGTTTGGTGGGGTGGACGGCGACGGCGAAGCCGAAGGTGGAGGGGCCGAGCTTTTCGATGGGTTGCCAGGTTTTGGCGCAGTCGGTGGATTTGAAGATGCCGGAGTGGTGCTGGACCCAGAGAGCGTCGGGGTGAGATGGGGACTGGACCATGCGGTGGGGGTCCTGGATGGTGGGTTCTTCCTGCTGATCGGGGGGCATGTAGCCGGCGATCATGCCTTTGGTCTGAACTTCCCAGGTGAGGCCCTTATCGCGGGAGCGCCAGACGCCGGCGCAGGAGACGGCGACTAATAGATGATTAGAATCGCGCGGATCGACGCAGATGGAGTGGATGCCGGGTTTGTCGTAGCCGCCGCCGAACCACTTGGGACGGGAGGGTTGGTCCCAGAGAGGCTGGTTTAAGGTCCAGGACTGGCCTTGATCGGCGGAGAAGAAAAGGCCGCCGGGGATGGTGCCGGCCCAGAGGCCATCGGAGGGTTTGGGGCCTGCGGCTTCGATGGACCAGATCATGAAGGTTGCGGGGGCGTCTTTTTCGTCGGACTTGGGATAGGCGGGGACGGGGAGTTCAGTCCAGGTTTTGCCGAGGTCGGCGGAACGGTGGAGCTTGACGCCGAAATGGCCCAGGTGAAGGGCGGCGTAAACGCTGTTATCGCGCTTGTCGTGGAAGACCATGGAGACAGGCTCAGCAGGGAAGGAGAGATTGACAACCTGCCAGGATTTGCCGGAGTCGGGCGAGGCGAGTTGGAAGAGGCCTTTGCGTGTGGCGACCCAGAGTGTGTGCGGCATGGTGTTATCCTCCTGAAAGAGCCTGCATAACGAAGACTTCTTGATGGGGTTTTACGGGGTCTGAGAGTTTATCGCGATCCTGAATGGGCTCGCCATCAATGAAGATGGTGATGTGTTTGCGGACGCGGCCTTGATCGTCGAGGACGTAATTGCGAAGGGTAGGACAGAGTAGGTGTGCGGAATCGAGGACGGCGGCGACGGTGTCACCTGGGAGATCGCGTGTGGACCAGGTGAGGTAGCGCTGGAGATGTTGAGTGAGTGCGAGGCGGGGCATGGGGGTAGTTTAATCGGGAGTCCATGAAAAAAAACCCCTTGGGATCAAGGGGTTTTTTAGGCCGCGTTGGCGTGCGGCGAGCGGTGGGTGGGGGAGTCGAACCCACAAGTCCCCTTGCGGAGACGACTGATT
>CAZGOM010000194.1:0-10038 GCA_964527265.1 uncultured Phycisphaeraceae bacterium | reverse complement strand
AGGCGGTGGTGGTGGTGGATGTGGGGACGGCGATCACGGTGGATTTTGTGGACGGGGCGGGGACGTTTCACGGCGGTGCGATTGCGCCAGGGGCGAGGATGATGCTCAAGGCGATGACGCAGGGGACGGCGCAGCTGCCGGAGATTGAATTGACCAAGCCTTTGGAGGCGGTGGGGCACAACACGGCGCAGGCGATGCTGTCAGGCGTGTTTTATGGGATTCGGGGAATGGTGCGGGAGTTGGTGGAGCAATATGCGGAGCACGCTGGGGCGTTCCCGATGGTGGTGGCGACGGGTGGGGATGCGATGCTGTTGTTTGAGGATTTTCCGCTGGTGGACCGGATTGTGCCGGAGCTGACGTTGCAGGGGATTTATGTGACGGCGAAGGTGGCGCTGACGGACGGGGAGTGAGGGGGGAAAGGGATAAGGGATAAGGTAAAAGGGATAAGTGAAGAAGGGGGGAAGCGCTGTTTGGCAAAGGATGGTGGTGGGGGGGGTGTGGGGGGAGGGCGAAGAAGGTGATGGATTCGGGTGAGTCTGCGCGGGGGAGTTGATTGAGAGGGAGTGATTTGAGGCGAGTGATGAATTTTGCGCCGGCTTTGGCGCGGGCTGCGACGGCGGGGTCCGGGTCGTGGGTGAGGGAGGAGAGGAAGGGGAGGGATCCAGATCCGGGCTGGCGGATCATGGCGTCGACGGCGAGGGCACGAAGCCAGGGCTCAGGGCGTAGGTGAAGGATGTTTATGGCGTCCTGGGGGAGATAGCCGAGCTGGATGGCGAGAGTGATTTCGGCGACCTTGGTTTGCTGGGGGATGTCATTTTGAAGGAGGAGCAGGTTGAGCCAGCGGTCTTGCTCGGGGAGCCTGTTAGCAAGCTCAGTGAATTCTCTGAGGTCGAAGATTTCGGGGCGATTGATGATTGCGGCGTTGGGGTGGCTGAGCCACCAGGCGTAGAGAGGCAGGGCGCGGCGTCTGCGTTCGAGGGGACTGACGGTGACATTGACCTGGGTGCCGGTGGTGTCGTAGTGATGGACGCAGGCGAGAGGTGGTTTTTCATTGATGTATGCCGTGTCGGGACCGATTTTGACCTGGACTTCGTGCATGACCCGGGTGGTGGGGTCGATGAAGCGCTGGGTGGTGCGGGTGAGGGGGGATTGGGAGAGAAGGAGATGCCGGCGGGTTTCGTCTTGAGGGTCGTAAGGTGGGGGAGCGGGGTTGGGGGGCGTGAGGAGGGAGCGTTTGAAGCGGAGAGGGGCAGGGGTGGGAAGCGAATACCAATCGGTGGCGGGGACGTCGGAGGGGTAGATTTTTGAATCGATGAGGATTTGGATTTTGTTGGTATTGATATTGGTGTTGATGGTGATTCTGCTGCCTTCGAGGGCGATATTGCGGAGGCCGATGAGTGAGCGGGAGGCATACTGAACGGGGAAGAAGACCAGGAGGGCGGCGATGGCGAAGGCGATATAAGCAAGGCGGATTTTGTCGCGGGCGACCATGACGATGGCAAAGAAGAGAACTGCAGCGAGGGCGGCGTTTGCGGCGTAGACCCAGGGAAGATTTTCAGAGTAGGTGATGTAGCGGTCGGCGATGGTGCTTAAGGTGAATGGAGTTTTGAAGGTGAAGCCAAGCAGGATGCATGAGAGACAGAGGACCAGAATGGCGTCTGCGATGCGGGTGCCCAGGGGCATGGGTGTGCGGTTGGGGCGACGCCAGTTGGAAATGCCAGGGAGGTGGGTGGAATGGTACGGGAGCTGGAAGAGGGGCCAGAGACGGGTGAGGAAAGCGATGAAGAGAATGAATGCGAAGGCTTGGTCGGATGGCGGCCGTTGGGCGTAGAGAGGATGTTGAACGACCCATCTAACGGTGTTGAGCGCTGCGAACACGGCGCCCGGGAAGCTGATGAGCCCGAGCATGAAGAGGGGGATGCGTTCCAGGAGTGTGTAGCCGGCGAGTGCGCGCATGTGGATTTCCACAAACGCCAGAGAGAGAGCGAGGATCATGAAAGCAAAGCAGATGTATGCGCTGATGAATGGCTTGAAAGGGACGGTAAATTCGTTGGGCGGAGGTTGGAAGAAGGAGAAGAGGTATGCGACGAAGTGGAAATGGAGGGTCAGGGGGACAATGATGCAAAGGAGGAAGATGGAGAGCGCATAGGCGTAAAAGAGGGCGGCAAGGCGTTTTAAGGGTGTGACGCCGGTGCTGAGGAGGTAGAGGTCAAGGGTGTAAAAAGAGTGGCAGAGGTAGAGCTGGAGGATGAAGGCCAGGAGTATGGCGGCGCTATTCAAAAAAGAGATTTTGTTGTGATTGTTGGGGAGAAGCAGGGCCAGCAAAAGCAGGGCGGCGGCGGCGAGCAGGGCCGGGAGCCAGGCGATTTTCAGGTAGAGCTTGAGGTAAGTGAGGGTTTGTTTCACTGGTGCAGTTCCGGAAGATCGAAGAAGCGGATGGATTCGGGTGTGAAGGGGTCGGGGATTTTTTCGAGGGGCAGGGATTTGAGTTTGGTGATGAAGGCCTGGGCGGATTTGGCGCGAGAGGCGATGGCGAGGTCGGCGTCGGTGGTGAGGGAGGCGAGGAGGGTGAGGTTTTCAGGGGTGGGCCAGCGGAGGATGGCGTCGATGGCGTAAGGACGGGCCCAGGATTGTTCCTGGGAGGCAAAGGTTGGGGCGGCGATGGCGTTGACGTGTCCGTTTTTGATGGCGAGGGTGAGATTTTCGGCTTTTTGCGGCTGAGTAAGGTGGGAGGCGGCGAGGAGTTTCTGGATCCACGCGGTTTGGTCGGCCGGGGTGTTTCTATCAGGCTCGCGAGTAGGTGTTGGATTGATTTGGTTGTCGATGGATTTGAGGATGGCGGCGTCAGGAGATTGGGTGGTGGGAACGCCGTAGCGGGCGGGGTCCTGGACGACGCGGGCCATGATGTCGCTGAGTAGACGGCGGTGATCGGGGGAGACGTTGTCGCCCCAGCCGAAGAGGTCGAAGACGAGGTTATAGGTGTAGAGGTACCAGATGTACGATTGGTGGTCATTGAGGGAAAAGCCGTTGCTCCGGGGAGGCGCGGGGATGTGAGTGCGGGGGTTTTCGAGGACTTTGAGATAGGGATCGACACGCGTTTCGGTCAGGGTGTTATTGAGCTCGGATATTTGGTAGCGGAGGAGGGTTTTGGGATCTATGTCGGGCCCGCCGAATTCGGTGCTGTACCACTGCCAGTAAGCCTCACGGATGGAGGGAGAGGTGTCGACCGGGCCGAGGGCGCGGCGGACAAAGGGAAGCACGGCGTGACTGAATCCTTCGCGTTGTGAGGCTTTGCGCACGGCGACGAGCAGGTCGAGGATCTGGGGGGCGTGATCGGCCTGAAAGCGGGGGCCTTCGGGGGCGGGCATGTTTGCGCCGAGGATGAGGGGGTGGGAGAGGAGCAGTTCATCGGAGGTGTTTTGGGAGAATTTAAAGGTGTTGAATTGCGGGAGGCTTGCGGTTTTGCGCAAGAAGCGGTCGGCCTGGGGCCCGCCCAGAAGGGCGAGGTTCCGGGAATAGCCGTGAGCGAGGAGGGTGGGGTAGAGGAGTTGCTGCAGGCGAGCGCGCGCCGGAGTGTTGGCTGGATGGGTATCGATCCAAAGCTCGAAAAGCGTCTGGATGATTTTGGGACGGAAGTCCCTGTCGTTGAAGTAGCCATAGTGACCCGTCTGCTTGTAAAGCGGGATGTTGCAGGTGATCAATCGGGCGACTTGATCGGGAGTGAGATGCGGGACGAGTTGCTGGAAGATGGGCTTGTTGAGGTCTGTGAAATCCTGAGTGAGGATGGTTTGGATGATGCGCTGGTCTTGATCGGGGGTTGTAGCGGGGCTTTCAGGGATGGGTTGGTTGTCGTTTAAGACATAGGCCTGGAGGCGGGGGAGGAGGTTGGTGGGGTGTTCCCTGTCGAGGCGGGTGATGAGGGATTGAAGGGCGTCGGAGGAGCCGATTTTTTGCACGAGGGCGTGCATGTCGAGGGCGTCGGGATGCAGGAGCAGCCAGGCGATGATGGGTTGCTGGCGGCGGTTTAATTCCCAGGGGGTGGGAAGGAGGTCGAGCTTGAAGCCTTCAGGGGTTTCGGGGTCGGAGGAGGAGAGTCCGCGGTCGTAGTACTCGCGGATGTAGGCAAGATCGGGACCGATTTTGACTTGGGCCTTGTGGATGATGTCGGATTGCTTGTCTTTAAAGTGGCGGCTTGTCTGGGCGTTGGATTTGTCAGTGATGGAGAGATTGGAGGGAGATAGATCGGGCTGGGGAGGGAATTGGAGGGGTGGATTGGATTCGGGGAACTGCCTGCGGGGGACGATGAATTGCCATGTGGGAACTTTGCTTCCGGCTACAGGGCTTCCGGCAATGGGCTGGGGGGTGAAGGACTGGCCGTCGATGATGATCTGGGCGTTAGGGAGAGGGGTGGTGACGATGATGTCGGGGCCGGAATAGTTGCGGTTGTGGGGGCCTAGATAGGAATGATTGATGCGCTGGCAGGGGAAGAGGATCAAGATGACGCCAGCCATGATGGCGGGTGCGGCGATGAGTGATTTGCCTTTGAAGGTGGCGTATGCCGCGGCGAGGAAGGCGGCGAGAGCCAGCGCATGGTATGCAAGGACCTGCGGCCAGAAGGAGGGCACGGTCTCATATTGCGGGAGATAGATGTTGGTGCTGGTGACCTGGTAGAAGGAACCCCAGAGGAAGATGCATGCCCAGAGGGCGATGAGGAAGGTGTCGGATGCGCGGATGATGGCGGAGCGGGGGGCGTTCCAGCGGGTGGTGGATTCAGGATAGGAGATGAGGAATGGGATGTTGACCAGGCGAGTGACAAGGATGACAGCGGAGGCGAGGGTCAGCAGGAGGGCGATGTTGGACTTGTCGTAAGGGATCCATTCGAGGCCGGCGAGCAAGCCGAAGGAGGCGAAGACGGCGAGCGTGGTGAAGAAGAGGGAGGCCAAGAGGTTGTAACGGTTGGAGGCGCGGAGGCGAAGCTCCAGGAAAAGGACGATAAGGACGGGGAGGGCGTAGAGCCAGGCCCAGGGAGAGGAGTCGTCGGTGGGGGCGACGTCGGGGTAAAAGAGGTTGTCCTTGCTTTCCTGGAATGCGGAGCGGAGGCGGAGCCAGATGGAGAGGGCCATGGCGAGCCATGCGAAGGCGAGATGGAAGGTGAAAGCGAGGATGAGGGCGGCGAGACGGCGGCGCGGCGGCGCACCAGTGGCGACGATGTAGGTATCCCAGGGGCTGAAGGCGAGGGTGAGGGAGGCGGTGAGGCTGATGCACAGGATGAGGAACCAGGTGGTGTGCCAGATCTGGAGGCGCTCATTGTTGAGGGTGGGTTCGTAAATGACGATGCTGACCAAGGCGGCGGTGAAAGGGAGGGTGGCCAGCCAGCCGAAGTGGATGTAGCGCTTGAAGTATGCGAGTGTTTGTTTCACTGGGAGGCTTCCGGAAGGTCGAAGAAGGTGCAGGCTTCGTCGGAGAAGGGTTTGGGGAGTTTGTCGACGGGGATGGATTGGAGGCGTGTGATGAAGGTTTGGGCGGATTTAGCGCGGGCTGAGACGGCGGGGTCGGGGTCGGAAGCGAGGGTGTCTAAGAGAGTGAGGTTTTCGGGGGTGGGGACGCGGAGGATGAGGTCGACGGCGAGGGAGCGGGATTCGCGGGCGGGTTGGCGGGCGTAGAGGGCCGGTGCGGCAGGAGGGAGTCCGGCCTTGGTGAAGAGGTAGAGGGTGGTGTCTTTTTGTTGGGCGAAGGCGGATTCGTTGAAGAATCGACGGGCGGCGATGAGGTCTTTGGAAGGGCTGGGGCGCGTGAGGGTGAGCTTGGATTTGTCGAGCGGTTGGGTCAGGCCGTATTGCTTGGGCGAAGCGGCGATGGCGAGGACGAGGGCGCGCCAGATGTCGTCGCGGATGATGTCGGGGAGGAGGACGGATTCATCGAAGGTTTCGCCGACTTCCTCAATGAAATCCTCGGGGGATTGGTTGAAACGGGGGCTGATGGATGTTTTGGCGGCGTCGATGTAGTCGGCGGGGTTGGTGGATTGGACGCTTTGGGCAAGGAAGCGCCAGACGACGGCAGGATAGGCTTCAGGGTGGACGTTGCGGCTGGTGCGGCGGGCGGACCAGGCGTCGCCGGCGTTGCGGTAGGCTTTGGACCAGACATCGCGGAGGTATTGCCGCGGGGAAGGTTTGACGGGAGTAAAGAGGCTGGCGTTGACCCATTGGCGGTAGATTTCATCGTCATCGATGGCGGGGCTGCGGAGGTAGGAGATAAGTTCTCCCTGTGCTTGTGCGCGGAAGAGATCACCGACAGGGCCGGGAAGCGCGGCGTAAGGGGAAATGCCCTGAAAGTAGCTGCTGCTGAAGTAGCTGTCGGCTGCCCCGTAGCGGCGGTAGGACTTATAGCGGGCATCAAAAAGGCGCTGGGCGGTGGGTTGAAACAGGGGGCCGCCCAGGAGGGCCGGGGTGGTGCCCTGCTGTTTCAAGATGAGATCGACGTTGATGAGGTCGCCGAGTTGGCCGAGCGCGCGGATGTCCTGAAAGTGGGCCAGGCCCCAGGCTGTGACGACGTGTTCGGCCAGGCGCGCGCGGGCCTGGTTGATCGAATCGGGGGTGAGCGTGCGAGGACCTGGCATGTTGGCAGAGAGAGATTTGATTTTGAAAGGGTCACTGTGGTCGGTAAAGGGGGGCTGGGCGCGGTACCACTGGGCCAGCCGCTGGGGGGAAAGGAGTGCGCCGGCACGCATGGCGGCTGTGTACTCGATGGAATCAGGGAAGGTGACCGAGCTGTCTATGGCGCTGTCTGCGGCGCGGAGGAGGACATCCCAGGCATTGGATTGATCAAGGGGCTGGCCGTTGCTAAAGGTGTCTTCTATCAGCCAGGTTTTGCAGAGGGAGATGGATGGATGATTGTCCGCGAGAGGGAGAAGGGCTTCCCAGAGAAGGGGGGTGTTTGCGGCGCGGGCATTGGACCACCAGGCGGGGCGCTGGCCGGGGGCGACGGGATGGAGGATGGACCAGGCCAGGAGGGGGAGGTGCTGGCGGGCGGACTCGGCTTTGTCGAGCCAGAGCGTGGGGGACCCCGGGCGACTGCGATCGGGGTTTTCGTCGCGATCCAAAAGCCAGGCGGTCTGGGCGGCATATTTGAGGCTGGCGTAGCCGTAGGCGGGTTTAATGCCGTAGCCCTGATCGGGGGGGACATTGATCGTGGTGGTTTCAGCCATGGAGAGGAGAGCGAGGCGGGTGGGGGACCAGCCTGTTTTGCGCTGGGTGCTGTCTGGGTGGAAGGATGCAACGGAAGCCTGGTTCATGGAGAGGGGGAGCGGGCCGGCGTCGATGTCGTTGATGACCATGCGGACATTGGGGACGGGTGCGCCCTGGATGGGTGAATAGGCGCCGAGCGTGAAGTATTTGGTTTCTGGGGGCGTGTAGATGCGGATGACGGTCTGGAGGGAAGAGGAGGCAAAGGCGATGGCACAATTGAAGAGGAGCATGAGGAGGACGGCGTGGTTGGAATGGTTTTTGAGTTGGGTGAGGATGGACCATGCAGCGAGCGGCATGCCCAGGAAAAAGAGGACTGCGGCTTCGGGGGTTTTGAGCCAGAGGGAGGGGGTGATGAAGTAGTGCCAGAAAGCCGGGGGAGCTATTCGAAGAAAGAGGAAGGGAAAAAGGCCGAGGGCTGTGAGAAGCAGGAGAAGATCCGGCAGTTTGATGGCCCAGGGGGCGTTGGGTACCGGCCAGCGGCGCATGGCCCAGAGGGAAGCGGCGAAGCCGCCGAGGAAGGCGATGAGGATGATGGATGCGACGAAGAAATTCATATTGGTGGGAGTGACGGTGTTCATAACGCCTCCATATCGCGCAGCTGGCGGGGGATGGGGATGAGGGTTGCGATCAGGAGCAGAACCAGGCCGATGGACCAGCGGTCGGTGTCGGAGCCGAGCATCAGCATGGCCATGATGTGCCAGAGGAGGACGATGACGACGAGCGGTATGGACTGGCGATAGGGGGTGTGCCATCGGGACCAGATGGCCAGCCAGGCGAAGAAGAGGCAGAGATTGACCTTGAGCCAGGCCAGGGGCATGGCGTATTCGCTTTGCCGCAGGAGCGGGAACCAGGGGTTTTGAAGGTAGTCCTGCGCGGCGGAGCGGATGCCGAGCCAGACGACCAGGGAGATGAAGAGCCAGACGGAGAAGGTGATGGATGCGGCGAAGAAAGGGAGAGGAAAGGCATGACGGGAAATGGGGACGCCCAGATGGGCGTGGTAACGCCAGGCGCGCATGAGGATGAGCCAGCAGGAGGCATGAAGAGCGACCCAGAGGAGAAAGAGGAGGGCGGCCGGGATGGAGTTGCCTTGGTCGTAAGCATTGAAAACCTGGCTGGCGCGCAAGGCCCAGAGCGGGTCTGGGATGTAGAGGATGAGGGCCGCGCCGGCGAGGGCGCAGATGACCGCGGGGAGGGAGGCGGGTTTGAGGTAGTAGTACCAGTGGTCCGGAAGGGGCATGGGGGCCTCGAAGAGGGGTCTGGGGTTCAGGGTCTGGGGTCTGGTCAGAGAAGAAGTCCTGAGTCCCGGGTCGTGGGTCCCGGGTCGGAGAGGGAGCATTTCGGGTTTGGCTGCCCTCTCCCGCCCCGGAATGTGGGAGAGGGCGGCCAACTCGTGATGGAGGGTCAGAAGGCGCGGGTGCCGGTGGTTTGCGCGTTGGCGATGTCAGCAGGGCCGGGCGGGGCTGGAGACGAGGCGATGGTGCGGTAGAAGCGTTCGAGGTTGAAGGGGCGAGTCCAGCCGAAGGATTTGATGGGTTCGCGGTCGAAGGAGGCGGGGGCGCGGAGGGTGAGGACAGTGATGTTTTGTTCGACGGTACGGGCTATGGTTTTCAGGTTGCCATCCGCACCGGGAATGCTGGCGGGAGTGAAGGTGGAGTTTTCGGGGAGTTCGAGTTCGAAGACTTCCTCGCGGAGGGTTTCCAAGTCGTCTTCGAATAGGACTTTGCCGATGCCCATGAGGAGGATGCGGTCGGCGGCGCGTTCGACTTCGGCGAGGATGTGAGTGGCGAAGAGGACGGCTGAGCCGTGGTCGTCGACGAGGCGGCGGATGAGTTGATAGAGACGGGTGCGGGCGAGGGGGTCGAGGCCATCGCTGGGTTCATCGAGGATGAGGATTTCGGGGCAGGAGGCGATGGCCAGAGAGTTTAGGAGCCAGCGGCGCTGGCCCTTGGATAGGGCGCGGTAACGCTGGGTGGGTTTGATGCGGAGTTCTTCGATGAGGGCCAGGGCTTGGTCGCGCTGGAAGCGGGGACCGGCGATGGATTGGTAGAGCGAGATGAGGTCTTTGGGGGTGGACCAGCCGGGAGGCTCGACGGAGTCGATGACGGCCAGGAGACGGCCGGTGAGTGCGGCGGGGAAGGGGCGGACGGCGTGGCCCAGGGCGGTGACGGCGCCTGCATCGGGGGAGAGGAGGCCCATGGCAAGTTTCAGGAGGGTGGTTTTGCCTGAGCCGTTTGGGCCGATGATGGCGGTGGAGAAGCCTTTTTGAAGGCGGAGCGAGGCGGAGGTGAGAGCGGATTGATTGCCGTAGGACTTTGCGACGGAATCGATGATGAGTTCATTGTTGTTTGTCGTGTTGGTCATGTTTGTCATTCCCCAGTTCCTTTATGACTTGTTCGATGGTGTCGCGGATTTCCTGATGCGTTGCGCCGAGGCGGTCGGCTTCGGCGATGAGGCGTCTGGCCATGTCGGTGAGCGCTTTTTGACGGTTGGAGTCTGGCGGGCGTGCGGCGGTGATGAAAGCGCCCTGGCCATGCCGGAGGACAACGAGGCCGGCGGCCTGGAGTTCCTCGTAGGCTTTGATGATGGTTCGCGGGTTGACGGAAAGTTCGGTGGCGAGGATGCGTATGGACGGGAGCTGCTGGTTGTGTTTAAGGGATCCGGAAGCGACGGCGAATTTGACCTGCTCGACGATCTGGCGATAGATGGGTTCGCCGGAATGGTGGTCGAGTAGGAAGCGCATTGAGTTGTGCCCGGTGTTGCAACTGTTGTACTACTTGTACATCAGTTAGGAATT
>CAZGOM010000193.1:0-10077 GCA_964527265.1 uncultured Phycisphaeraceae bacterium | reverse complement strand
GGGTTTCACGGCAAGCGAAGCCGAACATGAGGCCCTGGTCGCCGGCGCCGTCTTTATCAACGCCCATGGCGATGTCGCCGGACTGGCCGTGGATGGTGCGCAGGACAGCGCAGGAGTGCGCGTCAAACTTCATGAGGGGGTCGGTATAGCCGATCTTCGCAAGGGTCTTGCGGACGGTTTCTTCAACCTTATCCAGGGCGATGATGGCTTTTTCGTTGTGGACGGTGACTTCGCCGGCGACCACGACCAGGCCGGTGGTGCAGAGGGTTTCGCAAGCTACGCGCGCCATCGGGTCGGCAGCCAGGAGGCTGTCGAGCACGGCATCGGAAACTTGGTCCGCCACCTTATCGGGGTGGCCCATGGATACGGATTCGCTGGTAAAGAGGTGGCGACCTGCGGCAAGTGTCTTGGACATGTTCGCGGATTCTCGGTGGAAAAGAGGTTAATCACTCGGCCTGACGGGTGGATACGCACCCATCCGACATCTAAAAGCCTTGACATGATAATGGCGGGGGGGTAGGAACCGCAAACGGCCCTTATATGGAACGTGGACACTGTTGGGTTCAAAGGCAGTCTCCATCTCGCCTGTATCACGCTTGTACGACATGCAATATGCCGTGATTGCAGTCGATCTCGGGCTTGCGCTGGGTTAATTTTAATGTAAGTCTATTATTTACAGACACTAATAGCTGTATTTACCAGGATTTCGGGTGAGACATTCCATCTCAGCGATGTTGTTGATGTCACTGATCATGTAATCTTTTGCTTTAGCTCAAAACCCATCCTCTTTAAATCCTCTTAATTAACTCTATGGCCACTACACACAAAACCTACACTGCCGCGATTGTTGGCCTCGGTTTCATTGGTGCTGGCGACCAGGTGTCCGGCGACGCCATCGGGGGCCAGAAAGTTTCCAATCTTGATGGGACGCATTGCGAAGCCCTCTGCAAGCATCCAGCGATCAAGCTGATTGCCGGTTCAAGCCGGGATCAGGGGCGGCGGGACCGCTTTGAGCAGCGCATCGGCGCGAGGACTTACGCAGATTGGGAGGAGATGCTGGCCAGGGAGAAGCCGGACATTCTTTCCATCGCGACCTACTCTCCTCAGCATGCGGAGATCACCATTGCGGCGGCGAGGCACGGGGTTAAAGTTGTGTATTGCGAAAAACCCATTGCCACTCGTCCGGTGGACGCGCGTGCGATGATTGAAGCGTGTGAGAAGTCGGGAACGCTGCTAGTGATCAATCACAACCGGCGTTTTAACCCCAACTACCGCAAATTGCGCGCCTTCATAGCATCGGGCGGCCTGAGCAACCTGACTTCCGCGACACTTCAATGGGGCGGGGGGCGGTTGGGCAATGTCGGCACGCATGTTATCGATGCGCTCTGCATGATCACCAGCCGCAAGGTGACCGCGGTTGCGGGAATGCTTGATTTAACGGGCCGTCCGGATGTGCGGGGTCATCAATTTCATGACCCGGGCGCATGGGGACTGCTTCATATGGAAGGGGGGCTGATGGCGACGGTGGATGCGCCGGACATGGGCAAGACGCCGCTGATGGTGCGCGTGAATGGGGCACTGGGGTATGCCGTGACCGGCGGACGGGATGTGAATATCCATTTCTGGGATGGCCGCCATGAGAACTGGGCTGCGCCTGCGGGGGGCTCCTCCATGGATGTGGCGGTCAGCGAGATTGTCGAGTGGTTGGAGTCGCAGACTCCCGTTGGCCACACGGCTCAAGAAGCGTTGGAAGTGCTCGAGTCGATTACCGCTTTTCATGTTTCGCATGACCGCAATGGCGCGCGCGTCAATCTTCCGCTGGCAAGCGATTTACACTCGCGGGAAGTAAAAAGCGGCTGAATGCTCATTGTTTCCAACCTTTGGAGTCGCTGGTCCTTAGGAATCGCCCTGATCTCGAAACACGCATCTCCCTTGATATTTCCGTGAATCCGCCTGAACTACGATCCTTGTATAGCACTCCCAAAGATTGCTGGAAGGATCCGCGATGCCGTTACGCCCCACTCCACCCACTCTGCATCAAGCCGAGCCGATCTCGTCCTACACCCCGCCTCCCAGCCATGAGACGCGGGGCATTCTGGCCGTTATCTCTCTTATTTGTGGCATATTCAGCGTCTTCTGTTTTTGCTGTATCTGCCAGTTGCCCTTTCCCATTATCGGGATCATCACTGGTTCATTCGCTTTGAAGTCCCCCAAACGCAAACTGGCACAAGTCGGGATCATCCTGAGCATCATCGGGTTGATCATCACACTCCTGTGGTTCCTTCTCTCAATGATGGGCCAGGTAAGCAATCCCGGATTCATGAAGTGGGAAAGCCCTTTCCCTTATGGGCCGGCGACCACCATGCCTGCGGATTAAGTCACGCGGCTCATCATGTCATGCAATCACTTCGCTGAGGTGATCAAGCCTTGCCGTAACGGGTATCCACCCAGACGGCGAGGGCCAGGACCACCCCGCGCACGATGTATTTCATTTCGGGGCTGACGGCCAGCAGAGTCATGCCATTGAGAAGGCTGGCCATGATCAGAGCGCCAAAGAGCGCGCCCATCACGGTGCCGCGCCCGCCTTTTAAGCTTGTGCCTCCGATGACACAGGCGGCGACTGCATCGAGTTCCATCAGTTCGCCGACTGTGGTGGTGGATGACCCGGCGTAAGACGTCTGCAAAAAACCCGTGAGGGCCACAATGGCCCCCATGATGGCGTATGCTCCGATCACCACCTTGTGGGTGGGGATCCCCGAGATCACCGCGGCTTCCTCATTCCCGCCCACCGCGTATAAGTAGCGACCAAAGCGCGTGTGTTTGGTCAGCACATGCACCAGCCCCGCCACCACACATAAAATCAAAAACGAGAGTGGCACGCCCTGGTAATTGTCGGCGATCAGCACCACCAGGAAGATCCCCTGCGTCGTCACAAACCATTTGAGAAAGTCCACTTCCTTTGAAGGCGCTTCTGAGCCCGATGCAGCCAATTGCGCCCGCTGACGCAGTTTCAGCCATGCCATCAAAACCACCACCACCGTTGCGATCACCAGGCTCGGTATTGTCGGCAGGTAATACGTCGTCAGAAGCGAATAGATATTCGTCTCCCCGCCACGGCTTACAGGGATCGTACGGCTTCCGATCACCAGCCAGAACAATCCCTTAAACGCCAGCAATCCGCCGAGCGTGATGATGAAGGCCTGAATCCTGTTTTTGACGATGATGGTGCCCATCAGCGTCCAGATCGCCACGCCCGCGCAAAATCCCACCGCCAGCGCGACGGGGGCGGGTACGCCATGATTGAACACCAGCACACTGGCGATGCCCCCGATAAGCCCCACGCCTGATCCTGCCGAAAGGTCGATATGCCCCGGCAGGATCACCAGCAGCATGCCAATTGCCAGCGTTGCCGTGACTGAAAGCTCGATCATCAGCATCGACAGGTTGCGGGGGCTCACAAATGCCGGGCTCATCACTGCGAAGAACACCCAGATGGCCAATAAGACCATCGGCATCAAAAGGTCGCGTTTGGAAAGTGTCTGCGGCATAGATTCGCGCTCAATCAAGTAGGGGGCATCAATCACATTTACCCGTCAGTCACAGACTGCTATCCCGCGGGCCTTGCCTCTCCTGTCCCCATGGCCGCGCCAAGCAACCGTTCCTGTGAAAATTCGTGCGGCAAAAATTCCCCGCCCACCGCCCCGTCATGCAGCATGATCACACGGTCGCTCATTCCCATCAGTTCCGGCAGTTCACTGGAAACCAGAACCACCGCCTTCCCGTCGCGCGTCAGCTTGTTGATGAGTTGATAGACCTCAAGCTTGGCCCCCACATCGATCCCCCGGGTGGGCTCATCCAGAAATACCACTTTGGGTTGGGTCATCAAGGCCTTGCCGAGCACGACTTTCTGCTGATTGCCCCCAGAAAGACCTCCGACGATTGTTGCCTGCCCGGGCGCTTTCACCCGCAACGCATCAAAATATGTTTGATTGACCCGCGCTTCTTCGCGTTCGTTGAGAAGCATGCCGCGCACGAATTGCTTGAGGCTAGAGAGCGACAGGTTAAACCCGATCGGCTCGGCCAGATGCAGGCCGTAGCGCTTTCTGTCTTCGGATACGAGGACCAATCCCCGGGCAATCGCGTCCCCCGGAGAATGGTTTTCGAGTGGATTGCCCCCAAGTGCTATCGTTCCTGCCAGGCGATGTCCCCACGCTCCGAACACATGCATCAATAACTCCGTGCGCCCTGCGCCCATCAGGCCGCCAATACCCACTACCTCACCTGCCCGCACTGCAAGATCGATGTTTTTAAGACGTGGCGCGTTGCCTGGTTTCTCGGCCACGCTTAATCCGCGTGTTTCCAGTAGCACCTCCCCCAATGGCGTTGAGCGATCCCGTGGAAACATCTCATTGATCTCGCGGCCCACCATATGCCGGATGATGTCGGATATCCCCGCGTCTTTGGCTTGCAGAGTAGCGACCGTGGCCCCATCGCGCAGCACAGTGATCCGATCCGCCAGGCGCTTGACCTCACTGAGCCGATGGGAGATGTAAACAATTCCCACCCCCTGTTTGCGTAGATCCGCCAGCAAGCTGATGAGGATCTCCACCTCCGTCTCACTCAGAGCAGCCGTCGGCTCATCAAGGATCAGCACACGGGAGCTTTTACTGAGGGCCTTAACGATCTCAACCAGTTGTTTTTGCCCGACACCAAGGGTCTTTACCGGGGTGTC
The DNA here is from genome assembly GCA_964527265.1 of uncultured Phycisphaeraceae bacterium. Lineage (GTDB taxonomy): Bacteria > Planctomycetota > Phycisphaerae > Phycisphaerales > Phycisphaeraceae > CAZGOM01. The sequence continues at coordinate 5,345 of CAZGOM010000193.1, read as the reverse complement.
AGGGTCGATGTTGATGCCGAATTTCTGCAACAGCTCTCGTGCGCCGGTGCGGGCCTTGTTCCAATCGATGCGCCAGCCGGCCATCGGCTCAGACCCTAGAAAAATGTTTTCCGCCACAGTCATCTCATCGACCAGCGCGAGTTCCTGGTAGATCACTGCCAGACCGGCCCGCTGTGCATCTCCGATCCCCGAGAACTTAGCTTCCTCCCCACGGACGACGATTTTCCCCTCGTAGCTGCCATGTGGATGCACGCCCGACAGCGTCTTGATGAGCGTTGATTTCCCCGCGCCATTTTCGCCGCACAGCGCGTGCACCTCGCCGGGCACCAAATCAAAAGATACGCCTCGCAGAGCCGTCACCGGCCCGAAGCGCTTGACGATGTTTTGAGCTTCCAGAATCGGTTGCGCCATGGCAGGGAAATCCGAGTGTTTTGAAGATTGCGACGTCAAAAATCAAGCTGCTTACTTCAATTGCTCCATCGAATGGAATCCATCTTTCACCACCGTGCTTGCCATGTTTTCCTTGTCCACGGCGATCACTTCCTCCAGCACGCTGGGAACATCCTTAAACCCGTTGTTCACGGCGCTGCGGGCCACCACAGGCTTGCGCTTGCCCATGTCCACGGCAAGCTCGGCCGCGCGATCAGCCAGTAGCGCCAGGGGCTTATAAATCGTCATGGTCTGCGTTCCGCGCATGATGCGCTGGCATGCCGCGAGTTCCGCATCCTGGCCGGTCACATAGACCTTTCCAGCCAGACCTTCTTCCATGAGCGCTTGAATGGCTCCTCCCGCTGTGCCGTCGTTGGAAACCAGCACGCCGTCGATGTTCTTTCCATGGGCTGTGATCGCGGCATTAACGATCTTCTTGGCGTTCTCCGGCTTCCAGTCCAAGGCCCAATCCTCATGCACCACCTTGATATCGCCAGACTTGATGTAGGGCGCCAGCACCTTGTCCTGACCCGCCTTGAACAGCTTGGCGTTGTTGTCGGTGGGGGAGCCGTAGATCCGAATGATGTTTCCCTTGCCCTTTAATTTGTCCACCAGATACTGGGCCTGGAGCTCGCCCACCCGCACATTGTCAAAACTCAGGTAGACATCCACATCGGCTCCGGTGATCAATCGGTCATAGGAAATAACCGGAATGCCCGCCGCTTTCGCCGCATTGACGGCCTTGGCCATGGCGTCACCGTTGTGCGGCACGATGACCAGGACATCCACCCCTGAACTGATCAGAGATTCGCAATCCTGCACCTGGCGCGTGTCGTCGCTGTTGGCGCTTTGCACCAGGACATCGGCCCCGAGCGACTTGGCCTTGTCTTCAAAGCGTTCCTTGTCACGCTTCCATCGCTCTTCCTTCAGGGTGTCCAGCGATAAGCCGATTTTGATTTTTGCGTTCTTACCGGCGCCTGAACCGGCACCGGTGGATTGCTCGCCGCCGTGTCGACTGAGCACCAGCCCGATGGCAACGCTCAGCAGCAGGGAAACGACCACCAGGACATTGCGTGGCGACATAAGGCCTCGAATTTCATTCGACTGGGGATGTGCGCGGCTCGGAACTCTGGCGCAACTATAAGCCGCCGCTTTCATCCGGGTCAATGAATATCGGTACCTGTCCACAATGACGGCACCCTCTTATTTTTACCCGTGCGCCGGGTTGACGGCATAGGTTTTAGCTGATCAGACAGCCCGCAATCCCAGCTTCCTTGAGCAATTCAAGCAATTGCTGAACAACGACGCCACCCCTTGAAATTGATCGGGGTGGCTTTTACCTCAATCGAATATCCAATGAAAAAGGGCACGCATTGAAGCGTGCCCTTTTTCATTGGATATTCGAGGTTCTTATTTGCCCGAGAAGAACTTCTTGATTGCATGCACAGTCGTCTCGCGGCCGATCGCGGCGATGGATTCGGTCAGGGGGATGTCCTTGGGGCAGACCTTGACGCAGTTTTGCGCATTGCCGCAGTCGGTGATGCCGCCCGGGCCCATGACTGCATCGAGGCGCTGGTCGGCCAGGGTGGCACCAGTCTTGTGCATGTTGAAGTAACGCACCTGGCTGAGGACCTGCGCGCCAACGAAGTTGTTGTCTTTTTCGAACTGCGGGCAGGCGTCCAGGCAGCAGCCGCAGGTCATGCATTCCGACAGGCGGTAGCGCGTATCCTGGTTTTCAGGCGTTTCCTGAGGGCCGGCGCCAAGGGAGTGCGTGCCGTCGATGGGCACCCATGCCTTGACCTTGATGAGGTTGTCGAACATGCGCTGGCGGTTGACCACCAAGTCGCGGATGACGGGGAACTTCACCATCGGTTCGAGGGTGATGACGTCGCTGTCTTCCAGCAGACGGTCAACCAGGGCCGAGCAGCTTTGGCGGGCGCGGCCGTTGATCACCATGGTGCATGCGCCGCAAACTTCCTCAAGGCACATCGCCTCCCAGGCCACCGGAGTGACATGCTGGCCGGCCGTCGTGGTGGGGCTGGCGGCGATCATGTTCAGCACGGAGATGATGTTCAGATTGGGCTTGTAGGGCAGGCTGAACTCGTTGTAGTAAACGGGTTTGTCCGGGCCGTCCTGGCGCTTGACTCTGACGGTGAAGTTCTGCGGTTTGCCTGATGCGATCATGGTGTGGCTCTCTCGTGAACGTTAAACGTCAAGGCTTATAAGCCTTGAGCATGAGTTGAAAAGTCTGGTTGTAAAGACGGGTGAATTCGTCGGAAATGCCTTTAAGCTGGGCCTGGTCCTGCCCCTTGCTGAGATTCGACGCAGCCAGCGAAAGCTGGCTGATGTAACGGCAGGACTGCAATTGGTTGTACAGCAGGTTGAATTCCATCTCCTTGCTGTTGCCGAAGAGGATTTCCTTGGTGGTGATGGATTCGATCCCCTCGCGCGACTGGATTTCCAGAAGCGGCAGCACCGTCTTGCTGGTTTCCGCATCACCGCCAGAGGCTTTGATCAGGCTTTTGATCTGGTCGTCGGAACGAACCGAGGCATTGGTGATGTCGGTGAGGATTTTCTCAACATCAGGCCGTACTGTCTTGAAAGGGATGTCGACCACTTTGTCCAGATCGCGCTGCTTGTCGAGCACTTCGTGCATCAGCAGCAGGCCCGCCAGGCGATCAGCATTTTCTTTGCCGCCGATGGGCGTGTGCTGAATGACCGGTGCATTGGATTCGGTTGCCGTTTTTGCCGACGACGAGCACCCTGCGCCAAGCAGCGCGCAAGAGAGCAACACCGCAACTTGAACGGCACGCATCCCGACGGCACGGCAGGGCGGAAAGCCGTGCTGTGTCTTGCCTGCGCCACCGCTGGGCGTCGTCTTGATTGCGAGGTTGTTGTGTTCTTGCGTTTGCATGGTTTTATTCCCTATTGGATTTGGAGTTTGCGATTGCACCTTGTTTATCCGTGTTCGCAAACGTCTTGTCTTTCAGGGAATTGCTGACAAGCCCATCAAAGGCAGGCAGGTGTGAACCGTCTTATTTCACCGCGGCGACTTCTTCCTTCTTCTTTTCGACTGCGCCGTAGTTGCGCAGGCGAGGCTTCATCATCGGGGTGGGGACTTCTTCGTATTCCAGAGTGTGGGTTGCATCCGCCTTGTTGAACTTCACCACGGTGGTCTTGAGGAATTCCTCGTCATTGCGTTCGGTGAAGTCGGAGCGGTAGTGCGCGCCGCGCGATTCCTTGCGGGAGAGGGCGCCCATGACGATGGTTTCCGCGTAGATGAGCATGTCGCCCAGCGCGCGGGTGAACGAAAGATTCTGGTTGGTCCAGATGCCGGTGTCGGAGAGGGAGACGGACTTGAAGTCCTCACGCATCTGCTGGACCTGGGTGAGGGCCTTCTTCAAGCGGCCTTCTTCACGCACAACGGTGCAGGCGTCGGTCATAAGGTCGCCCAGTTCGTTGTGCATGACGTAGGGGTTTTTGCCGCCCTTGTTTTCGATCATGCGCTTGGAGCGGGCTTCTTCCTGCTTCACGACGCCGTCAAAGAGGGACTGCGGCAGTTCAGCTGCAGTCTTGCCCTTGCTGGCTTCGTTGGCATAGTTCACCACCGAGAGGCCGCAGAAAAGGCCGTCGAAGATGCAGTTAAGCAGAGAGTTGGCGCCCAGGCGGTTGCCGCCGTGGTACTGGTAATTGACTTCGCCGAAAGCATAGAGGCCGGGAATGTTGGTCATCATGTTGCCCGGATCGCCGAACTTCATGCCGACCGACTTGCCTTCCAGGGGGGTGTCGCCCAGGCGTGGGCTGCGTTCTTCGGAAGTGTAGCGGGTGTAGAGGCCGCCCATGGAGTAGTGGACCGCGGGGAAGATGCGCATGGGGACTTTGTAGGGGTCTTCGCCGACAAACTTGCTGTACATCTTGAGGATGCCGTCAAGCTTGTGCTGTGTGGAAGGGGGGAGGTCGCTGACGTCCAGGTAAACCTGGCGCTGGCCGTAGACGCCGTAACCCTGCTGACAGATGAAGAAGATTTCGCGCGTGGCAATATCGCGGGGCACAAGGTTTTTGTACTTAGGGTACTTTTCTTCGAGGAAGTACCAGCGTTCGCTTTCAGGAATTTCCTTGCCGGGGCGGGGGTCGTTCTGCTTCCGGGGAACCCAAACGCGGCCGCCTTCGCCACGGGCCGATTCACTCATGAGGCGGCACTTGTCTTCGCCGGGGATGGCGGTGGGGTGCACCTGGATCATTTCCGGGTTGCCGATCCATGCGCCGGCCTGGTAGCAGCGGGCTGCTGCGCCGCCGGTGCAGATGACGCCCATGGTGCTCTTGCCGTAGACGAGGCCGCAGCCGCCGGTGGCCATGACGACCGCATCGCCGGGGAAGGCCTGGATCTTCATGTTGCGCATGTCCTGCGCGACGATGCCCTTGGCCGTACCGTTTTCATCAAGCACGGGCCAGAGGAATTCCCAGAACTCGAACTTGCGGATCTTGCCTTCGGCTTCGTAGCGGCGGGCTTGTTCATCAAGCCCGTAAAGAAGCTGCTGGCCAGTGGTGGCGCCTGCGAAGTGGGTGCGCTTAAAAAGCGAGCCGCCGAAGAGGCGCAGGTCGCGCTGGCCTTCAGCCGTGCGGTTGAAGGGGACGCCCATGCGGTCCAGAAGGTCGATGATCTTGGGCGCCCAGTGGCACATTTCATAGACGGGGGGCTGATGGTTGAGGAAGTCGCCGCCGTAGATTGTCTCGTCGAAGTGCATCCATTCGGAGTAACCCTGCTGGCGGGCCACTTCGTTACAGGCGTTGATGCCGCCCTGTGCGCAAACGCTGTGAGAGCGCTTGACGGGGACCATGGAGAAGAGGTCTACCGGAGTGCCGGCTTCCGCGGCCCGGATGGCTGCTGCCAGACCCGCGAGCCCGCCGCCGACGAT